>DAHVQK010000157.1 GCA_027317845.1 Gammaproteobacteria bacterium
TCGAGCGGCTTGCCGTCCGGTCCCGGGTGGTCCTTGATCTCGATGCCATCGGGGTTGTTCGAGCCCACGCGGTGCAGCGCGACCAGGTGCAATCCCACCAGCAGCAGCAGCACGATGGGCACGGCCGCCACATGCAGCGCGAACAGCCGGTTGAGCGTCGCGCCCGAGATGCCGTAGTCACCGCGGATCCACTGGGTGAGCGCCGGACCGATGGCCGGTATGGTGCCGAAAAGGTTGATGATCACCTGCGCGCCCCAGTAGGACATGTTGCCCCAGGGCAGCACGTAGCCCATGAAGGCCTCGGCCATCAGCGCCATGTACACCACCATGCCGATCACCCACAGGAGCTCGCGTGGCCGGCGGTACGAGCCGTACAGCAGGCCGCGGAACATGTGCAGGTAAACGACAATGAAGAAGAAAGACGCGCCGGTCGAGTGCATGTAGCGGATGAGCCAGCCCCAGCTCACCTCGCGCATGATGAATTGCACCGAGGCGTAGGCGCCCGAGGCGGTCGGGTGATAGTACATGGTGAGGAAGATCCCGGTGAGGATCTGCATCACCAGCACGAGCAGCGCGAGCGACCCGAAGAAATACCAGATGTTGAAGTTCTTCGGCGCGAAATACTCGGTCAGCTCGTGCCTGAAGAACTCATCGACCGGCAGGCGTTCGTTGATCCACGCCCACAAGCCCTTCTTCGCACGCGCCGGCTCGGCCGCACGCTGGCGGGCAGGGTCGTTCACAGCCATCAGGCACCCCCCTCGGGAACGGCCGCTTCACGGGCCACATTACATTCGGTCATCGGAAGAGCCTCCCAATTTCCCCACTCAACCCCCGGCGCTGCGTTTGAGTCTCCCTCATCGCGCGCCTTCATCAGGCGCATCGTGCAGTTTCCGGCTCGTCGGGGGTCGGTGCATTATACACATCAGGAGGACGAAGCATGCTGCAGCGACTGGGTCGGGGGTTGACGTTCATTGCCGGCTCCATCGTCGGTGGATTGGCGCTCGCGTTCGTGGTCGTCGCGCTGCACCCGAGCCTCATCCGAGGTCCGGGCGGCTCCCCGGCCCGACCGGCCCCGCCCGCGACCGTCCCGGCGCCGGGCGCGCCGGCCCGCCGCGAACCCCCGGCGCTGGTGAGCTACGCCTCCGCCGTGCAGCGCGCCGCGCCGGCGGTCGTCAATATATACACCGCCCGGGTGGTCACCGAGCAGGTCAATCCCTTTCCCTTCGGCGGTTTGTTCGGCAATCTGCTGCCTGAATATCGTCAGCGCATCCAGCGCAGCCTCGGCTCGGGTGTGATCGTGGACGCGCAGGGCCACATCGTCACGAATTACCACGTCATCGCCAATGCGGCCGCCATCCGCGTGCAGCTGGCGGACGGGCGGGTCGCCGTGCCGCGCATCGTCGGCGTCGACCCCGACACCGACCTTGCGGTGCTGCAGATCAACCTGCCGAATCTGCCCGTGATCCCCTTCGGGCGCTCGGACGAGCTGCGTGTCGGGGACGTCGTGCTCGCGATCGGCAATCCGCTCGGCCTCTCGCAGACGGTGACGCACGGCATCGTGAGTGCCACCGGACGGGCCGACCTCGGCATCTCGACCTTCGAGGACTTCATCCAGACCGATGCGCCGATCAATTTCGGCAACTCCGGCGGCGCGCTCGTGAACTCCAATGGCCAGCTGATCGGCATCAACACCGCGATCGCCGCCAAGAGCCTGGGGGTGGAAGGCATCGGTTTCGCCATCCCGGTCGACATGGTGCGCGGGGTGCTGCGCGACATCATCAAGTACGGCAAGGTGATTCGCGGCTGGATCGGCATCGTGCCCGAAGACGTTTCCGAGGGCCAGGCCCGCCAGGCAGGGCTCGCGCACGGCGGCGTGGTGATCATCAATCTCTACGTGGGAAGTCCCGCCCAGAAGGCGGGCCTCACGCGCGGGGACCTGATCCTGGCCATCAACGGCACGCCGGTGCACTCGGCTGAAGGGGCACTCGTGCGCATCGCCAGCCAGAAGCCGGGCTCGACCCTTAGGATCAGCGTGCAGCGCGGCACCGGCACGCAGACCGTGACGGTGAAAGTGAAAGAGCAGCCCACCGGCTTGTGACACCAGGAAGACACGCGATGAACCGTCTCCAGATCCGCAGATTCCCGTCCCGGGACGCACTCGACGCGGCACTCGCGGCGCGCCTCGAGCAGGCCCTGCTCGAAGCCGCCCCGGGCCACCTCGCGGTCATGCTCTCGGGCGGACATACGCCGCTCCCGGCATACCGGCAGCTCGCGGCGCGCCTCGGCCGGCAATCGGACCTCCCACGCCAGACGCTCCACCTGCTCTTCTCCGACGATCGCTACGTTCCTTCCAGCTCCGAGGCCAGCAACTTCCACGCCTCGCAGCCCCTGCTCGAGGCTTTGCGCCTACCGCAGGAGCAGGTGCTGCGGGTGCGCACGGAGCTGCCGCTGGAAGAAGCTGCCCTCGATTACGAGCATCGCCTGCGGCAGCTGCTCGAGCGCGGCGTGAAGATCGGTCTCGGCATGCTCGGTCTCGGCGCCGATGGACACACCGCATCCCTCTTCCGCGGCGAGGATCTGCACAGAGCCCGTGGCAGGCTGGCCATTGCCGTGCAGCGTCCCGACGGACTCGCCGGCATCAGCGTCACGCCGGAATTCCTCTCGCACGTGACCGAGCCAATGTTCGTCATCGCGGGAGGCGGCAAGCAGGCAGCCATCGAGGGCCTCGAGCGAGAGGACCCCTCCATCGTCGCCGTTGCGGCCACGCAGGGCTGTGCGCGGATCGAGTTGTGGGTGGAGGAGCCCGCCGAGCACGGCAGCGCCGCCTGACCGCTTCGCGGCGCGCCGGGGTGTCGGCATCTGGCGTTGCGCGGAGTTCCCCCGTGCGGGGCCCCGAAGGGCCCCGCGTCCCGCCTGCTCCGGCCCCCTCAGGTGGTGGGTTTCGGTCCCTTCACCGCGAGGACGAAGCGCTTGAGGTCGATATATTTGCGATACGCCTGCTGCACCTGCGCGGCCGTGAGCGAGCGATAGTGCCGCCCCGCGATGACGTTCTCATCGAGCGGCTCGCCGCGTGAGGCGTAGGTCAGCAGCTGGCCGCCGATCCCGCCGAAGCTCGACTCGCTCAAGGGGATGCTGCGCAGCAGGATGCCCTTGGCACGCTTGAGATCCGCAGCGGGCAAATTGCCGCTTTGCATCCGCTCGAGATCCTTCAGGATGAGATCGCGGGCCGGAAACACCTTGTCGGGATCGCACCCATAGGAGACGGTGTAGCGGCCGCGGTGCTTGTCCAGACTGAAATGGGTCCCGACGTAGTAGACGAGCCCGGCCTTCTCACGCAGATCGTGGTAGAGCCACGAGGCATAGAAGCCCCCGCCCAGCACCTGGTTGCCGAGGCGCAGCGCGTAGCGCGCCGGGCTCTCGCGGGTGACCGGGATCAGCTCGGCCAGGCGTGCGCTGTCCTGGACCGCGCTGCTGTCGGGCGTATGCAGGCCTCCGGCCTTGTTGAGCGACACGGGCGCATAATCGACCTCCGGTTTCGGCCCTGTCGCCAGCCAGCCGCCGAAGGTCTTGGCCGCCACCCACATCGCCTCGGCCGGGGTCACCTTCCCCACCACGACGATGGTGGTCATGTCGGGCCGGAAGACGTTGGCGTAGTAGCGCTGCACCTTGGCGAGCGTCAGGCTCATGACGCTCTGCGGCGTCGGATAGCGCAGCGACGGGTCGCCCGCGGGCACCAGCAGCTTCTCGAGGCCGATGTCGTTGAGAAATCCCGGCGAGTGGACCTGGCCGCGCCAGCTGCCCGCCTCGTTGTGCTGCATGTACGTGAACGCCTGCGGCGAGAGCGCCGGATGCAGCTCGTTGTCCGCCAGCAAGGCCATGCCCCGCGCGAAATACTTCGCCGGCACGCTGAGCGAGAACTCCGTGCCCGCATGCTCGGTGGCCGTGATGGTGTCCAGCGCCGCCTGGAACTGCAGACGATTGAGGTGGGTGCTACCGAACTGGAACAGGCTGTCGAGCACCTCGCCCACGCCCTTCTCGCCCTTCGGCGCCTGCAGGTCGGAGTTGGTCCGCACCTTGCCGAGCACCTGCACCGTGTCGCTGACCGCTTCGGGCTGCACCACCAGCTTCAATCCGTTGGGCAGGACATAGAGCGTCGGATGCAGCTGCGAGCGCGGCGTCGGCAGCCTGGCGAACGCCTTGACGGCCCAGCGGGGCATCTCGACGGGCTTGCTCGGATTGGCCGCGAAACTCTCGGCGCCCCCGAAGCCCTTGCTCGATACGGGCTTGCCGGAGCTTTGCGGCGTCAGAATCGCGGTGAACGCGTGAGCGGGATTGAAACTGGCACGCGCCAGGCTGTCCACCTCCGCGGGCGTGACGGCCTCGATCCGCGCCTTCATCGCCTCGGGCGAGGACAAGCCGTCGACGGCCAGGGCATCCGACCACGAGTCGGCGAGGCCATTGACCGAATTCTTCTGAAACTCCAGTTGCGCGATGGCCTGTTGCTTGGCCGCTTCCACCAGCGCGGGATCGATGCCCTTGCGGGCCGCCTCGGCCATGATGGCCTGCATGGCCTGCAGCACCGGCTGCGGATCGGCGCCGCGAGGAAAGACGCCCACGGCCGCCCCGAGACCGGCCTCAGGCAGAAGGTAGGAGACGAAAGTCCCATACAGCGCCTTGCCCGTCATGCCCAAGCCGAACAGCGCGGCGCGCTTGGAGGCCAGCGCGTCGCAGAGCACCCGCGCGACCGCATACTCCTTCGAGCGCACACCGGGCATGCGGTAGGTCAGATACACCGTGCCGTAAGGGCTATCCGTCGGCGCGCGGTAAGTGCGCGCCGTCACCGCCTGGAAGTGATAGACGGGCCGTGCGGGCAGCGCTCGGCGGGGAATGCCGGCGAACAGCCGCCTCACTTCCGCCAGGGTCGTCCTGGGATTCACGTCTCCGGCGATCACCAGGATGGCATTGTTCGGCACGTACCATTGGTCGTGGAAGCGCTTGAGCAGCGCCGCCGTCGTCTTGTTGAACGATGGCCGGGTTCCGAGCGGCGTATGCGCGTAGGGAGTCCCCGCGAACAGCTGGCCCATGAGCTCGGTGAAGAACTTGAAGTCGGGACTGGAGAGGTCCCGCGAGACCTCCTGCTCGATGGCGTCGCGCTCGAGTTTCCACTGGCTCTGCGCCATGTCCACCGCGCGCATGCGGATCGCCGCGATGTGCAGCGCCACATCGAGATCCTGCGAAGGCAGCACGAAGAAGTACTTGGTGGTGCTGAAGGAAGTCTCGGCATCGAAGGCGCCGCCCATATTGGCGGTGACGGCGGCGAGCTGGTCGGCGGTGAGCCCGGGGCTGCCCCGGAACATCATGTGCTCGACCGCATGGGCGGTGCCCGGGAACCCCTTCGGCGTCTCGTCCGAGCCGACCAGGTAGTTTGTCTGCACGGACACCACCGGCGCCAGGGTATCGCGCACGATGACGACCCTGAGGCCATTGTCCAGCGTGGCACGGGTGACCATCGGCGCTCCCGCGGCCATGGCCTGCGCGGCGGCGACCGCGCCCACCAGCAGTCCCCATCGCATCGTCTGCCTGAATCGCATGCGCTTACCTCGTTTCCCGTACAGCCGGAGTGGCACGGATCATACGCCCAATGCTCCCATGGTGAATCCGCGGCAGCCGGCTCGCGCGCGGTCTGGAGGGCGGAGCCGGGCGGCGCATCCGGGACACCGTGCAACATCACCGCGCCGGGAGACACTCCGGGTGGCGAGCCGCACGGCGTCCACTTGCTTCTTGTTCTTACTTCCCCGCTCGAGCCGCGTCCCTCCCTGGACGACGGTCTCGATCGGCGCGTCGAGGACCAGCTCGGGCGCGCCAATCTCCTGGTTCCTATAGACGAGTGAGCCGGCCGAAACGGCACGGGAGCGGCAACAGGACTCGAAGTCTGCGGCGGCCGGTGCGGCCAGCGCGTCCGGCGACTGGAAAAAGTCACGTGCACGGGCGCAAACTCGGTCGTCCTGGAATCCCCGAAAACCGATAGGAGCCGCACATGGCCTTGACCCGACAGGTCGTCTCGACCCTGAACGCCGACGGCACGGATGTGATGGGACCCACCGTCCTGGCGTTCCACTACCCCGACCAGAACCTCGTCTCGGGGAGCCTGCTCACCGTCGAGGCCAATCATCTGGCGGTGCTCAAGTCGCGCGGGGCCGTGCTCGGGGTCTATGACACGGGGCAATACCCGATCCAGACGCCCGACAAGCCGTTGCTCGGAAGCTTCGTGACCGGCTTTTTCGGCGGCCAGTCACCGTGGCAGTACGAGGTGCTCTATGTGAACCGCGCCAAGCTCCTGGTGCGCAACACCGGGCTCGCCACCTCGGCCGAGATGGCCGAGATGTCCTATCAGGTCGAGTACTACGTGCACGTCGACACCAAGGAGGGCGCCCTGAAGCTCATCACCCACATGCCCTTCGCCAAGCACTTCATCGGCACCGACGAGGTGGCGAGCTATGCCGGGCCGGTGGTCGAGCAGGCGATCAACCAGGTGGTCCAGGTCACACCCATGGAGAAAATCAACGAGCACATCCACTAGATCGTGGAGCTCGTGAAGGAGCACCTCGCCACCTTCCTCGGCGTGTACGGCATTACCCTGAACGACGCGAAGGTGCTCATCCTCCCGAAGGACGAGCGCATGCGCGAGCTCATCTCCCTGCGCGCCTTCGGGCTCTCGGAGCTCGATGCGGTCCGTTACTACGTCGCATTGAAAATGGCCGAAAGGGGTCTCGTGTCGGCGCCGAATGCCGCCGTCGGACAGCCGTTCTTCATCGGCGGGGCAACCATGGGCACCTTCCCCATACCCGGCGCGACCGGGCCCGTGGGCGCTGTGCCCGCCCCGAAGGGCGAGCGCTGAGGGCCGCGGCCGGTCGCGCGCTGTGTCTTCGGAGGCAATCGCATGGAGATGAAATCCACCCCCAATCCGATCGAGGCGGCCGGGGCCGGCAAGCGGCTGCTGTCGAACCTGTTCTACGGCTGGGGTTACAACTTCTACCGCCGGGAAAACCAGCTGCGGGCCGACGATCTTCTGATCCGCGGCAAGCTGAGCGAGCTGCTCGGAGAGTGCCGCGCGCACCTCGCTTCGCTCGAGGCCGCATTCCGGCGCGAGCATCTGCCGGCGCCGACGCGGGAGCATCCCTTCCCCGACCCGACCGCCGTGGCAACGGCGCAGGCATTGCAGCGGCAGCAGCGCGGGATCGAGACCCTCGAGACCGCGATCCGCACCGCGCCGGTCCCGGAGATGGACAGGATCCACCAGCGCCACCGTTCCGAGCGCGATGCGCTCGAGAAGCTGGTCGCGGTTGACAGCGACCTGGTGTCGGCCATCGTGGCGCTGCGCGATGAGGTGCTCCGGCTCGATGCCGCCACGGTCATCGCACAGACCGCACAGGCGCTCGAGACGGGCGGCATCCAGACGCTCTGCAAGCGCCGCGAACAAATTCTCTCTGCCCTCGAGGAGTCCGCGTGAACGCCAGAGTCCCTCCCCTGCCCTACCCCAACGGGCGGCTCATCGCGATCGGCGTCGTTGTCGTCATCCTGTTGATCGTGCTCGGAGGCGCCTTCGTGCAGATCGGGCCCGGTCAGCGCGGCGTGCTCATGACCTTCGGGGCGGTGCACCACGGTGTGCTCGACCCGGGACTGCACCTCAAGGCGCCATTCGTGCAGACGGTCGCCCGGATGGACGTGCAGGTACAGAACTCGCAGGCGAGCGAAACCGCCGCCAGCCTGGACCTGCAGGACGTCTCCACCACCGTCGCCACGAACTGGCACATCCTGCCGGCCGATGCCGAGTGGGTGTATCAGCACGTCGGCAGCGAGCGGGCGCTCATCTACAAGATCATCCAGCCGGCGATCAGCAATGCCGTCAAGGCGGTGACCGCGCATTACAACGCTGAGGACCTGATCGTGGAGCGCGACAGGGTGCGCGGGGAGATCGAGACGCAGATCCGCTCCGCGCTGCGGCCTTTTCGTGTCGTGGTCGATGCGGTCAACATCACCGACTTCCATTTCAGCGCCCAGTACGCCGCGGCGATCGAACAGAAACAGGTCGCTCAGCAGCGCGCGTTGCAGGCTCAATATGAGCTGCAGCGGGCCAGGGTGCTGGCGCAGCAGAGAGTCGTCGAGGCAACCGCGCAGTCCCAGGCGCAGAAGCTCCTGCAGCTGACGCTGACACCGGAGATCATCCAGCAGCAGGCGATCGCCAGGTGGGACGGCCGCCTGCCCGAGGTGGTCGGCGGCAAGGGCGTACTACCGATGATCGGCAACGTGTCCGAGAAGGCCGCGCGCTAGCCCGGCCCGAGCCCGCCGCCGAACACGCTGCGGTCGCGCCGCAACGCGACCGTGGGGGTGATTTTCGCGACGGGTTTTCCCGAGCAACCCGCCCTGCGCGGGCGGGTCGCCCAACTAGGCCTTCTTCTCCACATGCCCGCCGAACCCGAGACGCATGGCCGAGAGTACTTTGTCGGCGAATTCGCCGCTGCCGCGCGACTCGAAGCGCGCATAGAGCGCCGCGCTCAGGACATGAGCCGGCACGCCCATCTCGATGGCGGCCTGCACGGTCCAGCGTCCCTCCCCCGAGTCGGACACTCGTCCACCGAAGCCCGCGAGCGCCGGGTCCGCGGCCAGCGCCTTGGCCGTCAGATCCAGCAGCCGCGAGGAAATGATGCTGCCGTGACGCCAGACTTCCGTGATGGCGGCAATGTCGAGCCGGTACTGGAACAGGCGCGGGTGCGCGAGCGGGGCGGTCTCCGCGTCCGATTCCCGCGAACGCAGGCCGGCGTCGGCGTGCTGCAGGACACTGAGTCCCTCGGCGTACGCGGCCATCACACCGTACTCGATGCCGTTGTGCACCATTTTCACGAAATGCCCGGCGCCACTCGGTCCGCAGTGCAGATAGCCCATGGGCGCGGTATCGTCGGCCACGCGCCGGGCCCCGCCGGCCGGAATCCTCCCACCCGGTGAAAGCGTGGCGAAGATCGGCTCCAGGGAGTCGAAAACCGGCTTGTCGCCGCCGACCATGAGACAGTAACCCTGCTCGAATCCGAGCACGCCGCCGCTCGTGCCGACATCCAGGTAGTGGATGCCGGCCGGACGCAGCTCCTCGGAGCGGCGGATGTCGTCCGAGTAGTGGGAATTGCCGCCGTCGATGAGCACGTCACCGGTTTCCATCAACGGCCGCAACTGCGCGATCACGGCATCGACGGCCGCCGCCGGCACCATGACCCACACCGCCCGCGGCGGCGCCAGCTTCTCGATCAATTCCGCGGGCGAGGACGCGCCGATCGCCCCTACGGCGGCCGCGGCCTGCACCGCCGTCGCTGACCTGTCAAATGCGACGCACTCGTGACCACCCTCGATCAAGCGCCGCACCATGTAGGCGCCCATCCGCCCCAGTCCGATCATGCCAATCCGCATACGCTACGCCCTCCGTCAGTTGCCTCCGCGAGCGTGTGTGCCTCTCGCGGTCAGTTCGGAACCCGCTTGATCTGCGCGCCCAGTTGCGCCAGCTTCTCCTCGATGGCCTCGTAGCCCCGATCGATGTGGTAGATGCGCTCGACCTCGGTGCGCCCTTCCGCCACCAGCCCCGCCAGCACCAGGCTGGCCGAGGCGCGCAGGTCCGTCGCCATGACGGGGGCTGCCGTGAGGCGATCCACGCCATGGATGATCGCCGTGTTACCTTCGAGCCGGATCTCCGCGCCCAGCCGGCGCATCTCCAGCATGTGCATGAAGCGGTTCTCGAAGATCGTCTCGATGATGGTGCCCACCCCATCGGCCACGGTGTTGAGAGCCGCGAACTGCGCCTGCATATCTGTCGGAAACGCCGGATACGGCGCGGTGCGCACATCGACCGCGCGCGGCCGCCTGCCGCGCATGTCCACCTCGACCCAGTTCTCACCCACACCGATCCTGGCGCCGGCTTCCTGAAGCTTCACGAGCACTGCGTCCAGATGGTCCGGGCGCGTGTTCTTGATGCGCACGTGCCCGCCGGTGATGGCCCCGGCCACCAGATACGTTCCGCTTTCGATCCGATCCGGAAGCACCTCGTAGCTGGTGCCGCGCAAACGCTCGACGCCTTCGACCACGATCTTGTCGGTGCCGGCGCCGTGGATCTTCGCCCCCATTGCGATCAGGAACTCAGCCAGGTCGACCACCTCGGGCTCCCGGGCGGCATTCTCGATGACCGTCTCGCCCTCGGCCAGCGTCGCCGCCATCATCAGGTTCTCGGTGCCGGTCACGGTCACCGTGTCGAGCACCAGCCTCGCACCACGCAACCGCCCGGAACGCGCCCGGATGTATCCCCCCTCGATCGTGATATCCGCCCCGAGCGCCTGCAGTCCCGCCACGTGGATATTGACGGGACGCGCTCCGATGGCGCAGCCGCCCGGCAGGGATACGTCGGCCCGCCCGTAGCGGGCCACCAGCGGGCCGAGCACCAGGATGGAGGCTCGCATGGTCTTGACGAGCTCGTAGGGCGCCGAGTAGTCGCGCACCGTCGTCGGGTCGACCTCGATGCGCATGCGCTCATCGATCGTGACGGTCGCGCCCATGCCGCCCAGCAGCTCCACCGTGGTAGTGACGTCCTTCAGGTGTGGCACATTGGCGACCATGACCGGGCCATCGGCGAGCAGCGCGCCCGCGAGGATCGGCAAAGTGGCGTTCTTCGCGCCCGAGATGCGCACTTCGCCTTCGAGGGGCACACCGCCCTGGATCTGTAGCTTGTCCACGTCAGCCTCCGGCTTCAGCCGGGGTCAGCGCCTCGATGGACAGCGCGTGGATCTCGCGCCCCATCCGCTCCCCGAGCGTCCGATACACCATCTGGTGGCGGGCGACGCTGCGAAGGCCCGCGAACTGCTCGGCCACGATGCGCGCCGAGAAGTGAGTCTGGTCTTCCGATAGCACCCGGACATCGGCTCCGGGCAGGCCGGCACGGATCAGCCGCGCGACTTCCTCTGGATTCATGGGAAGGGATATTAATCGACCAGGGAGGCGCGCGCGCGATAACCCGTTGCCGCAAGCATGACCGGTGAATTTGTCGGAATTGCTACAATTGCCCGGTCATGACCCGAGCCGCCCCCATCTTCCCCGATCGCGACCTGCTCGCGACCGCGCAACGCGCCCTCTCGATCGAGGCGCGCGCCGTCGAGTCCCTGCTCGATCGCCTGGATGGGCGGTTCGCGGCCGCCTGCCGGCTCTGCCTGCTCTGCCAGGGACGAGTGGTCGTCACGGGCATGGGCAAATCGGGCCACGTCGCGCGCAAGATCGCCGCGACGCTCGCCAGCACCGGAAGCCCGTCGTTTTTTCTCCACCCGGCCGAGGCCAGCCACGGCGACCTCGGCATGATTACGCGCACCGACGTGGTGCTCGCGCTGTCCAATTCGGGCGAGACGCCCGAGGTGCTGCTGCTGCTGCCGCACCTGACGCGCCTGGCCGTGCCGCTGATCGCCATGGTCGGCAGGCCGGACTCCACCTTAGGCCGCGCAGCCGCGGCCATCCTCGATGTCAGCGTGTCCGAGGAGGCCTGCCCCCTCAACCTCGCGCCCACAGCGAGCACCACTGCGGCTCTCGCGATGGGTGATGCACTGGCCGTGGCGGTGTTGGAAGCGCGAGGATTCACCAGGCAGGACTTCGCGCGCTCACATCCCGGCGGCACCCTCGGCCGGCAATTGCTGCTGCGCGTGGCAGAGCTCATGCACACGGGCGAGGCGCTGCCGCGGGTCCGCCCCGACACGGGCCTGGGCGAAGGCTTGCTCGAGATGTCGCGCAAGGGCCTCGGCATGACGGTGATCGTGGACGAGAATGAGCGCATTCTCGGCGTGTTCACCGACGGAGATCTGCGACGCGCGCTCGACCGGCACACCGATGTGCATACCGCTTCCATGCGCGAAGTGATGACCTCCCCCGGCAAGACCATCGGGCCGCAGGAGCTGGCCGCCGAGGCCGTGCATCTGATGGAAGTGCATCGCATCACCGCGCTGCCGGTGGCCGATGAGCAAGGCCGGCTGGTCGGGGCGCTCAACGTCCACGATCTGTTCCGCGCCGGTGTGGTCTGAGCCGCCGGTCGCTTACGATGACAAGATCCTCCGGAACGATTCTGCTCGGGACCAGCCCCGCGCCCCGGGGCCACGGCCCGGCGCGCAAGGCCGCGCGGATCCGCCTGCTGGTGCTCGATGTCGATGGAGTGCTCACCGACGGGCGACTCTATTTCGGTCCGCGCGGAGAGGCGCAGAAAGTCTTTCACGTCCGCGACGGAGCCGGACTGAAGCAGGTGGCCGCAGCCGGCCTCACCGTGGCGGTGATCTCGGGACGGCGCTCGCTGATGACGAGCCGGCGATGCCGCGAATTGGGGATACGTCACGTCCTGCAGGGCGTGAGTGACAAGCTGGCCGCGTTTCGCGCGCTATGCACGCGACTCGAGCTGAGTGCCGCCGCCTGCGCGTGCATCGGCGACGATACGCCCGATGTCCCTCTGATGCGCGAGGCGGGGCTGGCTTTCGCCGTCGCGGATGCACACCAGGACGCCCGGCGGGCCGCGCACATCGTCACGGCCTTACCGGGCGGACAGGGCGCCGTGCGCGAAGTCTGCGACTATCTGTTGGCCGCCCGCCGCGCCGTCCAGCCCGCGTGATCTACCGGATCTTCGCCATCCTGACCGTTGCGGCCGTGATCATCGGTTCGCTGCTGCTGGCGCGTCAGAACGCAGCGCCGCAGGCGACCACCGTGCAGCAGGCGACCCCGGATGAAGGGTATTCGGCGCGCGACGCCCAACTCGTGCAGACCGGCCCCACCGGACTGCCGCTCTACACGCTCAATGCCGCCACCATCCGCCAGCTGCCGAACGCGGACCAGGTGCAGCTCAGCCAGGTCAGCATGAGCTTCCAGAACGGTGGCGAACGGTGGACGGCCACCTCCGAACAAGGCGAGCTGCTGCGCGGCACGAGCCAGATCGACCTGACCGGTCACGTGCAGGTGTCGGCGACCATCCCCGGATCGAGTGCGCCCATCCGGATCGCCACCGATGCCCTGTCGTTCGACAGCCGCTCCGATATCGTCAGTACCGCCGATCCGGTCACGCTCACCTGGTCCGGTCAAAGGCTCGACGCCCTGGGCCTGGTCGCGGATTTGAAGGCCCATCGACTGCAGTTAGAATCCTCAGTGCATGCCATCGTCACCCCTTCGCGCTAAACGCCTGCTGCTCGGCCTCGCTCTTGCTGGAATCGGCGCCGCAGGGGCGCAGCCCGCGGTGCACACGGCCGCGGGCCGTGCCGCCGGCCCGGCGGCGGCGAAGCTCCCCACGCTGTCCCGGCAACCCATTACGGTCAATGCGGCTTCCGTGGACGTGGACTACAAGACTCAGACGGTGGTGTACCGGAAGGTGCTGATTGCCCAGGGCAATATCCTCGTGCGGGCCGACCGCGCCCGTACCACGGTGGGCCAGTCCCGGCAGCAGAGCCAATGGACTCTGAAGGGCAACGTACACATCCAGGCGCCGCCCCATGGCACCCTGAACGCGGACACCGCGATTGTGGACGTCGAGGACAATCGCATCACCCGGGCGACCGCCACGGGCAAACCGGCTGAGTTCACGCAGCAGACCGAGGGCGGCAAAGTCACCCAGGGGCATGCCGGTCAGATCACCTATGACGTCAGCCGGGGGACCGTGCAGCTGAGCGATGACGCCTGGCTGTCGGATGGACGCAATGAAATCAGCAGCAATCTGATCACCTACGATGTCCTGAAAGACCGGATCCAGGCGAGTTCGCCCGGCAGCGGACAGCGCGTGCACCTCACCCTTACGCCGCAATCGCCCGGCACGGGCAATAAGACGCCCAAACCGAAGCCTCCAGCCCCTCCGGGACCGAGGTCCGCCCAGCCCCACGGAAGATCGAGCTGATGTCACTCAAAGCCACAGGTCTCGAGAAGAGCTACCGTTCACGCAGGGTGGTTCAGGGCCTGAGCGTCGAGGTGGCGAGCGGCGAGGTCGTGGGGCTGCTCGGACCGAACGGCGCGGGCAAGACCACCGCCTTCTACATGATCGCGGGACTCGTACCCTGCGATTCCGGGAGCATCCATCTCGGCGAGCGCGACATCACGACGCTGTCCATGCATCGTCGGGCCCAGCTCGGACTCGGGTATCTGCCGCAGGAGGCCTCGATCTTCCGCCGGCTGTCGGTCGAAGACAATGTCATGGCCATTCTCGAGACGCGCCGCGACCTCGATCGCGCCGCGCGCGAACAGCGCCTCGAGGAACTGCTCGAGGAGCTGCGTATCGGGCACGTGCGGCGCAATCTCGGGCTGTCGCTTTCGGGAGGCGAGCGACGCAGGGTGGAAATCGCCCGGGCCCTGGCGGCCGAGCCCAGGTTCATGCTGCTCGATGAGCCCTTCGCGGGGGTCGATCCGCTCTCGGTGCTCGATATCCAGCGCATCATCCGGGAGCTCACCAGCCGGAGCATCGGAGTCCTGATCACCGACCATAATGTGCGCGAAACGCTCGGGGTGTGCCAGCGCGCCTACATCGTCAATCAGGGAACCGTGATCGCCGCCGGAAATGCCGAAGAAATTCTTGCCAATCCCCATGTGCGTGAGGTGTACTTGGGCGAGTCGTTCCGGCTATAGAGGCGCGCGACAAACCTCATGGGCGACCCGGACTTCATCCGCTAGGATTCAGGAAGGCTACGGCCATCCATGTCACCATGCTGAAACCTTCCCTGCAGCTCAAGCTGGGTCAGCAATTGACCATGACCCCGCAGCTGCAGCAGGCGATCCGGCTTCTGCAGATGCCCGCGCTCGAGCTCCAAGCGCACATCCGCGAGCTTCTCGAAACCAATGTGATGCTCGAGCCCGTGGAGGAGGCCGAAAGTCCGGGCGCGCTCGATCCCGCACCCGCACCGGAGCCCGGCGAGTCGGAGGAAGCGGCCGCAGCGCCCGCCGAGAGCGTCGAGGTGATCGAGGGCGACTGGGGTGGTCAGGGCGGCTCGGCGGACTCCTCCTGGAGCGGCGACGATGAGGAGCGCCAGCAGGACTTCGCGGACGCCTCGGGCCAGTCCCTGCAGGAGTACCTGCTCTGGCAGCTGGAGGTCGCCAGGCTCGACCCCCGCGAGCTGGCCATTTCCCGCGCCATCGTGGATGCCATCAGCGACGACGGCTATCTGATCGAGCCTCTGCAGGAGATCGCCGATACCCTCAAGCCCGACGTACAGTGCGATGCAGCCGAGGTCGAGTCGGTGCTCAAGGGAGTTCAGGCTCTCGATCCTCCGGGGGTCGGAGCGCGCAGCATCGGCGAGTGCATCGAGCTGCAGCTGCGGCAGCTCGACCCGGCGACGGCGGGCCTGAGCACCGCCATCGAGATCGCCCGCCATCACCTCGAGCGTCTCGCTGGGCGGGAGCTCGCGGCGTTGCGCCGCGAGCTGCGGGCGACCGAGGAGGAGCTCGCCTGCGCGCTGGCACTGGTGCGTTCGTGCCACCCGCGGCCGGGCGCCACGGTGAGCACCGGGGCACCGGAGTACGTGGTCCCCGATGTGTTCGTGCGGCGCACCGACCGCGGCTGGGCGGTAGAGATCAACTCCGCCACCCTGCCGCGCGTGCGCCTCAATCACAGCTACGCCAGCCTCCTCGGCCGCAACAGCAGCCACGCAAGCCTGCGCGCCCAGCTGCAGGAGGCCCGCTGGCTGCTGAAGAGCCTGGAGATCCGCCACGAGACCCTGATCAAGGTGACCCGTTCCATCGTCGAGCGGCAGGTGGACTTCCTCGAGCACGGCGAAGAGTACATGCGGCCCATGATCCTCAAGGACATCGCCGAAGCGATCGCCATGCACGAGTCGACGATCTCGCGCGTCACGTCCGGCAAGTACATGCACACCCCGCGCGGTGTTTTCGAACTTCGCTACTTCTTTTCAAGTCAGATAGAA
>DAHVQK010000006.1 GCA_027317845.1 Gammaproteobacteria bacterium
GCTCATGAACACCTGCTCTGTGCGCGAGAAGGCGCAGGAAAAGGTGTTCTCGCTGCTGGGGGAATGGCGAAGCGTCAAGAGCCGGCGTCCCCACGTGCTCATTGGCGTCGGCGGTTGCGTGGCGAGCCAGGAAGGGGAGGCCATCACCGCGCGCGCACCCTTCGTCGATCTGGTCTTTGGGCCCCAGACCCTGCACCGGCTGCCGCAGATGATCGCCGAGCTGCGCCGCACCGGCCGCTCCCAAGTGGACGTGAGCTTCCCGGAGATCGAGAAGTTCGATCGCCTGCCGGCGCCGCGCGTCGAGGGAGCCGCCGCCTACATCTCCATCATGGAAGGCTGCAGCAAGTACTGCAGCTTCTGCATCGTCCCCTACACCCGCGGCGAGGAAGTCAGCCGCCCGTTCGAGTCCGTGCTCGAGGAAGTGCGGCAACTGGCCGATCAGGGAGTTCGCGAAGTCACCCTTCTCGGCCAGAACGTCAATGCCTACGCGGGAGTGATGTCGGATGGGGCCGTGGTGGATCTCGCCACGCTCATTCATCACATCGCGGCGCTCCCCGAAATCGAGCGCATCCGTTTCACCACCTCGCATCCGGTGGAGTTCGATGACAGCCTGATCGAGGCCTTTGCCCACATCCCGAAGCTCGCCAACCACCTGCATCTGGCCGTGCAGAGCGGTTCGGATCGCGTGCTCTCACTGATGAAACGCGGCTACACCTCGCTCGAATTCAAGGACAAGATCCGCAGGCTCCGCGCCGTGCGGCCCGGGATCAGCATTACCTCCGACATCATCGTCGGCTTCCCCGGGGAGAGCGAGAGCGACTTCGAGGCGACACTTGCGCTGGTGCGCGACACCGGGCTCGACCAGTCCTTCAGCTTCCTCTACAGCCGCCGTCCCGGGACGCCGGCGGCCTCCTTGCCCGATGACACGCCGCATGAGGTCAAACAGGCCCGGCTTGCGCGGTTGCAGGTCCAACTTGAAAACCAGGCCCACGCCATCGGTGAGCACATGGTCGGTACCGTGCAGCGCGTCCTGGTCGAGCGGCCGGCGAGGAAAGACGCCCGGGAGCTTGCCGGGCGCACCGAAAACAACCGCTGGATCAACTTCGCGGGTCCCCCGGAGCTCATCGGGCGTTTCGCGGACGTCGCCGTGACCACGGCCTCGTCGCACAGCCTGCGCGGACGCCTGTGCCAGTAACCCTGCCCGACTCCGCGCGCGAGTTCGCCCTCGGGCCGGTCGACAACGCGCGCCTCGCCAATCTGTGCGGTCCGCTGGATGAGAACCTGCGCCTGCTCGAGGCCCGGCTCGATGTCGAGATCCGCCGGCGCGGGAACAGCTTCCGCGTGTTGGGCGCTCGAGCCGACAGCGCCGAGGAGACGTTGCGCGAGCTCTTCGCGCTCGCCAAGGACGAGGAAGTGACGCCCGAGCGGGTGCACCTGGCGCTGCGCGAGCGCGAATCCGGCCAGGCGCCCGGCCCGGGCGCCGTCTCCGGGACCGAGGACCTGGGCATCCGGGTGCCCCGGGGTGGTCTGCGCGCGCGGGGTCACCACCAGAGGCAGTATCTCGCCCACATCCGCGGCACCGATCTCACCTTCGGCATCGGTCCCGCGGGCACCGGTAAAACCTATCTCGCCGTCGCCTGTGCCGTTGAGGCGCTGCAGGCGGAGGCCATCCGCCGCGTCGTGTTGGTGCGCCCGGCGGTGGAGGCCGGAGAGCGCCTCGGATTCCTGCCGGGCGACCTGACCCAGAAGGTCGATCCGTATCTGCGGCCCATGTACGACGCGCTCTACGAAATGCTCGGCTTCGATCGGGTGTCGCGTTTCATCGAGCGCAATGTCATCGAAGTGGCGCCGCTCGCCTTCATGCGCGGCCGCTCGCTCAACGACTCCTTCATCATCCTCGATGAGGCTCAGAACACCACCATCGAGCAGATGAAGATGTTTCTCACGCGCATCGGCTTCGGCTCAAAGGCCGTGGTGACGGGCGATGTGACCCAGACCGACCTTCCCGCGGGACGACAATCCGGGCTGAGTCACGTGATCGAGGTGTTGCGCGGTGTCGAGGGGGTGGCGTTCACTTTCTTCGACGCCCGTGATGTCGTGCGTCATCCTCTCGTGCAGCGCATCGTGCAGGCGTTCGAATCGCGCACCGCCGCGGAGCGCAAGGGAGAGCCCTCGTGAGCCGCGCCAACGGAGCGCTCGAGCCCCCGGGCGCCGCGCCTGTACTGCAAGTCGATGTGCAGCGGCGCGTGCGCGGCTGGGCCCCCCGCACCGGCGATATCGTTCTGTGGGCCGGCAGCGCGCTCGGGCGTCGCGCCTCGGGCGCCGAGCTCGGCGTGCGTGTCGTGGGCCCCGCGGAAAGCCGCCGGCTGAATGCCCACTACCGCGGCAAGGACAAGCCGACCAACGTCCTGTCCTTTCCGGCGCAGTGGCCTTGCGCGGCACGCGCCGGTTTGCGGCCGCTCGGGGACCTGGTCATCTGTGCGCACGTGGTGCGCAGCGAGGCGCGCGAGCAGGGCAAGGCGCTGCGCGCGCATTGGGCGCACCTGGTGGTGCACGGAGCGCTTCATCTGATCGGTTACGACCACGAGCTTGCGTCCGATGCCCGGCGCATGGAGCGACGCGAGGTCGCGGTGCTGCGCCGCCTCGGATTCTCCAATCCCTACTCGAGCCGCTGATGCGACAACCCCAGGATACTCGGCAGTGGCTCAAGCGGTTGTGGCGGGCGTTCGGGGCCGAGCCGCGCAACCGCCAGGATCTGTTGCAGCTGCTGCGCGAGGCGCGCGCCCGCGGCCTGTTCGAGGCTGACGCGCTGAGCATGATCGAGGGAGTGCTCGCGGTCTCGGACCTGCATGCCCGCGATGTCATGGTGCCGCGCGCACAGATGGTGTACGTGCGGCGCGACGACCCGGTGACTCGCATCCTGCCGACCGTGGTGGAGTCCGGGCACTCCCGCTTCCCGGTCATGGACGAGGACCGCGACGACATCGTCGGGATCCTGCTCGCCAAGGATCTGCTGCGACTGTGCACCGAGCCCGAGCAGGAGCGGTTCGACATCCGCGAGTTCATGCGCCCGGCCGTGTTCGTACCGGAGTCCAAGCGCCTGGACGTGCTGCTCAAGGAGTTCCGCGGCAACCGCCAGCACATGGCCATCGTCGTCGACGAGTACGGGGGCGTCGCGGGCCTGATCACGATCGAGGACGTGATCGAGCAGATCGTCGGGGAAATCGACGATGAGTTCGATGTCGATGACGACCAGAACATCCGGCGCGAGGCCGACCGTCAGTACCTGGTGCGGGGGGTCACCCGTCTCGAGGAATTCAACGAATACTTCGGCTCACACTTCTCCGAGGAGCAGGGGTACGAGACCGTCGCGGGCCTGCTGATGCGCCAGTTCGGCCGGCTGCCCCGCCGGGGCGAGTCCCTCACGGTCGCGGGATTCGAGTTCCGCATCATGCGCGCCGACCGGCGTCGGATCGATGCGCTGCGGGTGGTGATTCCGGCCGGCACTGCGGCGCCGCGCGATGTGGAGTCGGCTGTTTGAGCGCCGAGCCCTCCTTGGACATCGCGGTGGATGAGCGTGCCAATGAGAGCGCGCTGAGCGGGCCGGTGATTGCGCGTACGCGACGCGCCGCCCTGATGCGCCGGGTGCTCGCGCTCGGCGCGGGGGCCCTGCTCGCGTGCGCCTTCGCGCCGCTCGGCGTGTGGCCCCTGGCCATCGTCTGTCCGGCGGCGCTCATGGCGCTCTGGGATGGCACCACGGCGCGCCACGCGGCCGGGCTCGGATTCTGGTTCGGGTTCGGCACCTTCGCCGCCGGGACCTACTGGCTCTACGTCGCCATCCATACCGTCGGCCACGCTCCGATCTGGATCACGCTGGTGGTGGTGCTCGGGCTGATGGGGTTGATGGCCGCGTATCACGCGCTCACCGGCTACGTGGTGGTTCGCTTCCTGCCTGCCGGGCCCGTGCGCTGGCTGCTCGGGGCGCCGGTCGTGTGGCTGCTTCTCGAATGGCTGCGGGGCTGGCTGCTGTCGGGATTCCCGTGGCTGTCGCTCGGGTATACCCAGACCGGCACGGCGCTTGCGCACCTGGCGCCGATTGGCGGTGTCTATGGCATCAGCCTGGTGCTGCTGATCAGCGCGGGCGCCCTGGTGGCGCTGTTGCGGGGCAGCCCCAAGGTGCGTCTCATCGCCACGGCGGTGCTGGTGGCGCCGTGGCTCCTCTGCGCGGCGCTCGGCACCATCGCCTGGACCCATCCGGCGGGCGCGCCGGTGCCGGTCGCCATCGTACAGGGGAACATCTCCCAGCAGGACAAGTGGCAGGCCGCCCTGTCCCGGAAAATACTCGCCCGCTACCAGCGCCTGACCGAGTCGGCGCTCGGCACCCGGCTCATCGTCTGGCCGGAATCGGCGCTGCCCGATCTGATCAACAATCTCCTGCCCTATGTTGCGCGCCTGGATCGCGAGGCGCACGCGCACGGCTCCTCGTTGGTGTTCGGCACGCAGCGCGCCGCCGTCCACGACGGGCACTACGAGTACTACAACTCCATCCTGGCGCTCGGCCGCCAGGCGAGCTGGTACGACAAGGTCCACCTGGTGCCGCTCACGGAATACATTCCCCTGCCGCGCTTCGTGCGCCGCTGGCTCGAGCGGATGAATCTGCCGTCCTCGAGCTTCACCCCCGGGGCCCTCAGCCAGCGGCCCCTGCCCGTGGCCGGCCTCGAGCTTGGGCCCACGGTCTGCTACGAGGTGGCTTACGGCGGCTACATGCTGCACATGCTGCCCGAGGCGAACGCGCTGCTGAATGTCACCGATGACGCCTGGTTCGGCAACACCCCCGAGCTCGCCCAGCAGTTTCAGATGGCCCGCATGCGTGCCCTGGAAGAGGGCCGTGACATGATCGTCGCCACTGATGACGGCGTGTCGGGCGTCATCGGGCCCCAGGGCCAGGTGATCGCGCGGGCCCCCATCATGGTGCCTTACGTGCTGCGCTCGCAGGTCACGCCCATGACGGGGATGACTCCCTTTGCCCGCGTGGGCAACGGGCTCGCCGTGGGCCTCTCGTGCCTCGGGCTTGCCGGCGCGCTCGCGATGCGGCGGCGGCGCGCATGAGCCTGTGGCTGCGATCGGGGCGCGGCGCGCCCATGTTATGCTTGCGTCGATTTTCCGCGAACATTCTGGATGCAGGCTGTCCGGGGTGCCCATCAGTCGCGCTCCGGGCCTGTATTTCCGTGGTTCGCGAAAACTTCGGCCAGCGGCTCAAATATCAGTAACGGCTAGAGATTCCAGGCATTTTCCTGATGGATGAGATCTACGATCCGGCCGCCGTCGAGCGCGCCGCACAAGACTACTGGGAACGGCATCGCACCTTCGAGGTGCGCGAGGACGCGGGGCGGCAGAAGTACTACTGCCTGTCCATGCTGCCGTATCCATCGGGTCGTCTGCACATGGGACACGTGCGCAATTACACCATCGGTGATGTGCTCGCCCGGTTCATGCGCATGCAGGGCCGCAACGTGCTTCAGCCCATGGGTTGGGATGCATTCGGCCTGCCGGCGGAAAACGCCGCCATGAGCAACCGGGTGCCGCCCGCGCGTTGGACGCGTCAGAACATCGAGTACATGCGCTCGCAGCTGAAGTCGCTCGGCTTCGGCATCGACTGGAGCCGCGAGCTGGCCACCTGCGATCCGTCCTATTACCGCTGGAACCAGTGGCTGTTCCTGCGCATGCTGGAGAAGGGCATCGCCTACCGCAAGACGGGCGTGGTGAACTGGGATCCCGTCGACCAGACCGTGCTCGCCAACGAGCAGGTGATCGAGGGGCGAGGCTGGCGCACGGGCGCTCTCGTGGAAAAGCGCGAGATTCCGATGTACTACCTCGACATCACCCGTTATGCCGAGGAGCTCCTCGGGGACCTCGAGCGCCTGCCCGGCTGGCCGGAGCGGGTGAAGGTGATGCAGGCCAACTGGATCGGCCGCAGCGAGGGCTGCGAGATCGCCTTCCCCTATGCCCCCGACACCCGCTCGGCCCTGTCCGCGGACGGGGCGCTGAAAGTGTTCACCACGCGCGCCGACACGTTGTTTGGCGTCACGTTCATGGCGATCGCCGCCGAGCACCCCATCGCGCTCACCGCCTCCTCGGGCAACCCGCGGCTTGCCGCCTTCGTCGATGAATGCCGGCGCGGCAGCGTGATGGAAGCCGATGTCGCCACCCAGGACAAGAAAGGCATGCCCACGGGGCTGCACGTGCTGCATCCGTTCACCGGGAAGCCCATCGAGATCTGGGTGGCCAACTACGTGCTCATGAGCTATGGCGAGGGTGCTGTCATGGGCGTGCCCGCCCACGACGAGCGTGACTTCGAGTTTGCGCTGAAAAACAACCTGCGCATCGCGGCCGTGGTGCGTTCGAAGACCGGCGCGTACGAGCACGTGCAGGCGCCCTGGAACCCCGCCTACTCCGAATACGGCATCAGCGTCGATTCCGGCGAGTTCTCCGGACTCGAGTTCCGGGCGGCGGTCGATGCCATCGCGGCCGCCCTGGAAAAACGCGGCCTCGGCCGCAGACGCATTCAGTACCGGCTGCGTGACTGGGGCATTTCACGCCAGCGCTACTGGGGCTGTCCCATCCCCCTCATCCACTGCGGGCGCTGCGGCGAAGTGCCCGTCCCGGACGAGCAGCTGCCGGTGCTCCTGCCCGAGGACCTGGCGCCCGACGGCAGCGGCAACCCGCTCAACAAGACTCCCGCGTTCTACCAATGCGTGTGCCCGAAGTGCGGCGGCGCGGCCCGGCGGGAAACCGACACCATGGACACCTTCGTGGACTCGTCCTGGTATTACCTGCGCTACACCTGCCCGGACCAGGCGCGCGCGATGGTGGACGAGCGCGTCGCCTACTGGCTGCCGGTGGATCAGTACATCGGTGGCATCGAGCACGCCATCCTGCATCTGTTGTATTCGCGCTTCTGGACCAAGGTGATGCGCGACCTCACTCTCATGGCCTGCGACGAGCCGTTCACGAATCTGCTGACCCAGGGCATGGTGCTCAACCACATCTACTCCTGCGCCACCACGGAGGGCAGGCGCCGCTATTTCAATCCCGCCGGCGTGCGCCCGAGGAGCGAGAACGGCGTCGATATTTTCGAGGCCACCACCACCGAGGGCGAGACGGTCCGGGTGGAATACGGTGGTCTTGGCAAGATGTCCAAATCCGAGAACAACGGTGTGGATCCCGAGGGGCTGATCGCACGCTTCGGCGCGGATACGGCCCGCCTCTTCACCATGTTTGCCTCTCCGCCGGAGCAGACGCTGGAGTGGTCGGACGAGGGTGTGCAGGGCGCCTCGCGATTCATCCGGCGGCTCTGGAGCGCCGTTCACGAGCATGTCCGCCAGGGCCTGCCGGCCGGGGCGGCGGCCGGGACGTCGTCGGATGTCGGGAAGGCGCTGCGTCGCGCGGCGCATCACGCGCTCGCCAAGGCCACCGACGACATCGGCCGCCGGCGCAACTTCAACACCGCCATTGCGGCGGGCATGGAGCTGCTCAACGCGGTCGGCCGGTTCGACGACGCATCCGAGGGTGGACGCGCGGTCCAACATGAGGCGCTGGAGATCATCACGCTGATGCTCTCGCCGATCATTCCGCACGTCTGCCATGCCTTGTGGCACGCGCTGGGACACGAGCGCGCCGTGGTGGATGAGCCATGGCCCGCGGTCGATGAGGGGGCGCTCGTCCAGGATACGGTGGAGTACGTCGTTCAGGTCAACGGAAAACTGCGGGGACGCATCCGCCTCGCGGCCGGCTCGGACGAGAACACCGTGCGGCAGGCTGCGCTCGCCGACGAGCAGGTCGCCCGGTTCGTCGACGGCAAGCCCGTCCGCAAGGCCATCGTGGTACCGGGCAAGCTGATCAACATCGTGGTCTGATCCGATGCAACCGTCATGACGCGCCGCGTAACGACTGTCATCCTGTCTCTGGGGGCCGCGCTGATCGCGGGTTGTGGCTTTCACCTCGAGGGACACACCGCGCTGCCCGCGGTGATGAGCCATCCCTATATCGAGGCGCCGGATCAGCAGAGCGATTTCGTGCAGAGCCTGCGCCGCGACCTGCTCATCTCCGGCGCCCACCCGGCCGGGATGGCCACCCGGGCGTCCGCGGTGATCGAGATCCTGGGGGATGAGGTGACGAGCCGCGTGCTGTCCGTCTCCGCCACCAACCAGCCGACCGAGTATCAGGTGATCTACTCCGTGCGTTTCTCGGTGAGCGCCGCAGGCAAGACCCTGCTCGCGCCGCAGGCGCTGTCCACATCCCGCTCGTACACTTTCGATGAGAGCCTGCTGCTCGCGAAGGAGCATGAGAAGGCGATCCTGAGGGGCGCCATGGGCCGCGACCTTGCCCAGATCGTCATGCGCAGGCTCGCGAGCCTGTGACCGATCGACATGTCCTGCTGCTCGGCGATGTTGATCGCGAGGCGGTCGCATCGCTCCTCGGGCGCCATGGCCTCATCCTCGAGCACGTGGCGCCGGGGGAGGAGATACCGGGGTCCTATTGGGGCGAGAGCGAGGCTGGCCTCAAGGTGGATCGGCTGTATGCCCGGATCGACACGCCCGTACACTCCATCCTGCACGAAGCCTGCCACTACATCTGCATGAGCCCGCGGCGGCGCGCCGGCCTCGATACCGACGCCGGCGGCGACGATCCCGAGGAGTCGGCCGTGTGTTACCTCCAGGTGCTGCTGGCCGACGGGCTTGCCGCCGTGGGGCGTGACCGGCTGTTCGCCGATATGGATGCCTGGGGATACAGCTTTCGCCTGGGCGGCGCCCACGCGTGGTTCGATCAGGACGCCGAGGATGCCCGGCTCTGGCTGCGGCGCCACGGGTTAACCGATGAGGAGGACCGGCCGACGGGCCGATGCCGCGGCTGAGCTGAGGACCACCTCGTGCGCTCTGGCGCGGCCCCTGCGCGCGCGTCCCGTATGGCCCGATGCCTCAAATACCGGTCGCTTGGCCGCGGCGTACCGCGAATTCCAATGGCCGGCATTCGACGAATTCAACTGGGTGCTCGATTACTTCGAGGTCATCGCGTGCGGCAACGACCGGCCGGCGCTGCGGGTCGTGGACGATGCGGAGCGCACCGCCGGGGTGATGCGCGATGGCCACTACCAGACGGGCGATGTGGCCTCGCGCGATGCGGACGGGTATCTCACGTACATCGGCCGCGTGGACGATGTGTTCAAGTCATCCGATTATCGGATCAGGCCCTTCGAGCTCGAGAGCGTACTGATCGAGCACGTGGCGGTGGCGGCGGCCGTACCGAGTGCCGATCCGTTGCGCCGCGCCCGAGGCATTCGTGACCCTGCTTCCCGGACACAGTCCGGATGCGGACGCCGCACGCTCGATTTTCGAGCACATCCGCTCACGCGTTTCCACGTACAAGCGCATCCGGCGCCTCGAGTTCAATACGCTCCCGAAGACGATTTCCGGCAAGATCCGTCGCGTGGAGTTACGCCAGGCCGAGCAAGGGCGCCCGGGCGCGCGGACACGCAATCCCCTTGAATTCCGGGAGGAGGACTTCTCCGAATTCGCGCCGCGAAATAGGCCTTAGGTGATAGCATCGGCCTCGGGGGTATCGATACATGAATATGCCGGCAGACGAGAGCGGTGCTCTCGAGGGCGCAATGCGCGCAGATCCACACTTGAGAGCCGAAGACGGGGTTCCTGAGCTCAGCCGCTCCCTGCGGCCCCGCCACGTCACCATGATCAGCATCGGCGGCATCATCGGCGCCGGGCTTTTCGTCGGCAGCAGTGTCGCCATCGCCGCGACGGGGCCCTTGGTGATTCTGACCTACGCGCTCACGGGACTGTTGTTCCTGACCGTGATGCGGTGCCTCGGCGAGATGGCCGTGACGCGGCCGGACATCCGCTCCTTCACCGAATTCGCGCGCGCGGGGTTTGGCGACTGGGCGGGCTTCGTCGTAGGGTGGCTGTACTGGTACTTCTGGATCATCGTGATTCCCGTGGAAGCCATCGCCGGGGCGGTGATCCTGCAGCATTGGTTTCCGGGAGTTCCCAAACTCGTCATCGGCGCGGGACTGATGACGGCGATGACCGGTGTCAACCTGATGTCGACGCGCTCGTACGGCGAATTCGAATTCTGGTTCGCCTCGATCAAGGTGGTCGCCATCATCGCGTTCATCGCGGTCTGCGCCGCGTTCCTCACCGGCGCGATGGGCGCGCATCAGGGCGTGTGGCAGATGTGGGGCGCCAACGGAGGGCTGTTTCCCAAAGGTCCCTTCGCCGTCGTCACAGCGGTGACGACGGTCTTCTTTTCGATGATGGGTGCTGAAATCGCCACCATCGCGGCGGCGGAATCCCCCGATCCGGCGCGCGCGGTCGCGCGTATGGTCTCGACCGTCGTCTGGCGCATCCTCATTTTCTACCTGGGGTCCATCGCGTTCATCATCTGCATCGTGCCGTGGGACAAGGTGCCGCCCGGCGTATCACCCTTCGTCATCGCGCTCGAGTGGATCAAGGTGCCCTACGCGGCGCCGATCATGAGCGGCATCATCCTGACGGCGGTGCTGTCGTGCCTGAACTCCTCGTTCTACGTCGTCTCGCGGGTGCTGTTCGTCCTGGCCGCCCGCGGGGATGCGCCGCGTGCCCTGGTGAAGCTCAATGCGCGTCAGGTGCCGGCCCGCTCCGTCCTCATCGGCAGCGTGGCCGGAATGATCGGCATCATCGCGCACGACCTCGCGCCCTCGGCTGTGTTTGCCTTTCTGGTGAACGCCTCCGGAGCATTGATCGTCGTGATCTACCTGATCACCGTCGCCGCGCAGATCCGGCTGCGCAGGGCGCGTGAGCACGCGGGTCTCGGGCCCCCGGAGCTGCGGATGTGGCTGTTCCCCTGGGCCAGTTATGCGGCCATCGGGGCGATGATTCTGGTGCTCGCGGCCATGGCGCTCGACAGGGACATGCAGAGTCAGTTCTGGGCGAGCGCAGTCTCGATCGTGGTGGCGTTCGCGGCGTACCTGCTCTTTGGCCGGCGCTCGGCGAGTCCAGGCCGCGGGTGACACGGGTGCGTACGGGGGCCGCCCGGTGCCCTCGTAGAGGCGATTGTCGAGGCGATTGATTCGGGCGCCGGTATCCGCCCCGACAAGCGTCAGCGCCCGTCCAGGCAATGGCCGGTCACCTCGCGAGCAACGGCGCAATCGCCCACGCCGAGCGCGCGCCGCGCCCGGGTGACGGCGACGTAGAAGACGTTCAGTTCGTCCCTGTGCTGCGCAAGCCGGGCCCGATAGTCATCGCCATGCTCATTCTCCTTCCTGGTGGGCAGGAAGTCCTCCGCCAGCATGACGCGGTCGAACTCCAGTCCCTTGCTCGCATGGGCCGTCAGGCAGACCACGTCGCGTCCCGCGCCGTTGATCGCCTCGGCGCTCTTTCCAACAGCCATGTCGGCGATCAATGCATCCGCCGCCTGCGCGCCGTGTTCCTCGATGAGCTTGAGCAGAATGCGCGCCTCCGGAAGCTCGCCGGCGTCCACCAGATCCTCGAGCTCCTCGAATGAGCGGAACATGCAGTACTGGCGGGCGGTGCTTTTGCCGTCACGGCGGAACCGATCGAGGATCTCGATTTCGTGCCGCATCTCATCGCGGTTGAGACACAGCGCGGCCCGTCTCTTTCGCTTCGCCGCATCGAGCGCCGCCTGAATCGCCTCGCCATTGGTTCGGCAGATGATCGCGCTCGGCCTGTCGATGCGCTCGCGGACCGTGCCGCGCGGGCCTAGTCCGGCGAGTCGGAAATCCGACCCCTGGAGCGCAAGCACGGTGTTGGCGACGGATGCGACCTCGGGACCAAACCGGAATGACTGCGTGAGGGCCAGGCGTTTCGTGTCCTCGATGCGTCGCATCGCATCGACCGCGCCGCGCCAGGCGTAGAGTTGCTGGTGCGAGTCACCGACTGCGACGGTCTGACAGCCCTGTTGCCTCGCCAGATTGAAGAACTGCAGTGCCAGTGGGTTGGCGTCCTGCGCCTCATCGAGCAGCAGGTAATCCCAGGGGACACGCGGACGGCTCATGACGTAGAGCTTGAGGTAGACGTCGTGGGTGGATGGGAATTGCGTATCGGGCCCGCTCATGATGGCCCAGAGCCGCTGCGCGGCGCCGAGCATCGATGTGGCGACCTGGCGGGCGAGATCCCGCCAGCGCGAGCGCGCGTCGGGCATGCCGGCGAACAGAAGGTCGGGGTTGACGAGCTCGCGGAAGGAGGCGACCGGAAAGTGCCTGATGGCGAGTACGTCGTCGTCGGAGTGGCAGTAACGTGACACCCATTGCTTGAGGAGATGTCCCTGCGCTGCGATGCCGAGGAGCCGGTCCCCGCGGGCATCGAGTCCGATCCGGGAGCGGATCCCGCCGGCTTCGGCGGCCCGCGCGCCGGGCAATGCCATCTTGAGTCGCTCGGACCGGGCGATCGGCCGGGCGAGTGTGGAGCGGTAGGCGAGCGAATGCAGCGTCCGGGCTTGGCAGCCCGTGCCGGACAGCATGGGCGCGGTGGCCGTGGCGGCGATGCGGTTGTATACCATGAGCAGACCTCGCCGCCGCGCGAGCCGCTGCGCCACGCCGAGGAGGGCGGTGGTCTTGCCCGTCCCTGCGCCGGCCTCGATGAGCAGCGAATCGCCGCTGGCCGCCGCCGCGATGACTGCGGACTGCTCCTCGGTGTGACGGATGGGGGATTTCACCTGAAGTGAGGTTCTGCTCATCACGGGATCTTCCACAGTGATCCGACCGGCCGCTGCCGTCTCATTCCGCGCCAGAAGGGGAGGGGACGCGCGCGGTCGTGCGTCTGCGCGCAACCTCGCCTCGCGTGCGAACAGTGTATCGCAAGGGCCCTCCGTTCGATGCGCCTTCCGGCCGTCCCCGGGGTGGTGCGAGGCCCGCCCGCGAGCCGGGGCGGCTGCTATAGTTCTGACCCATGTCGTCCGCGGACTCACCCCTCGCCGGGCTGCGCGTCCTCGAGCTCGCGCGAATCCTCGCCGGTCCCTGGACCGGCCAGATCCTGTCGGACCTCGGGGCCGACGTGGTGAAGGTCGAATCCCCCGAAGGGGACGATACCCGCGGATGGGGACCGCCGTTCATTCACGGTCGCGGCGGCGAAGAGCTCGATGCTGCGTACTTCCATGCCTGCAACCGCGGCAAACGCTCGATCATCGCCGACTTTGCGACCGAAGAAGGCCGGCAGACCGTACGGCGGCTGGCCGAGCGCTCCGATGTGTTGATCGAGAATTTCAAGGTCGGAGGACTGGCGAAGTTCGGCCTCGATTACGCGGCGCTCTCCAGGCTCAATCCGCGCCTGATCTGCTGCTCCGTGACCGGCTTCGGCCAGAACGGTCCCTGCGCCGGCCGCGCGGGATACGACTTCATCATCCAGGGGATGAGTGGGATCATGGATCTCACCGGAGAGCCGGATGGCGAACCGCAGAAGGTGGGCGTGGCGTTTGCCGATATCTTCACCGGCACCTATGGCGCCGTGGCGGTGCTGGCGGCTCTGGCACAGCGGGCGCGGACAGGGGCCGGACAGCACATCGACCTGTCGTTGCTCGATACCATGGTGGGAGTGTTGGCCAACCAGGGACTGAATTATCTCGTCTCGGGCGAGACCCCCCGCCGCATGGGAAATGCGCATCCGAACATCGTGCCCTACCAGGTGTTCGCGGTGGCGGATGGGCATGTCATCATCGCGGTGGGCAATGACGCTCAGTTTCAACGGTTATGCGCCTGCCTGGAGCTGCCGGCGATCGCAGACGATCCACGCTACTCCACCAATGCGGCCCGGGTGCGGCATCGGGAAGAGCTCATTCCGCTGCTGAGCGGCCGGCTCTGCCGGCTCGCGCGCGAACAGGTGTTGCGGGCCATGCAGGAGCAGGGCATTCCCGCCGGACCGATCAACAGTGTCGCGGACGTATTCTCCGACCCCCAGGTGCTGTGGCGTGCGATGGTGACCCGGCTTCCGGCGCCCTGGGCCGCGGAGGGCTCGGTTCCCGCCATCCGCACCCCGATCCGCCTGTCCGGGGCGCCGCTGCACCTGGAGCGACCCTCGCCGCGCCTCGGTGAGCATACGCGCGAGATCCTGGCTGAACTCGGCCTCGAGGACCGATGAGCGCCGCGAGCGCCTCCAGGTCGACATTGCCCTTGAGCGGCAGTTCGCGGGTCGGGTCGTGCGCCTCGCGCACGATGATGTCCATGAACGTCGCGCCGGCCATTTCCTGGTGCAGGCGCGTTGTCGTGCAATCCTGTTTCCAGGCACGACGTCGCCGGGTTTGATCCTGACCCTGGCGAGGATGTGCTCCGCACCCCTGCCCTGATGCGTCGCCGCCTGCACGGATCGATGCCATAATCGGGGCATTATCCCAACGTCTTGAGAAGCTCTCGTGAAACGACTCGCCTTGATCAGCCTGCCGGCGTTCCTGGCGCTGGCGCCGCTCACCGCCGGGGCGTCCGCCCCGCCGATCCACCTGAAAGACTACCGAGCATTGGTGAATATCCGATCGCCGCGGTTCTCGCCCGGCGGCCATCGGGTCGCCTTTCTGACGGTCCGGTCGGATTTCGTACACGATCGCTACGAGGCGACGCTGCGGGTCATGGGCGCCGACGGCAGCGGCGCTCGAACGCTGGTGCGCGGTATGCGCGATCTGCACATGCCGCGCTGGTCGCCCGACGGCCGTACGCTCGCGTTCCTCGCGCGAGTGGGCCGCAAGGCGCAGATCTACCTCGTGCCCTCCACGCGCGGTACTCCCACGCAGCTCACCGATGCGGCCAACGGTGTCGAGCAGTTCGCCTGGAGCCCGGACGGGCGGGCCGTGGCTTACGTGACGCCGGACGACTCGCCGCTCAGCGCGAAGGACCGGCGCACTCACCATGACCTGTTCGCTTTCCACGACGACGACTACCTGACGACCCGCCCGCCCGTACCCTCGCACATCTGGGTGTTGACCGTGAAGACTGGCCAGGCGCGTCAGTTGACTTTCGGTCCGACCAGCGTCCTCGAGACCGCTCCGCCCATCGGGCCGCTCGGCGGAGGCCTCTCGAGCCCTTCGTGGTCGGCGGATGGACGCCTGATCGCCTACACGCAACAGGCGGACGCGGACGACAGTGACAGCGACCGGACCCGAGTCGCGGTGGTGGACGTCGCCAGCGGCAAGGTACATTTCATGGGCGGGCACCGGAGCTACGAGTACATGCCGCGCTTTGCGCCCGGCGGCGACGCCATTGCCTATCTGTATCCGCACGGACCGGGTCCGCTCAGCGACATGGACCTGTTCATCGGCGCACCCGCCGGTGCTCCGCCGCGCGATATCAGCGCCGGTCTCGACCGCAATCTGTCTGCCGACTTTGCCTGGCTGCCCGATGGCGAGGGTGTCGCGGTGCTGGCCGATGATCACATCGGCAGCACGCTCTACGTCCAGCCGCCACAGGGCGGGGGACACGCGTTGAATCTCGGAGATCTCAATCCGCTCGACGTTGCCGCGTCCTCGCGCGGTGCGCTCGCTGTCGTTGCCGACACCTCGACGCGGGCGCCGGAGTTGTACCTGCTGCGCACGCCAGAGAGCCGGCCAATGGCGTTGACGAGTGTCAACCGAGATTTTGACGCATATGCCAGGGCGCGCAGCGTAGAGGTCAAATGGCGCGCGCCGGACGGTCAGGAGAACGACGGCATTCTGACCTATCCGATCGGGTATCGGGCGGGCCGGCGCTATCCGCTGGTGGTGTTCAGCCATGGAGGACCGGAGGCGTCTTCGCTCGGACATTTCGACGTCTACGAGGTCGGGCCGCTCCGCGCCCTGTTCGCCGCGCAGGGCTTCCTGGTGTTCGAGCCCAATTACCGGGGCAGCGACAATCTCGGCAATGCGCACGAGCATGCGATCTTCCGCGACCCGGGCAGCGGTCCGGACCGTGACGTGATCTCGGGCGTCCGCATGCTGGAGCGTCGGGGCATCGTAGACACTTCGCGCATCGCCGCGGTCGGGCATTCGTACGGCGGCTACATGACCGCATGGCTGATCTCCCACCAGCACTTCTGGCGCTGCGCGGTCGTTGCCGATGGCGTCATCGATTGGACTGCGGAGTACGAACTCTCGGGCTCCGGCAACCTGGCGTGGACTCGCGACTCCCTCGGCGGCAGTCCCTGGGACCCGAAGAGCGCGGCGCTCTATCGCAGCGGATCGCCGATCACCTATGCCGGCAAGATCACCACGCCGACGCTGATCCTCTCCGGTACGGACGATGTCACGGTGCCGCTCACCGAATCACTCGCGCTCTACCACGCACTCGCCAGCCGGAATGTCCCGGTGAAGTTCCTGGGTATTCCCGGTGCCCATCACTCGCCGCAGGATCCCGTTCATCGCGAACTCTACTTCCGGGCGATCGATCGCTGGGTGGTTTCGTACCTTGGTTCGTCCAAGGGCGCCGGAAAATCCTGACGCCGGCTGCCGCGGGCTCCGGGGGAGGCAACGCCTCGTCCGGAGCCGATCTCAATAGCCCACCGTGAAGCGGTGGCGGATGTGCCGCGGATGCTCCAGCTCGTCGACCAGTGCAATGGCGTAGTCTTCCATGGAGATGTGGCTTTTCCCCTGCACATCGACCAACAGCTCATCCGCGCCCAGCCGGAAGCGGCCGGTGCGCTCGCCGGGCTCGAGCAGCGCGGAAGGCGACAGGAAGGTCCACTCGAGCTCCGGCTCGGTGCGCAACGCATCCAGAAAGAATCGGGCGGCCGCGGCCTCCGCCTTGTAGGACGCGGGGAACTCGGGACTGTCGATGAGCGCGACGCCCGGGGCGATCAGCAGACTTCCGGCGCCGCCGACCACGAGCACGCGTTTTATACCGGCGTGCGTTGCGGCCGTGATCAATGCGGGCGCGGTGATCCCGCCGACGAAGCGCATCGCGCTGATGACGGCATCGTGTCCGCGCAAGATCGGCGCGAGGGATTGTGGTTGAGTGGCATCGGCGGATTGCACGACCAGCCCAGGTCGGGCGGGTACATCGGTTACATTGCGGGCGATGCCGGTGACGGCATGGCCGCGGCGCAGCAGCTCCGCGGCGATGCGCGATCCGACTCGGCCGGAAATACCCAGTACGGCGACGTGACTCATCGGTACCCTCCCCGAGCTGCGGGGGGAAGGCCCACTATATCCCCTGATCGGCGCCGCGTGTGCCGCTCGACGTAGAGTCGTGGTCGCCGCGGGTCAGCCTCACGCCGTACCGAGAGCTGCCCGGACACGCCGACCAACGCCTCGCAGTCGTGACACGGGCTCATTCGAGAACACGAAGCGGATATATTGGGGGCCGTGGATTTCTCCCCATCCCGCCATCGCCGTTGCGCAGACGCCCTGCTGCAGCAGGCGCTGCGCCACGGCCGTTCCATCGAGGCCGTAGTCCGATACGCGCAGCAGCATCGACCAGCCGCCCGCGGGCTTGCCGTAGGGAAGTCCCGCCAGCTCTGCCACCATGACATCCCGGCGCGCCTGCAACTCCTCTACGTAGGCGCTCATCGATTCCTGCGAGTGCTCGAGGGCGAGGGCCACGGCATCCTGGGCGATTCCGACGGGCACGACGACATTCGCCAGCGATACCGCGACGAGGTCCGGGATGAGCGCTTCCGGCGCCACGATCCAACCGACGCGCCACCCGATCATGCGCAGCTCCTTGGCGCAGGAGCCGACCGTGATCGTGCGCTCCGCCATGCCCGGCAGGCCCGCCGGATGGATGAGCGTCCGCGCCTCGAAGACCAGCCGTTCCATGGCTGCATCGAGGATCAGCAGAAGGTCGTGCTCCCGGCACAGCGAGGCGATCGCGGCCCAGTCCGCCGTGTCGAACATGCCGCCGGAGGGCATCGAAGGCGACATCAGCAGCATCGCCCGGGTCCTGGGTCCGACAGCGCCCTGCAACGCGTCACGGTCGAGCCGCCAGGTTTCGCCCGGGGTGAACTGGAAGGGTGCGAATCTCGGCACCCCACCCGCGAGACGCACCCGGTTGATCAGCCCCGCGTAGGTCGGGTCGGTGACGATCACCTCCTCCCCCACCTCGAGGGTCGCCAGCAGCACGTTGAGAATGCCCGACAGCCCGCCGGCGCAGATGAGGCAATGCCGCTCACCGGAATACGCGACACCGGAGAGTCGGGACACGTGCCGCGCGACCGCGTCGCGCAAGCGGGCCTGCCCGATGAAGGGCAGGTAGCTGTTGTCGATATCCCGGGATGCCGCCTCCCGGGTCCTCGCGATGGCGGACGCATCCGGTGGAATATCGATGTCCAGATTCTCCAGCCGGAGGAAGTCACGACCGGAGGCATCGGCAAGCGCGGCCATGCGGTCGACGCCGATGCCGGCGATGTGTTCGAGTCGGGCAGGGCGAGGCCGGGGCATGGCGTTCTCCCGAACATCTGATAGAATATAGATAATCTATAAAATCATGGATGCTCAACTGCCGCAACCCCCTGATCCGGATCGGTCCGTCGCCGAGCGCATCGCAGAGGTCCTGACCCGCAGAATCGTGCTGGGCGAGCTGCCGCCGGGTGACAGAGTCGGCCAGGACACGGTCGCCGCCGAATTTCGCGCCAGCCACGTGCCCGTGCGCGAGGCATTTCGCAGGCTGGAAGCCCGTGGGCTTCTCGTCAGTGAGCCGCGCCGGGGTGTCAGGGTTGCGCCGATCGCCCCCGAGGCGGTCCGTGAGGTGACGGAGATGCGGGCCGCACTAGAGGTTCTTGCCTTGCGTGAGGCCGCTCATGCGCTCACGGACGCCGATCTGCAAGAGGCACGACTGGCCCTCGCGGCGGAGGAGGAGAGCGGTGATCTCATCGTGTGGGAAGAGGCCAACCGCCGGTTCCATCGGGCGCTGGTGACGCCCTGCCGCATGCCACGGCTCCTTCAGGTGATCGACGACCTTCACCAGGCGAGCACTCGCTACCTGCTGGCGACCTGGAAGAGCCTCGACTGGGAGCCCCGCTCCGATGCAGAGCACTGGGCCATTCTCGATACCCTGACCCGCGGGGATGTCGAGGCCGCCGCCGCGGCGCTGAGCGAGCACATCCTCGCCGCGGGGCGGGCGCTGCGGCAGCGCCTGGTGGCGCGAGGACGAATCTGACTCGGCGGTAAAGATCTCCACCAGGCTCGCGGCCGGGGAGCGTGCCGGAGCAGGGAGCTGTGCTACAGTCACATGGGGGTACGGAACCCGACCCAGGGCTTCCGTCTTGCGGAGAGGCGCCATGCTAAAAGGCTTCGTGCTCGGTGTAGTGGCGACGATCGTTGTGGCCGCTGTTCTCGGCTACCTGGCTCTGGTCACCGGCGCCATTCCCGCCGGGGCCGATTCCGGTCCGCTCCCGCTCGAGAAATGGGCGGCACGGGCCTCGCTTCACGCCACGTTCGCACGAGAGGCGCCCAAGGGACCCAATCCCGTGCCGCTCACGGAGGCCAACCTGATCGCTGGCATCCAGCTCTACGCCAAGCACTGCGCGATCTGTCACGGCACGGCCCAGGGCGAGGCCTCGGCGAGCCCGGTGGCCTTGGGCGAGTACCCCAAGCCCCCACAGCTCGCCACCGACGGCGTGGAAGACGACCCTGAGGGCGTCACCTTCTGGAAGATCGACCATGGAATTCGTTGGACGGGCATGCCGTCGTGGAAAGCGACGCTGAGTCCCCAACAGATGTGGACGCTCGCGCTATTCCTCAAGCACATGGACAAACTGCCGCCCGCGCCGGAGCAGGACTGGCAGGTGGTGACCAACTGAGCGTCGTGATCGCGTGAAATAGGCCGGCCGATCACCGCGGCGATTTCCTTGAGCGGTACGCCCTCTTGCGGATCGTCGCGGAATCCGGAGTGGCCAAGACGAGCCTGTCCCACCACCTTCACACCAAGGACGATCTCATCGCCGCCTACCTCGAGCGCGTGGATCGGAAGTTCTGGCGGTAGTGGGACGCCGTGGCCGACTCGGTTGCGGGCGATCCGGGGCGGGAGCTGATGGTGCTGCTCGAACGCAGCGGGCAGCGGGTCAGCCGCGAGGGCTATCGAGGCTGCCCGCAGATCAACGTCGCGACGGAATGCTCCGACCCCGATCACCCGCCGAGGCGGATATGCGCCCGTCACAAGGCGGTGATGTACGAGCGGCTCAAGGCGCTCGTGAGCCGCATCTGAGCGCATTCGCCTCGTTCGGGCGGCGGATATACTTCCAGACCCATCACTGCGCCACGAGAGCCGAGTCGGATGAATGCCACAGGCGGTCTCATCGCCCGCATTCGCGAGCTGGAGCGGGCGGCTCGACCCCTCGAGCCGGACTCGCGGGAACGCCATGCGCTGCATGAGGCGGTAGCGGGCCATGCCGAGGCGTTTCTCGACAGGCTTCACGCGGTACCCGCCTTCGAAGCCAACATCGCTCCCGCCATGGATCTTGCCGGGCACCGCCCCTCTGAAGAGCCGGCGGCTCTGAAGGAGCTTCTGGATCTGTACCGGCGGGCCGTGGAGGACACGGGCCTCAAGGCCTCTTCGCCGGGACACGTGGCCTACATACCCGGTGGCGGGTTGTACGCTTCGGCGCTCGGCGACTATCTCGCCGCGGTCACCAACGAGTATGCCGGCGTCCGCTTCGCGGGCCCCGGGGCGGTCGAGATGGAAAATCTGCTGCTTCGATGGATGGCCGGCCTGGCGGGTTATCCCGCCGGCGCGCACGGCAACCTCACCTCCGGCGGAAGCATCGCCAATCTCATCGCCGTGGTGACGGCCCGCGAGGCTCACGGTCTGCGCTGTGCCGACATTCCGCGGGCCGTGGTCTACCTCACCGCACAGGCGCACCACTCCCTCGAGAAGGCGCTGCGGATCGCGGGCCTGGGCGAGTGCGTGCGGCACCGGGTGGCCGTCGATGCCGGTCAGCGAATGGTGCCCGAGGCCCTGCAGCGCGCCATCGCGGACGATCGCGCCGCGGGGCTGCGGCCGTGGCTGGTGCTGTCCGCCGCGGGAAGCACCGATGTCGGGGCGATCGATCCGCTGCAGCGCATCGGGCGGATCACGACCGCGGAGGGATTGTGGTATCACGTCGATGCGGCGTACGGCGGTTTTTTCCTGCTTTGCCGGGAGGTGCGCGAACGCCTTGGCGGGCTCGAACTATCGGACTCGCTCGTCATGGATCCCCACAAGAGCCTCTTTCTTCCGTACGGAATCGGCGCCGTCCTGGTGCGGGACGGCGAGCAGCTGGCCCGTGCCCATCACTACCATGCGGACTACATGCAGGACGCCGTCGCGAATTCCCGGGCGGCCGACTCGCCGGCCGACCTGTCGCCGGAGCTCAGCAAGCACTTTCGCGGCCCACGGCTATGGCTCCCGCTGCTCCTCTACGGCGTTGCGCCCTTCCGCGCCTGCCTGGAGGAAAAGCTCTTCCTCACCCGGTACTTCCACGAGCGCGTACGGTCCCTGGGCTTCGAGGTGGGTCCGGAGCCCGAGCTGACGGTCAGCACCTACCGGTGGCTGCCCCAGCGCGGGGACGCGGATGCATTCAACGAAGCTCTGGTCCGCTCCATCCAGCAGGACGGCCGTGTCTTCGTGTCCTCAACTCGCATCGCTGGATGTTATTTCCTGCGTCTGGCTGTCCTTGGTTTCCGGACGCATCTGGAGACGATCGATCTCACGCTTCAGGTTCTGGCCGAAAAGGTGGCCAAACTGGAGACATCCGGGGATTTCTGATACCGGTCGCCGCCACGCCCGGGTGCGGCGACCGTGTCCTGGAGTGGTCTCACACCTGTTCCGCAGCAGCACCGGCCGGCGTGGCGCTCTGGGGGATCCGGCGAGCCAGGGCATGCCCGAGCCCCATCGCGATGAGGCCAACGAGGAGATGGACCGATTGGATCACCCAGTGCAGGGATCCGGGCATCAGTTGCGGCTGCGCCATGCCGAGCGCGGGCACGATCAGGCTCCAGAGGAGAACGACGAGCACGAACCCTCTGCTCGAGCGCGCGGCGAGGGCAATGCCGGCCAGAACCCACAGACACACCACGAAAAGCATGCCGAGCAGCATGTGCAGGGGCAGAAGATCGAGCGCCCGGCCGCTCCAGAAAAGCGCTCCCAGCACGATGAGGGCGAGCCCCAGGAGACTCAGCAGCGCGCGCGCGATGAGAACAGTACGCTTCATGATGACCTCTCAAGGGGGCGAGCGGCCCGATCCGGGAACGCACCCTTGCCCATTTGATTGACTAGACATGGAGTATAGCGAATATGACGGTGCGGCAAGGTCCGGCGCTGGTGCGCTCATGCCGCATGGGCCGCCGGCGGACCCGCGCGTAGCGCACGCGGGCGGAGCTGGTGGCCGCGGCGCGCTGCCCGCCGTCGCGTAAGATGCGGTGGTTGCGGGTGTGGCTCCGGAGTGACACGTGGCGAGTGACGAGAATGTCCCGACGGCAGACCTTTGGTCGCAATGGCTGCTGCACCAGCGCCACGCGGATGATCCTCGGCTGCAAGAGGCTGTCGTCGCTGTCGTCGATCGCTACATCGACCGAGTAATCGACGGCGCGCAACTCACCGCCGGTCAGACGCTGGTGGACGTCGGTACGGGCGAGGGACTGGTCGCGTTTCGTGCCATGGAGCGCGTCGGTCAATCGCTGCGTGCATGGCTGACGGACGTGTCGGGGCCGATGCTGCAACACGCCCGCGCCCAGGCCGAGGCGCGCGGCGTTCTCGGCCAGTGCTCGTTCCTGCACTGCGCGGCAGATCGCCTCGAGGGCATTGACGATGCATCCGCGGACTGCGTCACGACGCGCTCAGCGCTGGCGTACGTGGCCGACAAGATCGGCGCGCTGCGCGAATTCCACCGTGTCCTGAAGCCCGGAGGTCGGATCTCCCTCGCGGAGCCGGTCTTCCAGGACGATGCGGTCGAGGCCAAAGCGATCAAGGCGGTCATCGACTCGAAGCCGGCGCAAGGGGTGAGCCCGCTGCTGATCCTGCTGCATCGGTGGAAGGCCGCGCAGTTTCCGGATAGCGCGGAGAAGATCAGCGCCAGCCCGATCGCCAACTATTGCGAGCGCGACCTGCTTCGCTTCGCGCAGGAGGCCGGCTTCATCGATCTGCACCTCGAGCTGCACATCGACACCGGACCCTCGATCGTGCGTTCCTGGGATGCGTTCGTGCACAACTCCCCGCACCCGCTCGCTCCGTCCCTGAGCCGCATCATGACCGAGCAGTTCACGGTTGCGGAACGGGAGTATTTCGAGCGCAGCATGCGGCCGGTCATCGAGAATCCGAACGCGGTCAGTACCGACCGCATGGTGTACCTGACAGCGCGCAAGGCGCTCGCCTGAGCCGGCGCAGCCATTGCGGACTCCCCGGGGGACGATGGCCGGCGCCGTATCCGTGACCCGGTGGCCGAGTCAGTCGAGCGGCCAGACCTGCACGCGATCGGGATCGATGTCGAAGCGGCAAGGCGCGCCTGGCGGCAGATCGCTCCCGCCCGCGACTTTCAGGCGCGTGCTTCCGAAGCGGACCAGGCGCTGCGGCGTGGGATGCTCGAGGAGCGCTTCCACCGTGCCTTCGTGCGCCCCATCGGATCTCACCCAGGTCCGCTCCGGCGGGACGCTCCAGCCCACCCGGCCCGGCCTGAGCGGCGGTCCCGATACCTCGATGCACGTGCCATTGCCCACATCGATCCGAGTCTCGCCGGCGGCGACGCCTGCCGCGAGGTTGTCCGCCCCGAGCAGCCGCGCGGCCAGCTCGCTCACCGGCCGCCTGAAGACATCCCGCATTGCGCCGGATTGCAGCGGACGCCCCCGCTCGAGAATGAGAATCTCATCGGCCAACAGCGCCGCCTCCTGCGGATCGTGCGTCACCAGCAGCGTGATCCCCTCGATCTCATCCTGAAGAGTCAGGAGCACCTGGCGCAGCGATGCGCGCAGGGGCGTGTCGAGCGCCGAGAACGGCTCATCCAACAGCATCAGGTCCGCCGGTCTGACCAGCGCCCGCGCGAGCGCCACGCGCTGTTGCTGTCCGAGCGACAGCTCCGCCGGACGCCGGTGCTCGAGGCCGGAAAGGCCCAGCCTCTCGATCCAATGGGCCACCGCGCGCGGGTGCGCTCCCACCGGGAAGCGCAACTGTCCAGCCAGGTCCAGGTGCGGAAACAGGCCATAGCTTTGCGGCACGTAGGCCACCGCCCGCGCGGCGGGGCCACGGTGCGTCAGCTCCCGCCGGCCTATCCTGACGACGGCCCGGTCGGGACGCTCGAGCCCGGCGATCAGCTTCAGGGTCAGCGATTTGCCGCAACCCGAGGGGCCGAGGATCGCGAGCCGCCGCGAATGAGGGTGCCAGGCAACCGCCAGGTGGAACCCCTCGAGACGTTTCTCGACATCGATCGCGAGCTGCGGCGGATCCGACGGCGGCCCCCCCTTGCGGGGTTCGGGGCGGATCGTCGCGGATGAGGTCTGCAGGCTCGCGTGGTCCGTGCGCCTGGCAGCGCGTGAGCCCAAGACGCCGCTCAACGCCATCACGGCCAGCGCCAGGACGAGCGCGGGTAACAGCACCGGCAGCATGGCCGGCAGACCCTGCGCCCCGAAGGCGACGAAGGTGTAGACCGGGAGCGAGTACGGGTGGTAGGCGACCATGACGGTGGCCCCGAATTCGCCGAAGGCGCGCAGCCAGGCCAGGAGCAGGCCGGCGAGGAGTGAGGGCCTCACCACCGCCAGACTGACCCGCCAGAACACCTCGAGCGGACCGCGGCCGAGCGTGGCCGCGACATCCTCCAGCGCCGGATCCATGGCGGCGAAGGCCGATCGTGCCGCGATGATCACGAACGGCGCTGCGACGAACGCTTCCGCGAGCACGACGCCCGCGAACGAGTCGGTCAACGCGCCATTCGTGACACGGCCGAGCGGCGAGTCATAGCCGACCAGAAACAGCAGCAGCACCCCGCTCGCAAGGGGCGGCAGCGCGAGGGGAAGCTGCACCAGAAAACCGAGCAGTGACATCGCCCGGCCCGGGCGGCGCGCCAGGAGATATCCCAACGGAACGCCGAGCAGGGCTACCAGGGCAGTGGCGGTCGTGGCGCTCGCGAGCGAGATTTCGCACGCGTGGAGCAGCGTCGCATAGTCGATCGCGCTCCAGCGGGCCAAAGCAACCTGCTGCACGCCGGCGATGAGTGGCGCGATGAGATAGACCGCCAGAAGCCCCGCGAGCCATGGCAGTGGCGAGGCTACCTTGCGGTTCATCAGGTCATTTTAACAGCGTCCGGATCCGCCTCGGCAGCGCCGCCGTGTTACCCGTGACCTCGAGCGCCCGCAGAGCGAGACCGTGCTCTTCCATCAGCTTGCGACCCTGGGGACCGAGCAGAAAGGTCACGAACGCCTCGGCGGCGCGCGGATCCGGTGCGTCACGCGCGATGGTGACCGTGTAGAGCGCCTTCGGTGTGATGGCCGGGGGAAGACCGATGGCCGGGATGTGCGCATCCGAGGTCTCGGTCGAATAGAAGAAGCCGGCATCGAGCTGTCCCGACTGCAGTCGTCCGACCAGCGCCTCTTCCGGCAGGACTTGGGCCGGATTTTCAGGTGCACCGAGCACGCGGCTCGCCAATCCCGCGATGTGGTAGTGCGCCTCCGCCTGGCGCATCAGGCGCATGGTCAGGGCACCCTTGGGATCGAGCTTGGGGTCGGTCCGTCCCAGGCGAATGCCCGGCGTCTGCACGACCTGGTACCAGGGTCGGGTTCTGAAGGCCGGGGCGAATCGGCTCGATGGGTTGTATCCGATGACCAGCGGCGATTGGGCGAAGGTGATGTACCAGCTCACCCAGTCCCCGTGGTCCGGCCCCATCAGCAGGCGGTTGACGCGCGGCGCGGCGCTCACGAATACATCGGCCCGCCGCAGCCGGCCCGTGATCTCGTTCGCGAGCAGCTTCGAGCCACCGGCATACCCGCGGAAGTGATCGCCGCTCTCACGGTCGAAGGCGGGGCCGATCCCATGCTCCATCAGATTGACGAGCGAGCCGGCGTAGAGCACCTCGACGTTGTCTCGGGCGCAGGCGGCCCGGGGGGACAGACACAGGAGCGCCCCCAGCATCGTGGCGGCAATGGCGCGGTCTATGGACAAGAGCGTGCTCCCATGGCGCTATATTCAACTAAATATAGCGCACCACGGGTTAGCGCACCACAGGGCCGCCATGATTCGAACGGTCGCCTTCGAGCGGGGCCGCCCGGCGGTCGCGCCGCGATCAAGAGGCGAATCTGTCGGTCGCCAGGATCAACTCGTGCAGATTCCCCTTCTCGAAGGCCGAGTGCCCCGCATCCGCCACGATGCGCAGATCCGCCTCCGGCCAGGCGCGGTGCAAGTCCCACGCGCTCTTCATTGGGCAGACGACGTCGTAGCGTCCCTGGACGATGACCGATGGGATCTGGCGGATACGGTGCACGTTCGCCAGAAGCTGATCATCGCTGCTGAAAAATCCGCCGTTGACGAAGTAGTGGCACTCGATGCGCGCGAAAGCCTCCGCGTACCGGCTCTTCTCGAACTTCGAGACGTAATCGGCCGAGGTCCTCAGGTAGCTCGTGCCCCCTTCCCACATCGACCATGCCTTCGCCGCGCCCCTGCGGATCGCGGCATCCTTGCTGGTGAGGCGCGCATAGTAGGCGCGCATCATCTCGCCACGCTCGCTCTCGGGGATGGGTTCGACGTAGTGTTCCCACAGGTCGGGGTAGAGCGCCCCGGCGCCGCCGGGGTTCTGGTAGAACCACTCGAGCTCCCAGCGGCGCAGCAGGAAGACGCCGCGCAGCACCAGCTCGGTCACCCGCTCGGGGTGAGTCTCTGCGTAGGCGAGCGCGAGAGTCGAGCCCCAGGAGCCTCCGAAGACCAGCCAGCGCTCGATCCCGAGGTGCTCGCGCAGCCGCTCGATGTCCGAGACCAGGTGCCAGGTCGTGTTGTCGGTGAGCGCCGCATGCGGGCGGCTCTTGCCGCAGCCGCGCTGATCGAGGAGCACGATGCGATAGCGTGCCGGGTCGAAGAACCGCCGCATCTTCGGATCCAGTCCTCCGCCCGGGCCGCCGTGCAGAAACACGGCGGGTTTGCCCTGGCGGTTGCCGCATTCCTCGAAATAGACCTCGTGCAGATCCGAGACCTTGAGGAAACCCGAGTGGTAGGGCTTGATGGGCGGATACAGGCGCCGCCTGGCGCCTGGAGGATTTGAGCGTGTCATCCGGCGAGGCTATCAGATTGCCGGAAATAGATGATAATGCGAGTCCTCTCACGCCCGCCCTCAACTGCCCCGCCCGCCTTGAAGCTCACGCCCGACTCGCTCAATACCCATCTCGGGCAGCAGCTCCTGCCGGCCTATCTCATCTCCGGTGACGAACCCCTGCTCACCGGGGAGGCGGCCGATGCGGTGCGGGCGCGCGCGCGGACGGCCGGCTTCAGCGAGCGGGAAGTGCATTTTCTCGAGCGGGGCTCCGGCTGGGAGGATGTTCGCGCCTCCGCAAGTAATCTGTCGCTGTTCGGCTCGCGCAAGCTCCTCGAAGTGCGCCTGCCCACCGGACGGCCCGGAGCGGCCGGCGGCGCCACCCTGGTCTCCCTGATCGAGCGGGCTGACCCGGACACGGTGCTGCTCATCCTGACCCCGCGACTCGATCGCGAACTGCAGTCGGCCCAGTGGGTGAAGGCCGTCGAGACCCACGGCGCCTGGGTGCAGGTGTGCCGGTGGAGGCGGACAAGCTCGTCACCTGGCTGCGGAGTCGGTGCCGACGCGCCGCGCTCGACCTTGCGGACGAGGCGATCGAGGTGCTCGCGGAGCGCACCGAGGGGAACCTCTTGGCCGCCCACCAGGAGCTCGAGAAGCTGCGCCTCCTGGGCGCGAAGGGTCGCATCGGCGCGGACGAGGTGCTCTCGAGCGTCGCCGACAGTGCGCGTTTCGATGTCTTCCGGCTGTCGGAGGCGGTTCTCGAGGGCGAGCCGGAGCGCGCCCTGCGGGTGCTGTCGGGTCTGCGTGCCGAGGGGACCGAGGCCACGCTCGTGCTGTGGGCGCTGAACAAGGCGCTGCGCGACCTGTGGGGCACGCTGGCCCAGCCGGCCGGCCGCCCGAGGAGCTGGCAGCGCCAGAGCGCGGCCCTCGAGAAGGCCGTGCGCCGTGCGCCCCGCCTGTCCTTCCACAGCCTCTCCGTGCGTGCCGCGCGCGCCGATCGCATGATCAAGGGGCGTCTGCGGGGCGACCCCTGGGACGAAATGGCGCTCCTCGCGACCGATCTGTGCGGACGGTCCGCAGTCCCCGCGCCTCGATCCATGTTCAGATAACCTAACTCCGTGTCCGAGTGCGCGGACACGCCCTCAGAGATCCATGCCACAACCCATTGGTCTATTCGGCGGCACCTTCGACCCCATTCACTACGGTCACCTGCGCACCGCGTTCGAGCTGTGGCAGCTGCTTCGCCTGGCGGAAGTCCGCTTCCTGCCCGCCGGCAACCCGCCGCACCGGGAGCAGCCCCTCGCGAACCCCGAGCTGCGCTTGCGCATGGTGCGGGCCGCGGTGAGCGGCCAGCCCTCGTTCACCGTCGATGATCGGGAGATGCGTCGCGGCGGCGTTTCCTATTCCGTCGATACCCTGGCGGAGCTGCGCGCGGAATATCCGGACCGATCCTTGTGTCTGCTGCTCGGCATGGATGCCTTCCTCGGCTTGCCGCACTGGCATCGCTGGCGGGATCTCCTCGGTCTCGCGCACATCGTGGTCGCCCACCGCCCGGGTTGGAAGGCGCCGACCCAGGGCCCGCTCGGGGAGGTCATGGTGGACCACGGAACCGGCGCCATCCGCGAGCTGCACGAGAAGACCGCCGGACGCATCTACGTGCACGCCGTCACGCAGCTGGAAATCTCCTCGACGGATCTCCGGCAGCTCGTCGTCGCGGGGCGCGATCCCCGCTATCTCGTCCCCGATGAAGTGCGGCAGATTCTGCTCGAGACCCAGTGCTATTCTTCCACCCAATGATCACCCGACCCGCCGCCCGCCGGGGCAAAACCAAAGCCGCCTCCCACCGGGGAGCCGAGCGCGCCGCACGTCTCCTGCACACCGTCACTGCCGCGCTGGAAGACATGAAAGCCGTCAACGTCAAGGTGATCGACGTTCGGGGCCTGACTGACGTCGCGGACACCCTCGTCATTGCCTCCGGCACCTCGGACCGCCACGTGCGTTCCATCGCGGATCGCGTCATCGAGCAGGCCAAGGCCCACGGCGTGAGACCGCTCGGTACCGAGGGAGAGCGCGAGGGTGACTGGGTGCTGGTCGATCTGCAGGACGTCGTGGTTCACGTGATGCTGCCCAGAGTGCGCGAGTTCTACGCGCTCGAGCGCCTCTGGGATGCCGGAGCCGCCCAGAGCCTGCCCGAGACGAGTGCACACGCCGCACACTCCTCTTAGTCCTGGATGCCCGTGCGGTTGCGGCTGATCGCGGTCGGCACCCGCCCGCCCCCGTGGGTGCGCCAGGCCTACGAAGAGTACGTTCGCCGTCTCGGTCCGCGCCTGAAGCTCGCCCTGGTCGAGGTCGAGCCGGGCTCGCGCACGGCCAGCCAGGGCCCGCGCAAGGCCATCGAGTCCGAGGCTCGCAAGATCCTCTCTCTGGTGCGAACGGATGAGTTCGTGGTGGCGCTGGATGAGCATGGCACGGAGCTGTCCACCAAGGCGCTCTCGGATTGGCTGGCGGGGCGAATGCAGGCCGCGCAGGACGTGGCGTTTCTCATCGGCGGCCCGGACGGCTTTGCGCCCGAGGTGCTCTCCCGGGCCGACTTGACCCTGTCCCTCTCCCGGCTCACCCTGCCGCACGCCCTCGTGCGCGTGGTGCTGGCCGAGCAGATTTATCGGACCCTTAGCATCCTGAGCCATCACCCGTATCATCGGGAATGATGTCCCACCCGCCCATCCCCACCCTCTGTCTCGCTTCCGCTTCACCTCGACGGCGAGACCTGCTGTGGCAGATCGGCGTACCGCATACTGTGGCGGCCGCGCAGGTGGACGAGAGCCTGCTGCCCGGGGAGTCCCCGCAAGACTACGTCGAGCGCGTGGCCCTCGAGAAAGCGATGTCCATCCGCAACGCCGGTGAACGCCTTCCCGTCCTGGGCGCGGATACGGCGGTCGTGCTGGACGACACGGTTTATGGCAAGCCGGTGGACCGCGCCGATGCCCTCGCCATGCTCTCGAAGCTTTCCGGCCGCACCCACCAAGTGCTGACCGCCGTGGCGCTCGCTACCGAACGGAGCGTGGATCTGTGCGTCAGCGCCAGCACGGTGCGATTCCGCGATCTCACGCTGCTGGAGCGGGAAGCCTACTGGCGGACCGGTGAGCCTCGAGACAAGGCGGGCGCCTATGCCATCCAGGGCTATGGCGCCGTGTTCATCGAGTCCCTGACCGGAAGCTATTCCGGCGTGATGGGATTGCCGCTTGCCGAAACCGCCCGCCTGCTGCGCGCCGCTGGCATCGACTGCTGGCAGGGAATGCGCGCTTGACCGAAATCCTCATCAACGTGGGACCTCGCGAAACCCGCGCCGCGCTCAGCGAGGAAGGGATTGTTCAGGAGATCTTCATCGAGCGGGGCAATCGCCGCAGGCTGGTGAGCAGCCTGTACAAAGGCCGCGTCACGCGCGTGCTGCCGGGAATGCAGGCGGCATTCGTCGATATCGGCCTGGAGCGCACCGCGTTCCTGCATGCTGCCGACATCGTCGGCCCGCCGCAGGAAGAAGCGGACCTCTCGCCCGAGACACCCAGCGAGACGGACATACGCCGTCTGGTCAGCCCCGGGGATGAGCTTCTGGTGCAGGTCATCAAGGATCCGATCGGCTCCAAGGGCGCCCGCCTGACAACCTTCGTGACGCTGCCGGCGCGATTCCTGGTGTACATGCCGCGGGGGGAAGGGATTGGTGTGTCGGCGAAGATCGAAGACGAGACCGAGCGCTCGCGCCTGAAGTTCCTGGTGGCCGGACTGCGCGAAGCCGGCACCGGGCAGGCGCAGCGCGCGGGAGGCTATATCCTGCGCACCGCCGCACAGGGAGCCTGCGCCGAGAGTCTGCGCCAGGACATGATCTACCTCGACAAGCTCTGGCACCACGTGCGCCGGCGCGTGGCCGGGGCGCCGGCCGGCAGCATGGTTCACGAAGATTTGCCGTTGACGCTGCGTCTTCTGCGAGATGAGCTGTCCCGCGGCGTCAGCCGGGTCCTGGTCGACTCGGCCGCGGAGTTCGAGCGCATGAGAGCGTTCGCCGCGGAATTCGTATCCACCCCGAGCACGCGCATCGAGGCGCACACCGGACCCCGGCCGATCTTCGACCTGCACGGGATCGAAGACGAGATCGTCCGCGCGCTCGAGCGCAAGGTGATGCTCAGGTCCGGCGGCCACCTGGTCATCGACCAGACGGAAGCGATGACCACGATCGATGTGAATACCGGCGGCTACGTCGGTCATCGCAACCTGGAGGAGACCGGTTTCCGCACCAACATCGAGGCCGCGGAGGTGATCGGCCGGCAGCTGCGGCTGCGCAATCTCGGGGGCATCATCATCATCGACTTCATCGACATGCACACCGAGTCACACCGCCGTCAGGTGCTCGCCGCGCTCGAGCGCTCGCTCACCGGCGATCGGGCGCAGACCCGCATCGTGAATCTGTCTCCGCTCGGGCTGGTCGAGATGACCCGCAAACGTACGCGTGACAGCCTGGCGCACCTGCTGTGCGAGCCATGCCCCGCCTGCGAGGGTCGTGGTTTCGTCAAGACCGCCGAGACCGTCTGCAACGAGATCTTCCGTGAGATCCTGCGCCAGGAGCACTGCGGCCGCGAGCTGCTGGTACTGGCCCATCCGAGCGTGGTGGATCGCATGTTGGAATCCGGCTCGGCGCTCGCCGAACTCGGAGCCGGCGTCGGCCGCTCGATCCGTTTGCAGGTCGAGACGTTGTATGGCGTGGATCAGTTCGATGTGGTCGCCACCTGAGTCGTTGCCGCGCGCAACGGAGTAGGCTTTCGCCATGTCCATCATCGCAGCCATCCAGATGACTTCCGGGCCGGACGTGGGCGCGAACCTCGCCGACGCACTCGTGCTGCTCGAGGAAGCCGCCGCACGCGATGCACAACTTGCAGCGCTCCCGGAGAACTTCGGGTTCATGGGCCAGCGCGATGCGGACAAGCGCAGTGTCGCCGAGCCGGACGGCGACGGCCGCATGCAGGATTTCCTCGCGCAGACGGCCCGTCGCCTGGGACTGTGGATCGTGGGCGGCACGGTGCCGCTGCGCGGTGCGGCCGATGGCCGTGTGGCCGCGGCGTGCCTCGTGTACGACGATCGCGGCGAGCGGCGGGCGCGCTACGACAAGATGCACCTGTTCGACGTGCAAGTCCCCGGACGGGCGGAGAGCTATCGCGAGTCGGCGCACATCAACCCGGGTGCGACCCCAGTGGTGGTGGACACGCCGGTCGGCCGGCTGGGCCTGACGGTCTGCTACGACGTGCGATTTCCCGAGCTGTTCCGCAAGCTGAGCGCCGCTGGGGCGCAGCTGTTTACCGTGCCGTCCGCTTTCACGGAACCCACGGGGCGCGCGCACTGGGAGACCCTGATGCGTGCGCGCGCGATCGAGAACCTGTGTGCGCTGATCGCCCCCGCGCAGTCCGGGTTCCATCCCAATGGCCGCGAGACCTACGGTGACACTTTGGTAGTTGATCACTGGGGCCGGATTCTCACGCGCCTGCCGCGCGGTCGCGGCTGCGTTACGGCTCGGATCGATCTCGACCGTCTAGCGCACGACCGCGAGAGCTTCCCGGCGCTCACGCACCGCGTGCTCACTTGAATCATCTCTCAGGAACCCCAGGAACGCTTAAATGACCGATTCCACGCAAGATCCGCTGACCCTGGCACGCGAGCTCATCCTGCGCCCGAGCGGCCTGGACGGGCGCCTGGAGGGCGTTTTCGGCGAGGTGCTCACGCACTCCGTGGATTTCGCGGATCTGTACTTCCAGCTCTCCCGCCAGGAGTCCTGGTCGCTGGAAGACGGCATCGTCAAGGACGGCAGCGCGAGCATCGAGCAGGGCGTGGGCGTGCGCGCGCTGGCGGGCGAAAAGACCGGCTTCGCGTATTCCGACGAGATCATGCTGCCGGCGCTCACGGAGGCCTCACGGGCCGCGCGCGCGATCGCCGGGCAGGGATGCGAGCGCGGCGTCAGCGCCTGGCGCGCGCGAAGCGGCCATCAGCTGTATCTGCCCGCGGACCCGCTGCTCGCGCTCGCCGATCAGGACAAGGTCGCCTGGCTCGAGCGCGTGGACCGCGAGGCGCGCAAGATCGATCCGCGCATCGTGCACGTCACCGCAAGCCTCGTGGCGGTGCATGAGATCATCCTGATCGCCAATAGCGACGGGGAGCTCGCGGCCGACATTCGCCCTTTGGTTCGATTCAACGTATCGGTTCTGGTCGAGCAGAATGGCCGGCGCGAGCAGGGCTACTGCGGCGCCGGCGGCCGGTACTCCCTCGCCGAGCTGGTCGCGAGCGACAAGCCGCTGCAACTCGCCCGCGAGGCGGCGCGTCAGGCGCTGGTGAACCTCGAGGCGGTGCCGGCGCCCGCCGGCACCATGACCGTCGTGCTGGGGTCGGGCTGGCCCGGCATCCTGCTGCATGAGGCGATCGGCCACGGTCTGGAAGGAGACTTCAACCGCAAGGGCACCTCGGCCTTCGCCAACCGCATCGGCGAGCGCGTGGCGGCCCCCGGGTGCACCGTGGTCGATGATGGCACGCTCGCCCGCCGCCGCGGCTCTCTCAACATCGATGACGAGGGTACGCCGACCGAATGCACCACGCTGATCGAGGACGGAATTTTGCGCGGCTACATGCAGGACCGGCTCAACGCCCGCCTCATGGGGCAACGGCCCACCGGCAACGGTCGCCGCGAGTCGTTCGCGCACATGACGTTGCCGCGCATGACCAACACCTACATGCGCGCCGGTCCCTATGACCCACAGGAGATCATCCGCTCCGTCGAGCGCGGCATCTATGCGGTGAATTTCGGCGGTGGTCAGGTGGATATCACCTCTGGCAAGTTCGTGTTTTCCGCGAGCGAAGCCTATGCGATCGAGAACGGGCGGCTCGGCGCGCCCCTGAAGGGCGCCACGCTGATCGGCAACGGTCCGGATGTGCTGACCCGCGTCACCCTGGTCGGCAATGACCTGAAACTCGATGATGGCGTCGGAACCTGCGGCAAGGACGGTCAGAGCGTGCCGGTCGGTGTCGGGCAGCCGACCCTGAAGATCGAGGGCCTGACGGTCGGCGGCACGGCCTGATCGGCTCGGGGTCACCGTCCTATCGTGGTATTACGGGAGTTTCGAGCGTCATGAACACCGACGAGTTTCGCCGCCTCGGCCACCAGCTGATCGACTGGATCGCCGATTACCGCCGCGACACGGCGGCCGGGGCCTACCCGGTCGTGGCGCCGGTGGCGCCAGGGGAGCTGCGGCGGCGTCTGCCGGCCTCGCCCCCGGCGGAGCCCGAGCGGCTCGAGGAGGCGCTGGCCGACCTCACGAACGTCATTCTTCCTGCCTGCACTCACTGGCAGGATCCGCGCTTCTTCGCCTTTTTTCCGTCCAACAGCTCGCTGGCCGCGGTACTGGGTGACATGGCCAGTACGGGCCTCGCGCAACTGGGACTCAATTGGCAGGCGAGCCCCGCCCTCACCGAGCTCGAGGAGCTCACCGTCGACTGGCTTCGGCAGATGATGGGTCTCTCTGAGGCCTGGAGCGGGGTCATTCAGGACACCGCCTCCACCTCGACCCTGGTGGCCCTGCTGTGCGCCCGGGAGCGCGCAACGCAGTACAGCGCCGCCGCCGGCGGGCTGCAGGCGGCGAAGAAGCCTTTGATCGTGTACGCCTCCACCCAGAGCCACAGCTCGGTCGACAAAGCCGCGCTTCTTGCCGGTTTCGGGCGGGATAATCTGCGCATCGTCACCGTGGATGGGCAGTATCGGATGCGCCCGGACGCCCTGCGCGAGGCCATCGTGGCCGACCAGGCCCGGGGACACACGCCCTGCGCGGTCGTGGCGACCGTGGGCTCCACGGCCACCACCTCCATTGATCCAATCGCCGACATTGCGCAGGTCGCCCGCGACCATGGAGTGTGGCTGCATGTGGATGCCGCCATGGCGGGCTCCGCCATGATTCTGCCGGAATGCCGTCCCCTCTGGCATGGGGTCGAGCAGGCGGACTCGCTGGTCGTCAATCCCCACAAGTGGCTGGGTGCCTCTTTCGACTGTTCGACCTATTACGTGCGCGATCCACAGCACCTGATCCGAGTGATGTCCACGAGCCCGAGTTACCTGCGGACCTCCTCCGACGCCGAGGTCAGGAATCTACGCGACTGGGGGATTCCGCTCGGCCGGCGTTTCCGGGCGCTGAAGCTCTGGTTCCTCATCCGCGAACAGGGAGTTGCCGGGTTGCAGAGCCGCTTGCGCCGCGACCTCGGTTACGCCCGCTGGTTCGCGCAGCGAGTGGATGAGACGAGCGGCTGGACACGAGTGGCCCCGGCGCCCCTGCAGACGGTTTGCGTGCGCCACGAACCGTCCGGTCTCGATGGCGATGCGCTCGATACGCACACGCTCGCCTGGGTGCGCCGGATCAACGAATCGGGTGAGGCGTACCTGACCCCGGCAATTCTCGATGGCCGCTGGATGGTCCGGGTGTCATTCGGCGTGGAAACCACCCAGCGCGAGCACGTCGAGGCCCTGTGGGCGCAGATGCAGGAGGCGGTGCGCCCGCGATGACCCGTTCCGGGCCAAGGGACCGTAAACCGTCTACGCGTTCAGGTCGGGGATCAGTTCGCTCTCCAGTCGGGTGATCTGGTCTTTGAGCCCGAGCTTGCGCTTCTTCAGGCGCTTCAGCTGCAACTCATCGATGTGCAGGTCCAGCGACAGCCGGGAGATCACCTCGTCGAGATCGCGGTGTTCGATGCGCAATTGGCGCAACTTTTCAATGTTGCGAAACAGCTCGCGGTCGACGTTGTCTTCGTCTTCAATATCCGCCATGGTGCAGCGCCGCCGCCGGACTCGGTGGGTCAATCATATCCCTCCCGGAGCGCGGCGGCGCAATGAACGCGTGCCGCCGGCGCGCGGGATGAGGCTCGGCGCGTCCTAGCCCGGACGCGCCCTGCCGTGGGTCCGACGGCCTTGACCCGGGCGGCCTCCCGGCCGCCGGCCACCCCCGCGGCGAGGGCCTCGGCCGTGGCTTCCCGCGATACCCTCGGGCTCGGTCAGCCCGCTCGCGAGCATCTCGGGCGCAATGGACGCAGAGGGAACCTTGTGGCCGATATAGCTCTCGATCTCCGGCAGCGACACGGCGAACTCCTCGCAGGCGAAGCTGATCGCATCCCCTTCGGCTCCGGCGCGCGCGGTGCGCCCGATCCGGTGGACGTAGTCCGCCGCATCCTGCGGCAAGTCGAAATTGAACACATGGCTCACATCCGGGATGTGCAGGCCCCGTGAGGCGACATCGGTGGCGATGAGGACCGCCAGGTCGCCATTGTGGAACTCGCGCAGGAACCGCAGGCGCTTGGCCTGAGGCACGTCACCCGAGAGGGCCTGCGCGTGAAAGCCGTTGGCCCGCAGCATGGCCTCGAGCTTCTCGGCCATGCGCTTGGTGTTGACGAAAATCATGGTGCGCCGTGCCTCGCTCTGGCGCAGCAATCCCACCAGCAATGGAATCTTTTCCTCCATCGCGGGGTAGTACATGATCTGGCGGACCCGGTCCACCGTCTTCTTGTCCGGCTCGACGCGCACCAGTTCCGGGTTGTTCATGTGCTCGTAGGCGAGCTCGAGCACGCGATAGGAGAGAGTCGCCGAAAACAACATCGACTGGCGCCGCTCGGGGTGCGGGAGCCGGCGCAGCAGGTAGCGGATGTCGGCGATGAAACCGAGGTCGAACATCCGGTCGGCCTCATCGAGCACCAGGACCTGCACGTGCTTCAGGTCGAAGACGTGCTGTTTGTAATAGTCGATCAGGCGGCCCGGCGTGCCGATGAGCACATCGATGCCTTCCTCGAGCGTGCGCCGTTGCTTTTCGTAATCGATGCCCCCAAATACGACTGCATGCTTCAGTCCCGTGTGGCGACCGAGCACTTCAGCGTCGTGGTGGATCTGCACCGCGAGTTCGCGGGTCGGAGCCACGATGAGCGCGCGGACCGAGGTCCGGCTGCGACCCTGTGGCTCGGGGCGCGTGAGCAGCGTCTGATACAGGGCCACGAGGAAGGCTGCGGTCTTGCCGGTTCCGGTCTGCGCCTGGCCGGCCACGTCCCGGCCGGCGAGCGCTATCGGCAGCGTCTGCCCCTGGATCGGGGTGCAGCTCGTGAAGCCCGCCTCGCGAATGCCCGCCAGGACGGGCGCGGCGAGGCCGAGGCTCTCGAATGTCGAAGCGTGCAATTGTGGTTCGTTCATCGTTCCCGGCTTATCGTATGCATAAATGGATGCTTGTGTTGAGGTAATGGGCGCGCGGGCCTTGCAAATGCGGCCCGAAAGCGCTAAAAAGTGCTCCAGTGAGCGGACCAGCCGGTCCGCGCCTGCCAGCCCCGGGGGGCTTTCCAAGCAGGCACCATTCTATTGGCTCAAGCTCGATACTCATCAATTTCACGAGTTAGTGTAACCGTTTGACGGGTCCTTGCGGCAGGGGCAATCCCTGCCTGCGATCCGATCCATCACCCTTTTGTTGATCTAAAAGACTCTGCATCCGACGGAGGCTGAACCGCGTGAGCAACCCGCACATCGTGCATACCACAGACGCTACATTCGCGCAGGACATCCTGCAATCCGAGAAGCCCGTGCTCCTCGACTTCTGGGCCGAATGGTGCGGCCCGTGCAAAATGATCGCCCCGATATTGGACGAGATCGCGAGCGAGTACCAGGACCGCCTGAAGATCGCCAAACTCAATATCGACGAGAACCCGCAGATCCCGCCGAAGTACGGCATCCGCGGCATTCCGACCCTCATCCTGTTCAAGAACGGCACCGTCGAGGCCCAGAAAGTCGGCGCCGTGTCCAAATCGCAGCTCTCGGCGTTCCTGGATAGCAATCTGTGAGAGGCTACCTCGGCAATCAGGGCCGCAACCGGCCCAAGGGCCAGCGGCACGGCAGCCGCGACCGCGATGGTAACCGCGCCAACGGCAACACCGGCGGCCGGCCTGATGAACCGCTGCACGAAGAGGCTTTCGACGCCGATGATTCCGAGATCATCAGCCCCGCGGAGCTGATGCAGTCGCGCAAGTCGATGAACCTCACGGAGCTCAAGGCGAAGCCCATTCACGAGCTGGTGAAGGTCGCCGAGTCGATGGGGCTGGAGAACCTGGCGCGCTCGCGCAAGCAGGACATGATCTTCTCCATCCTCAAGGCGCATGCGAGGAACGGCGAGAACATCTACGGCGACGGCGTCCTCGAGATCCTCCAGGACGGTTTCGGCTTCCTGCGCTCGGCCGACGGCTCGTACCTCGCCGGCCCCGATGACATCTACATCAGCCCCAGCCAGATCCGCCGCTTCAACCTGCGGACCGGCGACACGATCTCGGGACTGATCCGCCCGCCGAAGGATGGCGAGCGCTACTTCGCGCTGCTGAAGGTCGGAGAAATCAACTTCGACTCGCCCGAGAGCTCGCGCAACAAGGTGCTGTTCGAGAACCTCACGCCGCTGCACCCGACCAAGCGCTTGAAGCTCGAGCGCGGCAACGGCTCGACCGAGGATCTCACCGCCCGCACCATCGATCTGGTGGCGCCCATCGGCAAGGGCCAGCGCGGCCTGATCGTCTCGCCGCCAAAGGCCGGCAAGACCATGCTGCTGCAGAACATTGCCACCTCGATCACGGCGAATCAGCCGGAGGTATACCTCATCGTGCTGCTCATCGACGAGCGGCCCGAAGAGGTGACCGAGATGCAGCGCACGGTCAAGGGCGAGGTGGTCTCGAGCACCTTCGACGAGCCCGCCGCCCGCCACGTGCAGGTCGCGGAGATGGTGATCGAGAAGGCCAAGCGCCTGGTCGAGCACAAGAAGGACGTGGTGATTCTGCTCGACTCGATCACCCGCCTGGCGCGAGCCTACAACACCGTGGTGCCGTCGTCGGGCAAGGTGCTCACCGGCGGCGTCGATGCCAACGCGCTGCAGCGCCCCAAGCG
>DAHVQK010000008.1 GCA_027317845.1 Gammaproteobacteria bacterium
CGCCGATGACGGTGCCGAAGATCACGAAGTACAGCGTCGCGGTCACCGCCGACGGCAGGACCGTCTGGGTCCAGATGCGGATGATCCGCTGGAATTCGCGGATGACGATGGTCTGAAAACCGATCCGGCGGGCCCTGCCGAGCGCGAGCGGCGCCGGCGCCGTGCTCTCCGCCACGGTGCTCATGCCGCGGCTCCCTTCTCCACCAGGCGCATGAAGATCTCCTCCAGACGGTTGACCTTGTTGCGCAGAGTCAGGACCTCCACGCCGAGCCCCGAGAGCCGCGCAAACAGATCGTTGAGATTCTCGTCCTTCGACACTTCCACCTCCAGGGTATGCTCGTCCGCGAGGGTCGCGGCATACCGTTCGAGCCGCGGCGCCTCCGTCAACGGCTTTCTCAGCGTGAGCACGAAGGTCTCGGTATGCAGACGGCGCAACAGATTGCTCATGCGGTCCCGGGCGACGATGCGCCCGCCGTCGATGATCGCGATGTTGCGGCAGAGGGTCTCGGCCTCCTCGAGGTAATGTGTCGTCAGGATGATGGTAGTGCCGCGGCGATTGATGTCACGCAGGAACTCCCACATGGAGCGGCGGATTTCGATGTCCACGCCCGCCGTCGGCTCATCCAGGATGAGCAGGCGCGGCTCGTGCATCAGCGCGCGCGCGATCATCAGCCGGCGCTTCATGCCGCCGGACAGACCGCGCGAAGCCTGGTCGCGCTTGTCCCACAGCTGCAGCTGCCTGAGATATTTCTGCGCGCGCCCGCGGGCCACGGAACGCGGAATGCCGTAGAAACCCGCCTGGTTCACCACGATGGTCTCGGGGGACTCGAACTGGTTGAAGTTGATTTCCTGCGGCACCACGCCGATGCAGCTCTTGGCCGCCTCGAGGTCCCGATCGAGGTCGTAGCCGAAGATGCTGGCCTCGCCGCCTGTCTTGCGAACCAGCGACGTGACGATGCCGATCAGGGTGGTCTTTCCGGCGCCATTGGGTCCGAGCAGGGCGAAGAAGTCCCCCTGCTCGACGCTGAGGTCGATACCCTTCAGGGCCTGGACGCCATTGTGGTAGGTCTTGGTCAGTTCCCGGACGGAAAGCGCATTCATGGCCCGCAAGAATCCGCCAAGCGCCGCCGCCCCGCAATGGCCCGGTTGGCAGATTGACCGTGACGCGGGCGCCCCTCAGGAAGCGCCATAGCGCGCCAGGTACTCGTCGAACGTGCCGCGATCGGCGGCCTCGATGGCGCGCTGCTGCGCGAGCGACTCCTCGGCCTCCCGGGTGAATTCCCTCAGGCGCGCCTCGTTCGGCGGATACAGATCGAGGAAATACCTCTTGTGCAGCGCCGACATGCGCAGCGCCAGGCCGGAGAACGACTCTCCGGTCGCGGCGAGCTCGGTCATCATGCGGGCCGAGGGGGTCCGGGTCACGTCCTCGATCTTCGCGGCCTGGATCTCCAAGGCGAGGGTATAGGGCCCGGATGGATCGCCGCGGTCGAGAATCTCGCAGATGCCGCGCATCGAATCGAGCAACTCGCGGGCCCACTGCCGCATGGGAACGGCGCGGCCATCGCGCCAAAGCGTCAGTCCCGGCTCGCGCCCTCGGCGTGCCACCGTGAGGTGGTTCTCGTCCAGGGAGCGCTGCTCGGCGTCGGCGATCGGAGGGCTGTCCTTGAGCAGACAGAGCGCGAGGAACGCCTCGAGGAAGCGCAGCTTGTTCTGGTTGACGCCCACCGGGTCGAAGGCGCTGACATCGAGCGCCCGCACCTCGACGTACTCC
>DAHVQK010000016.1 GCA_027317845.1 Gammaproteobacteria bacterium
AGCCGGAGCCCTTGCCAAGACTCCGAATCGGTTCGAGACGTCTTCTGGCTACCGGATCAGCCGGATCGCTGCGCCTTCCCGCCGGGGTGATCCCCGTCAGTGGTGGGTCATTCAACCCTGCAGCGGCCGTCCCCGGATACAGCGGCGGGCCCGCCACGGATTTACACCGTGTTCCGTTTCCTCGAACCGAAACGAAGTGAAATTGTCTCTCGCGCTCTTGGGTCCGTCAAGCTCTCCGGTGAAACCTCTTCTGTGCGCACACAGCAATCCGCGCCGGCAATCACGCAAACCGCACACTCATCGCGTCGTGGCGACCGCACCGAGGTGACATCTGAGTCACCCTTTGCGTCACAGCCCGCGCACGCCGCTCGCGCTGGCGTCATCGGTGTTGGTATTCAGCTCTTCGCATCGCGCCCTTTCGGGGGAGTCACTTCATACACCTTTTGCGCCAGCGAAACGCAACGGGTGCCCCCCGGACTTTTCCCGGACCGGGAGTGAGCCGGGAGAGCACCGACACATCACACGCCGTGCGTGCGATGGCGCCATCGGTAGCCAGTGGGGGAGCAAGCCTGTAGCATGGCAAGTGAAGCCGACGGTGCGACGGCCGCGGTGCGTGGCGTGGACGCCATTTGCAATCAATGGCCTGACTGCGCACCCCCATGGATCAGATGGAATCGAGCGAGGCCCCCGATGAACAAAGCGACTCTCGAGCTCAATCGCGCAGGCCAGAGCCTGTGGCTGGACAACATCACGCGCGAGCTGCTGACGAGCGGCACGCTGCAACGGTACATCGAGGACCTCTCGGTCACCGGCCTCACCTCGAACCCGACGATCTTCGATCAGGCGATGAAGCACGGCGCCGCCTATGACGAGGACCTGCGCCGGCTCGCGACCCAAGGCCTTACCGCCGAAGAGGCGTTCTTCGAAATCGCCTTGCAGGACCTCACGCGAGCGGCCGACCTGTTTCGCCCCGTTCACGAGCGCACCGACCGCTTGGACGGCTGGGTATCACTCGAGGTGTCACCTCACCTCGCGCGTGATGCACGCGCGACATTCGCACAGGCGCGGCAGCTGCACGAGCGGGCCGCCCGACCCAATCTGTTCATCAAGATACCCGGCACCCGGGAAGGCCTGCCGGCGATCGAGGAGGCGATCTTCGCCGGCGTATCGGTCAACGTGACGCTGCTGTTCTCGCCGCAGCAATACATTGCGGCGGCGGAGGCCTGGCTGCGCGGCATCGAGCGGCGCATCGAGGCGGGACTGAATCCCAACGTCGCCTCCGTTGCCTCTCTGTTCCTGAGCCGCTGGGATGTGGCGACCGCCGGCAAGGTGCCCGCGGCGCTCGTCAACCGGCTGGGTCTCGCCATCGGTCGCAGCGCCTACAAGGCGTATTGCGGCCTGTTGACCTCTTCGCGCTGGCTGCGCGCCATGAACGCCGGCGCCCGGCCGCAGCGTCTGCTCTTTGCCAGCACCGGAACCAAGGATCCGAAGGCCTCGGACGTGCTTTACGTCGAGGGACTCGTTGCGCCCCTCACCATCAACACCATGCCGGAGAACACGCTCAAGGCGTTCGCCGACCACGGAAGCCTCGGGCGGGCGATCGGTGCGGATGGGGGAGACAGCGAGGCGGTGCTCGCGGAGTTCGGCCAGGCGGGTGTCGATCTGCCGGCGCTTGCCGCCAGGTTGCAGGAAGAGGGGGCTGCCGCCTTCGTCAAGTCCTGGGACGAACTGCTCGGCGGCATTGGCACGAAGGCCGCGGCGCTCAGGAAATCGGCGTAATCGGCGGGGGCGCGAGATGTTCGCGCCCCCGCATCGCGGCGCGAACCTCACTTCTGTTTCGCGCCGCGCTCGGCGGCGGCGATGGCGTCCTTCCCGCAGGCCGGCGCCTCGGGCTGCTCGAGGGGATAAAGCTCATCGAGCTGCCTGCAGGCGAGGCGGGCGGTCTCTTCGACCCGCCACCTGAGCTCCCCCGCGCCCGCGTGGGCCCTCAGATCGAGGTCCTCGTAAGCAACCCATCGTGTAACGGAGACCTCCTCGGTTCGGATCGTGGAGGATCCTCGCGTGTGTCCGATGGTAGGCGGGGCCGAGGCGCCGTCCATACGCATTTGGCGCACCGGTCGCCGGCTCTGCGGCGGACCCCTACGTGAATCCACTGATTTGTCGCGTGTGACTCGGGCATACGGTATCGGGCAGGTCACCGCGGGTTTCGACTGCATGTTTCGCGCGCAACGGGTAGCCGGAGAGAGTCATCGGGGAGTGCCCGATGTCATTTCCGCTCTCATGAATCCGCGGGCCTATCCGCATCCGGCCGAGGCGCTCGAGCTCATCGAGACACCCATCTCGTGGGTGCTGTTGGCGGGGGAGTTCGCGTACAAGATCAAGCGGCCGGTGCGCTATCCGTTCATCGACCTCAGATCGGTCGCCCGCCGCAGATTCCTCTGCGAGGAGGAGTTGCGTCTCAACAGACGATTCGCGCCGCAGCTTTACCTCGAGGTGTGTGATGTCGTGAGCGAGGCGGGAGAGCCGCGGATTCGCCTGCGGATCGCACATCCAGGCGGTGCCCACGGGGGCGCGCTCGAGGCGGCCGTGCGCATGCGCCGATTCTCGAGGCGCGACGAGCTCGATCAGCTACTCGCGACACATCGCGTCGAGCCGCTCGAACTCGAGATTTTTGGCCGCAGCATCGCCGATGTGCACGCGACGCTGCCCGCGGCGGAAGCGGCTTCGCCCGCGGGCACCCCGAACGGTGTCAAGGCGCAGTTGGGCCGAAATCTCCTGGAATGCGCCGATGCGGCCGGCGCGCTCGGCACCGCTGAGGAGGTGCTTGCGCTGCGCGAGGGACTCGAGAGGCGCATCTTCGCGGCTCTGGCGGACATCGCCTCGAGGAGGGAGCGCGGACGCGTACGGGAGTGTCATGGCGATCTGCACAGTCGCAACATCGTGCGCCTGGATCAGCGATTGGTCGCATTCGACTGCCTGGAGTACGAGCCGGCATTCCGCTGGATCGACGTGGCCGATGAGATCGCGTTCCTCACGAGCGATCTGGCATCGCGTCACTTCGACCGTCATGCCCAGGCATTTCTCAGGGGATATCTCGCGCAGAGCGGCGATTACCACGCCTGCCGGGTCATCAGGCTCTATGAGGCGCATCGCGCCCTCGTTCGCGCGAAGGTCGCGGCGCTGTCCGCGGCCGCTCTGGCGGAGGGAGCGGAGCGGGAGTCGGTCCGGTTGGAGCATCTGAGTCTGATCACGCACGCGCTCGAGGCGCTCTCGCCCCGCAGTCCGGTGCTCATGCTCATGTGCGGTGTGTCGGGCTCGGGCAAGACCTGGCTGTCCCGGCTGCTCGCGGAGCACCTCGCGGCGCTGCACCTGAGGTCGGATGTCGAGCGCAAGCGCAGCGCGGGACTTCACCCGCTGGCGCATTCCCATTCTGACCTCGCCACGGGATTGTATTCGAGCGAGATGAGCCAGCGGGTCTACGAGGACCTGGCGCAGGCCGCGCGCGATGGGTTGTCAGGTGGCTACAACGTCATCGTCGATGCCACGTTTCTGCGCCGCGAGCAGCGGGCCCGGTTCGCAGAGCTCGGTGTTGCGTGCGCCTCCGCGACCCATTTCGTGTGCTGCCAGGCGCCACTGTCGGTGCTGCGCGCGCGGATTCTGGCGCGCGCGCGCACCGGACTCGATCCGTCGGAGGCCGACCTGTCCGTGCTCGACTGGCAGCGCGAGCACATCGAGCCCTTCGGCTCGGATGACCCATTCGATGTCATCCATGTCGAGTCGGACGATCCAGAGGCGCTGGAGAAGGTGTTGCGTCGAACGCGGCAACGGCCGGGACATCACGTCCCGGCCGTCTGATCGGCTCACCTCGAGGGGCGTCACTCCTGGATCGATCCGCTCGCTGCACCGCCGCCCTGGGCCGACGCGGAGGCGGAAGCCGAAGGAGGGCGCGACAGCGTGCTCTGGCCGGCGGCCGAACCGCTCAGGGAAGAGTCTCCCGCGGCGGAGGCGTTTCCCGCCGATCCCTGGGCCGCGGCACCCTCGCCGAACCCGCCGGTGAGGCCGCCGCTCGCGCCGTTGGGTCCCTGCGTATCGCCCACGGGAAGGACTGTTGAGCCGAGCGAACCGCCATTTGCTCCGGAGCCGTGTGTGGCGCTGGCGGAAGCGCTTGAGCCGGCATCGCCCCCGGCCGTGCCGGCGGCATCACCTGCCATCGAGCTCATGAGGCTGCTCGCCGCGCCGGCGGGTGTGGTGTTGCCGGTCGGCGTACCAGACTGCGCAGCTCCTCCCGCACTGCCGCTCGCACGACCCGCGGCATTCGAGGCTCCACTGATGGTGCCGGCAGGCTCGAGAGCGCTCGCCGTCGCGGTGCCGGACTCGACGGCTCCAGCGCCCGTGGCCGCGGCATTGCCGGTCAGCGCACGGCTCGTGTCGGCGGTGGCGGCGCCTGCGGCCTCACCGCTGCCGATCACGGTGCCCGTGACGGTTCCGGTCCTGTGAGCGGCGCCCTGGGCGACGCTCTGCGCGGCTCCGCGCAGGGCGCTCCGGGTTGCTCCTGCGGGGTTGCGCAGCCGCCCGATCGCCCCCATTTGACCTGCGGCCGAGCCACTGAGGCTGCCGAACCCGCCGCCCTGGCCCTGGATCATTCCGCCGGGACCGAACCCGCCGCCAAGACCACCGCCGAGCATCCCGCCGGCGGCTCCGCCCACGGCCCCTCCCAGGCCGCCGCCGAGCAGCTGGGCATGCGCCGGTGCGGTGAAGGTCAACGCGGCGGCAATGGCGATACTCGCGAACAGATGGGGTTTGTGCATGATCGTTCTCCGCTTGGGGCAGCGGTCGATCCGCGCCCTTCATGGAGAACTACGTGCGGGAGGTCCGGATTCTTCCCGAGGGCGCAATTTTTTTTTGAATTACCGCGAGTCGGTGGTGGTGCGCCCGGTGTTCTCGGGCAGGCGGGCGCCCACCAGGCCGTAGCCATACACCGGGTTGCGGCCAGGGGCTCCGAGATGAGTGGCTCGCCGTATGAGGTCCTCGAGCGCTTCTCGGGTGGCCTGTGGATCCGGCCGGCGCAGCTGCCGCGCCAGTAGTCCCGCCACCAGGGGGGCGGCGAACGAGGTTCCTCGTACCGCCGCGAGGCCGCTTGGCATGCTGGCCGCCTCGATGTCGGCACCCGGAGCGGCGAACATGACCTGTGGTCCGCGCTCGGCCTCGAACAGTACCCGACGGTGCCCGTCCACCGCGGTGACACCGATGACGCCGGGATAGGCCGCCGGATACAGCGGCGGGGCGGCCGGGCCGTCATTGCCGACGGCGGCCACGATGAGCGCGCCCCGCGCGAGCACGCGATCCACCACCTGTTGCATCAGTGCATTCGGCGGCCCGACCAGGCTGACGTTGATGACCGGAACGCCTTGCTGCGCGAGCCACGCGAACGACGCGGCGATCGCATCCACCGCCCCGCCGGTCGGCCTGCCGCAATACACATCGGCGGCATACAACACCGCCCCGGGGTCGGCGCCCGCGAAGCGCTCGTCGCGGCCGACCATGAGCGAGGCGACCGCCGTGCCATGCGCGCTCGGTACCAGGGCGCCGCCGCAGCCCTGTCGGTGAATGATTTCCTGCCGAAACACGGACTGTCCGGTATCGATTCCGCCGTCGATCAGTCCGAGCGCCGCCCGTGTCGCGCTCGCAGGGTCTGCCGTCACGGCGGCCGGTGCGGTGGCGGGAGTTCCGCGCCGGGGTCTTTGCTGCCGGAGGATCGTGCCGCTGTCGGTATAGATGTGGTTGTAATCATAGGTGCCCGTGGGATCGAGCCTGCGCAGCTCTTGCAGCGCGCGAGAGGTGGATACCCCACGCGGTGCACGGAGCACGACGAGTCGCATCCCGAGCGCCTCGAGCGACCTCACCCTCACGACGGAGTAACCCGCGGTGCCCGCCCGCGCGAGCGCCACATCCGTGGGGGACAGCGCGAGCACTTCGCCGCGGACCACCGGATCGCCCTGGGGATCGGCCGCGATGAGGTGCGGGTAGCGGCGCAGCAGGGCGAGGAGGTGGCGCTTGCGTGCCTCCTCGAGGCGGCGCAGGCGCCGATGCAGAGTGTTCGTGAGCGCGGGAAGAGTCTGGCCAAGCCCCGGGAGACCGAGCCCGGGTAGTCCTTCGGGCAACAGCGGCCCCCCCGTGCCCCCGGGGAGCGCGATCTGCGCAGCGGCCGCCGGCACGAGGAGCAGGGTGATCAGCCATGCGCGCAACATGCGGCCAATGTAGCACTGGATTTTGGTTCTGGGCGCGGATGGAAGAAAATGGCTCTCCCGCTCGTCGTACGTAGATGACAGGCATGGGCCCAGCGATCGAGGACCTTCGTGATCGGATCATCGACATCCTGCCGCGCCTGCGGCGATTCGCGCGCTCCCTGGCGCGAGATCCGCACGATGCGGATGACTTGGTGCAGATCACGGTGGAGCGTGCGCTCACCCACGCCGATCAGCTGCACCCGGACTCGCGCCTCGCCAGCTGGCTGTTCGGCATCCTGCGCAACGCGTGGATCGATGAGGGCCGCAGCCGGCATCGGCGAGAGCCCCTGCACGCGCCCGAGGAGCTTGCCGAAACCGTGGGTGATCCCACGGCGGGTTCCCAGGCGGAGCTGCTTTGCGTGCAGGATGCGCTCGCGCGGCTGCCAGAGGAGCAACGCCTCGCCGTCAGCCTGGTGCTCATCGAAGGGCTTTCGTACAAAGAGGCGGCGCATGTCATGAACGTGCCCATCGGAACGTTGACCAGCCGTCTCGCGCGCGGCCGGGAAGCATTGCAGGAAATGCTGGGAGACACCTCGGAGGCACCCCGATGAGGTTCTCCGAGGAGGTACTGATGGCCTATGCCGACAACGAGCTGGATGAGAAGACCCGGGCCGCCGTCGAGGCCGCCATGGCCACCGATCCGCAGATCGCGCGCCATGTTGCGCATCACCAGAGGATGCGCGCGCGCCTCCGGTCCGCCTTCGAGCCGGTGATCGGGCAGCCCGTGCCGGCCCGCCTGCTCGAGGCCGCCCGCGGCGCTGCGGCAACGGCCCGCGACCCAGGAAGGAGCAACGTGATACCGCTGCCGCGCCGGGGCGCTCGTGGCGGGTCATTGCCGCGCTGGGCCGCGCTCGCGGCGAGTCTCGCAATCGGTGTTCTCGGTGGGTGGCTCGCCTTTCGCATCGTTGGCTCGGGACCGATCACGATGCGCAACGGCCACATGCAGGCGCGCGGCCTGCTGGCGGCCGCTCTCACGACTCAGCTCGCCTCTCGCCAGAGCGCCGCGCAACCCGTCCAGATCGGGGTGAGTTTCCGATCGAAGAGCGGTGAGTACTGCCGGACGTTCTCGATGCGTGCGCCCGCGATTGCGGGTCTTGCCTGTCATGCGGCGCAGGGCTGGCGGCTACAGGTGTTGACGGGGACACCGGAAGAGGGCGCCGCCACGGGCGGTTATCGCCAGGCGGCATCGCCGGTGGCTGCGCCCGTGGTGGCCGCTGTCAACGCGGAGATCTCCGGCGAGCCGTTGGATGCCCGCGCCGAGGCCGCCGCCCGCCGCGAGGGCTGGACTCCCTGATCGCTTCAGGCCGCTCTGCACCTCTGCCTCGAGGGACTGCCATAGGCCGCAAGAGGCGGCGCCGGAACCGGCCGCTGCCGGCCCCGGCGTAGGACCTAGAACTTCCCGCTCTGAAAGTCCTCGAACGCCTGCATCAGCTCCTCACGGGTGTTCATGACAAATGGTCCGTATTTCGCCACGGGCTCACGCAGTGGCTGCCCGGCCACCAGGATGGCGCGGGCGGGCTGTCCCGTTCCTTCCTGACCTGATGGAGCGCCCTCCAAACGCACGGTTTCCCCCTCGGTGAGCACCGCGAGCTGGTGCGTGTCGAGGGTGGGCGCTTCCTCGCCCACCCGCACAGCGCCTTCATAGACATAGAGGAACGCCGCGTGACCGGACGGCAGCGCATGCGAGAAGCGCACGCCTGGCTCGAGCTCGATGTCGAGGTAGGTCGGATCGGTGGCGGGCTGCGCGATGGGTCCTGCGATACCCGCCACCTGACCGGCGATCACCTTGATGCGCGCGCCCTCGACGGTCACCGAGGGAATCTTCTCCGGTGCGAACTCCTGGTAGCGCGGGGCGGTCATCTTGTCCCGGGCGGGCAGATTGATCCACAGCTGAAATCCACGCATGCGGCCTTGCTGCTGCTCGGGCATCTCCGAGTGCACGATGCCGCGGCCAGCGGTCATCCACTGTACGCTCCCCGGCACGAGCACCCCCTCGTGGCCATGGTTGTCGCGATGACGCATCCGTCCATCGAGCATGTAGGTGACCGTCTCGAAACCCCGGTGAGGGTGATCCGGAAAGCCTGCGATATAGTCGCCGGGATTGTCGGTGCCGAACTCATCCAACATCAGGAAGGGATCGAGGTCGGGGAGCTGCTGCTGGCCGATCACGCGCGTGAGCTTGACGCCAGCCCCGTCAGAGGTCGGCATGCCGCGCACGATCCGGGCAATGGCTCGTGTGGAGGGCGTAGGGCAACTCATGAAACCTCCAATGGGGCTGCGATCGACCGATCCGCCGGTTCAGGCGGCGAGCCGGGCCGCCTCGGCCGTCGCGGCGGCGATCGCCTGCTGCCTCTGGTCGGGGCTGATATTGAGGCCCTCGGCGCGCACGAAGGTGAGGTCGGTGATGCCGAGGAAGCCGAAGATACCGCGCAGGTAGCTCTCCTGGTGATCGAGGAACGCCGCGGGGGAATCCGGACCGTAGAAACCTCCCCGGGAGGAGGCCACGATCACCTTCTTGCCACCCGCGAGCCCCTCGGGTCCTTTCTCGGTGTAGCGGAAGGTCTTGCCGGCCACCGCCACCCGATCGATCCAGGCCTTCAGCTGCGAAGAGACCGAAAAGTTGTACATCGGGGCGCCGATGACGATGATATCCGCGGACAGGAAGTCCTCGAGTGCCTTGCCGCCGCGCGCGAGGTCCTCGATCAGCGAGGAGGATTCGGGGGTGGCGCCTTGGGCGGCCGCGAGGTGTGCCGCCGTCAGGTGCCCGATGGGTTCGGCGCCGAGGTCGGTGTAGCGCACCGAGAGCTCCGGGCGGGCCTCACGAAGGCGCTGGACGATGGCCGCGCTCACTTGGCGGCTGACGGAATTCTGGCCGAGAATACTGGCGTCGATGTGCAGGAGTTTCATGGTTGTCCTCGGTATGGTATAAAACGGTTACCGAGGATAAGTATGTAAGTCTTGCGGGCGAGAACACAAGAAGGCACAGCGATGCGACCGAGTGAAACCGATGTGACCCATGGGGGGCATTCGCTTCCGAGCGCGGAGTGCCCCAAGATCAGCCAGGTGTTGGCGCGGATCGGCGAGAAGTGGAGCGTTCTCATCATCATCATGCTCGCCGGGCGGCCCCGCCGTTTCTCGGAACTCAAGCGCGCCATCGGCGGCATTTCCCAGCGCATGCTGACATTGTGCCTGCGGGGACTCGAGCGCGACGGCCTGGTGAAGCGCACGGTGTTTCCCGTCGTCCCGCCCCGGGTCGAGTACGAGTTGACACCGCTCGGGCAGTCCCTGCGCGAGCCGGTCACTCAGCTTGCGATGTGGGCGCAGGGCCATATTGTCGAGCTCGACGCGGCGCGCGAGGCGTTCGATCAGCGCGAGGCGCTCGAGCGCGAAAAGGCCGGGAGGGCCCCGGAGTGGGCGGACAGCCGTGAGGTTGGAATGTTGAGCATCCGCCGGCGCTAGCCTCAGGCGGAGGGGGCGGGCGCATTCAGCCGGCGTGGGCGTGGGCGTGTCGGGAGGCGAGCTCCTCGGCCACTCGAGCGAGCGACAGGCCCCGGCTTTTCAACAGCAGCAACAGGTGGTAGAGGAGATCGGCCGACTCCGCGAGGACCTTCTCGTCGGTCTCGCCAACCGCCGCGAGCGCCACCTCCAGGCCTTCCTCGCCCACCTTCTGCGCCATCCTCCTCACGCCCTGCGCGTAGAGCCGGGCCGTGTAGCTGCCCTCGGGGCGCTCTGCGATCCGCTGCTCGATCACCGTTTCGAGTTCCCCGAGAAACGCCAGACGATCGGCCGCCGGGCGCTCGTTTCCGAAACACGTGGCCGTGCCCAGGTGGCACACCGGACCCCGCGGCCGCGCCGTGACGAGCAGCGCATCGCGGTCGCAGTCGGCGCGGAGCGAGACCAACTCGAGCGTGTTGCCGGAGGTCTCGCCCTTTTCCCACAAGCGTTGCCGGCTGCGGCTGAAGAAGACGACCCGCCCGCGGGAGAGGGTTTCGCGCAGCGCCTCGCGACTCATGTAGCCAAGCATCAGCACCGCGCCGTCCGGATCCTGCACGATGGCCGGCAGGAGCCCATCGGTCTTCTCGAAATCGAGGCTCTCGAGGTCCGCCCCGGTGAGCGGCCTGCCGGGGGGGGGTATTTGACTCACAATCGCACCTCAATGCCCGCCGAGCGCAGTTCGCGCTTCAGTTCCGGGATGGTGATCGCGCCCGAGTGGAACACGCTGGCCGCGAGCGCCGCATCGGCGCCGGCCTCGGTGAACACCGCCGCGAAATGGGCAATCTCACCCGCCCCGCCCGAGGCGACGAGGGGCACCTGACAGACTTGGCGCACCGCATGCAGCTGCTCGATATCGTACCCACGGCGTACCCCGTCGCTGCCCATGCAGTTGAGTACGATCTCGCCCGCGCCGCGCTGCTGCGCTTCGCGCACCCACTCGAGCACATCCCGTCCCGACTCGCGCGTGCGTCCCGGGTCGCCGGTGAACTGGAAGGCGCGGTACCCCTGCCCGGTGAGGCGGCTGTCGATTCCGACCACCACGCATTGCGAGCCGAAACGGCGGCTGAGCGCATCGATGAGGCCCGGGTCGGCGAGCGCGGGGGAGTTGACCGAGATCTTCTCCGCGCCGGCGTTGAGCACGGCCTCGGCGTCGGCCACGGAGCGGATGCCGCCCGCGACGCAGAATGGAATGTCGAGCACTCGGGCGACGCGCTGCACCCAGCGACGATCGACGGATCGCCCTTCGGGACTCGCCGTGATGTCGTAGAACACGAGCTCATCGGCTCCTTCGTTGCGATAACGCGAGGCGAGCTCCATGATATCGCCCACGATCCGATGATCTCGGAAGCGCACGCCCTTGACGACCTGACCGTCGCGGACGTCTAGGCAGGGGATGATGCGTCGGGCAAGAATGGTCGTAGCTCCTGGGGAGTGATGCGCTGCTCGAGCAGGGCCTTGCCACTGATCGCGGCGGCGAGGCCGACCTCGGCCAGCGTCTTGAGGTCGACGGCATCGCGCACGCCGCCCGAGGCCTGCCAGGCGATGCCGGGCTGACGCGCAACGGCGGCCCGGTAGAGTTCCAAGTTCGGGCCGGCGAGCGCCCCGTCGCGCGCGATGTCCGTGCACAGCACGTGTCGGACGGTCCCCTGGGGATAGAGCGCGAGCACCTCCCACAGGCTCTTCGCCGCCTCTTCCCGCCAGCCTCGGGTGCGCACCTGGGGCACACCCTGGGCATCGAGCCGCACATCGAGGGCGAGACAGATCCGCTCGGCGCCGAAATGAGCGAGCCACCGGAGGACCTCGTGCGGCCGCTCCACCGCCGCGCTGCCGATGACGACTCGGCCCACGCCCAAGGAGAGCAGCTCCTCGATCGTGTCGGCGGAGCGCACACCGCCCCCGACCTGCAAGTGTATGCCCCCCTGGGCCGCGAGGGAGGCGATGACCTTCCGGTTGGTGAGCTCGCCCTCGCACGCCCCATCGAGATCGACGACGTGCAGCCACCGGGCGCCGAAGGATCGGTAACGCCGGAGCAGCTCGGCCGGCTCGTACTCGTAGCGCGTCTCGGCGTTGAAATCGCCCTGGAACAGGCGCACGCAACGGCCCTGGCGCAGATCGATGGCGGGAATGAGCAGCATGAGTGGGTTGAAGAGGCTACAGGGTGAGAAAGTTGCCGAGCAGCCGTGCGCCGCTCGCCGCCGAACGCTCGGGATGGAACTGCACGCCCCAGAAGTTGCGCCACCGTACCACCGCCGAGAGTGCCTCGCCGTACTCCACGGGCGCCACCGTCAGCTCCCCCGCCGGCACCGCGTAGCCGTGTACGAAGTAGAAATAGGCGCCAGGCTCGAGCCCGGCGAGCAGCGGGTCCGCGCGCGAGGGGCCGAGCTGGTTCCAGCCCATGTGCGGCACGGGGCGCCCCGGGGCCGCACTGAGTCGCCGCACTTCACCGGGAAGGACGCCGAGGCACTCGGTCGCGCCTTCGGCCGAACGCTCGAAGAGGAGTTGCATCCCGAGGCAGATGCCGAGCACCGGCTGGGTGAGCGATGGCAGAAGGCGGGCGAGCCCGCTGCGGCGCAGCCGCTCCATGGCATCCGCCGCGCAGCCGACACCGGGCAGCACCACGCGGGGCGCGGCAGCGATTTCCTGCGCATCCGCGCTCACGCGCGTCCTGGCGCCCTGGCGCTCGAAGGCGTACTGGAGGGAGGCGAGGTTGGCGCCGCCGCTGTCGATGATGACCGCTTCCACTACAGCACGCCCTTGGTGCTCGGCAGCTCGTCGCCTTCGCGACGAAACGCCTGGCGCAGCGCCCGGCCGACCCCCTTGAAACATCCCTCGATCATGTGGTGGCTGTTCTCGCCGGTGACAGTGACATGGACCGCCGCCCCGAGCGAGTCGGCGAGGGAGCGGAAGAAATGCGGTACCAGCTCGGTCGGCAGGCCACCCACGGTCTCGCGGTTGAATTGCCCGCGGAACTGGCTGTGCGCGCGGCCCGAAAGATCGATGGCCACCTGCGCGAGCGCCTCATCCATCGGCAGCAGGAACCCGTAGCGGGCGATGCCGACTTTCGTGCCGAGCGCGCGCCTGAGCGCCTCCCCGAGCGCGAGCGCGCAGTCTTCCACGGTATGGTGCTCATCGATCTCAAGGTCGCCCCGGCAGGAGAGCTCGAGGGCGAATCCACCGTGGCGCGCGAGCTGCTCGAGCATGTGGTCGAAGAATCCGATGCCGGTGGCGATGCGCACCGGCCCGCTCGAATCGAGATCGACGCGCGCCTCGATGTCGGTTTCCTTCGTGCGGCGCCTCACTTGGGCGCGCCGCGCAGTCAGTGTTTGCACGATGGCCGGCCAGCTCTCCTCGCTCGAGCCCTCGCGGCGCACGCGCAGCCCCCGCACGCCGAGATTCCTGGCGAACTCGAGGTCGGTGTCCCGGTCCCCGATGACCGCGCTCGCCGCGAGGTTCAGCGCGTTCGCATCGAGGTACTGGCGCACCAGGGCCGTTCCGGGCTTGCGGCACTCACACCCCTCACCCGGGGTGTGCGGGCAGACGAACACCTCGTCGAATTCGACGCCCTGCGAGCGAAACGCCTCGAGAATGAACTGCTGCGGCGCCTCGAAATTCTGGCGTGGAAAGGCCGGGGTGCCCAGCCCGTCCTGGTTCGTGACCATGACGAGCCGGTAGCCGTGGCGCTTCAACGTGGCGAGCGCGGCGAACACGCCAGGCATGAAGCGCACTTTCTCGAGCGCATCGACCTGGTGGTCGGAGGGCTCCTCGACGAGCGTGCCGTCGCGATCGACGAAGAGGACGGCCGGGAGCGGGCTCATGCCCAGGCCTCGAGGAGGCGGGTATTCTGTTCGGGCGTTCCGACGGTGAGGCGCAGGGCGTCACCGAGCCCGGGATATGCGCGGGCGTCGCGCACCAGGAGTCCCGCCTCGCAGCCGAGCGCGAGCGCGGCGCCCGCGTCTTCGAACTCCGCCAGGATGAAGTTGGCATCGCTCGGCCAGATCTGCGTGATGCGCTTCAGGGCGGGCAGAGCCGCCATCAGGCGCGCGCGCTCGGCGATCAGCGTCGCGAGCTGCCGCTCGCCCGCGCCGAGCGCCTCGGGTGTCAGCCGGGTAAGGACCGTCTCGAGCGTCAGGGTCGGGACGGCGTAGGGTGGGATGATCTTGCGCAGCAGCCGGATGACCTGCGGAGCCGCGAGCAGCGTCCCGCAGCGCGCCCCGGCGAGGCCATAGGCCTTCGAGAGCGTGCGCAGCACGGCGAGATTCTCCAGCTCCCCGAGGTGACGGGCGAGACTCGGCCGGTCGGCGAACTCGAGATACGCCTCATCGACCACCACGAGGGCGCGGCCCGTGAGCGCGCGGGCGATGCGCAGCATGGACCGCTCATCGAGCAGGTTGCCGGTCGGGTTGTTGGGGGAGCAGAGGAAGAGGAGCTTGGTCCCGGGAGTGCACCGCTCGAGCACCTGCGCCTCATCGAGCGCGAACCCGCGCTCCATCGAGAGCGGCACCGGGAGCACCTGTGCCCCCTGGATACGCGCCGACACCGAGTACATGCCGAAGGTCGGCGGGCAGACGAGCACCGCATCCTCTCCGGCGCGGCAGAACGCACGGCACAGCAGATCGATGGCCTCATCGCTTCCCCGGCCCACCAGCACCGATGCGGGCGCGACGCCGTAGAGTTGCGCCAGCCGCTCGATCAGCACCCGCGGCTGCGGCTCCGGATAGCGATTGACCCCGCTGCGGGGATCCCCGCCCAGCGGACTCCAGGGCAGCTCGTTGGCGTGCAGCCGCTCGAGCTCCGGGCGCCAGGCGGCGTGCTCGTACACTTTGAGCGCAACGATCTCAGGCCGCGCCAGCGCTTCCACCCAGCTCATGAGCCCCCCTCATTGGCGTGCGGTTGCGCGCCGAGCGCATCGAGGCGACGGGTCACGGCGGCGGCGTGCGCGTCGAGCCCTTCGAGGCGCGCGAGCGTCACGGCCGTGGGGCCGAGTCCGAGGAGTCCGGCGGGAGTGAGTTCCTGGACGGTGATGCGCTTGAGGTAATCGAGCACCGAAAGACCGCTGTAGGCGCGGGCATAGCCGTAGGTCGGCAGCACGTGGTTGGTGCCGGAGCAGTAATCGCCCATCGGCTCCGGGGACCAGGCGCCGAGGAACACCGAACCGGCGTTGACGATCTTCGCGAGGAGGGCTCGCGGCTCGCGCACCTCGAGGATCAGGTGCTCGGCGGCGTACTCGTTGGCCACCTCGGCGGCGCTGTCGAGGTTGGCGACCACGAGGCAGCGGCTCGAGGCGAGGGACTTCTCCAGGATGGCGCGGCGGGAGAGGCCGCCGAGCTGGGCGTCGATCGCGGCGCTCACCGCCCCGGCGAGCGCCGGGCTGTCGGTGACCAGGATGGCCTGTGCGTTCACATCGTGCTCGGCCTGAGCGAGAAGGTCGGCAGCTACGAACTCCGCGCGCGCGCTGGCGTCGGCGATGACCATGACCTCGGAGGGGCCGGCAGGCATGTCGCAGGCGGCTCCCTGCGGGTCACCCGCCGCGGCCTGTTTGGCGGCGGTTACCCAGGCGTTGCCGGGTCCGAAGATCTTGTCGACCTTGGGGAGGCTCGCGGTGCCGTAGGCGAGGGCGGCAATCGCCTGCGCGCCACCGACCTTGAACACCGATTCGATGCCACAGAGCTGCGCGGCCACCAACACCGCCGGGTTGGCCTCGCCGCGCCGATCCGGCGGCGTGCAGAGGATGCGGCGCGGGCAGGCGGCGATGCGCGCCGGCACGGCGAGCATCACGACGGCCGAGGGAAGGGGCGCGGATCCGGCCGGCACGTAGAGTCCGACGGCCCCGATCGGGCGGAAGATGCGCTCGCACCGCACCCCGGGGCTGGTCTCGAGGCCGAGCGGCTCGAGCGGCTGGGCGCGATGAAACCGCTCGACATGATCGATGGCCCGCTCGATCGCCGCCACCTGTTCGGCACTCAGCGCCTCGCGTGCCCGTGCGAATTCCCGGGCGGTGACCGCCAGGGATTCGACATCCACGCCGTCAAAGCGCAGTGTGTAGGCTCTGAGCGCCGCGTCACCGGCAGCGCGCACGTTCGCGATGATCTCGCGCACCACCCCCTCGATATCCGCCCGCGCCTGCTGCACGGGCCGCTCGAGCGCCGAGCGGCGCTCAGGGGCGCCGAGCGAGTCCCACTCGAGGATGCGCATACGGGTCACGCGAGCATCTTCTCGACGGGCAACACCAGCAGCGCGCTGGCGCCGGCCTTCTTCAGGCTCTCGAGCGTCTCCCAGAACACGTTCTCGCGGCACACCGCGTGGACGGCCACTTTGTCGGGGAAGCCCTCGAGCGGGATGATGGTGGGGGACTCGCTCCCGGGCAGGAGCTTGCGGATCTGAGGCAGGGCGTCCCGTGGCGCGTGCAGCATGATGTATTTGCTTTCACGCACCTGTTGCACGCCATCGATGCGCATCAACAGTCGCTCGACCCACTCGTCCTTCAGAGGCGCCAGCGCGAGCGGTGTGCGGATGAGCACCGCGTGGCTCTCGAGAACGGTCTCGACCTCGCGCAGATGATTCGCCTGCAGCGTCGAGCCGGTCGAGACCAGGTCGCAGATGAGGTCCGCTCTGCCCAAGCGGGGGGCGATCTCCACCGCGCCCGAGAGCGTGACGATCTCCGCCTCGATGTCGCGCTCGCGCAGGTAGTTCTCGAGAAGGAAGGGATAGGTCGTGGCGATGCGCCGGCCGCGCAGGCTCTCGGCCCCGGAGAACGAGGTGCCCTGCGGCACCGCGAGCGAGAGGCGGCAGCGGCCGAAATCGAGCTTGCGCACCTGCTGGAAGCGCACCGGGTGGCCGCGGGCGGCGAGCTCCAGGCGCTTCTCCTCGAGCACGTTCAGGCCGACGAGCCCGAGGTCGCAGACATCCTCCTGCACGAGGTCGGGGATGTCGTCATCGCGCACGAACAGGACATCGAGCGGCATGTTCTCCCCGTAGGCCATCAGCTGATCCTTGCCGCGGGAGATCTTCAGGCCGCAGCGCGCGAGCAGATCGAGCGAGGGGTCGGTGAGACGCCCGGACTTCTGGATGGCGAGCTTCAATCTGAGCTCATCCATGGCGGGGGGCCTCCTTGCCGAGACGCTGGGCCACCAGGCCGTAGCCGCCGTTGCCGGCGGCGAGAAAGCGGGCGACCCGTCCGATGGTCGTGACGCTGACGCCGGTGAGGGCGTGGATCTCGCGGTAGGGCGTTCCCTTGCCGAGGTAATCGACGACCGCCCAGCGATCCGCCATGGCCTGAAGCTCGGCCGGCGTGCACAGGTCGCGAAAAAAGGCGCGGACTTCTTCCGCATCCCGCAGGGCGGCGATGGCGGTATAGAGGTTGCGCTCGGCGAGCGCTTCCTGACGGGGCGTGAGACTGCGATGGGTCTTCATGATATGCCAATGTGCTAGCGTGCTAGCACGTTAGCATAGTGGCACGGCCGCCGCCACCCCCATCGGGGCATCGCGTGCCGCCGCGGCGGCGAGTGGCGCCCGCTTGACCGCTTGCCCGGGGGCCGCCTAGACTAGACCGCACTCATCGAGACCGGCTGAGGGATAGGCCCTTAGACGCCGGGGCAACCGCCAGGCCCAACCAGCCTGTAAAGGTGCCAACTCCTGCGATTCGGTCACCTTCGGGGCGGTCGGGTCGACAGATGAGCGATCCGCGAAGCTCCGCCCACTGCCGTGGCGGGGATGGTCGCGGCAACCCGCCTGTCCTGGCGGGCGCTCCGCAGGGGTTCTCGGTGTCAACGAGAGGAATGCGGAGCCACCCATGAATGCCATAGCGCAAGCCCCGGTCACAGCGGGATTTGAGGCGTATCCGTCGTCCGGATCGGCGTGCGAGGGTATGTTCGATATTCCCGGAGAGTTTGCGCTGCATCACGGTGGCACGCTCACCGCGGTGCGCGTGGCCTGGCGGATGGTGGGGCCCGAGCATGCTCCCGTCGTGTGCGCGTTGGGAGGCATCTCGGCCAGCCGCCGGGTCTGCCTGACCGAGAAGCCCCGTGAGAGCTGGTGGCAGGAAGTGGCCGGTCCGGGGCGCCCGCTCGACACCGAGCGCTTGCGGGTGCTGTCGTTCGATTTTCTCGGCGGCAGTGGCGAGACCTCGGGGCCCGCTCCGGGGGAGACCTTTCCGAGCGTCTCCACCTACGATCAGGCCGAGGTGCTGCTCAGATTGATCGATCACCTCGGGGTGCGCTCGCTGCGCGCCATCGCCGGGGGCTCGTACGGGGGCATGGTGGCGCTCGCTTTCGCCGAGCGCTACCCGGAGCGTGTCGGTCGGCTGATCGTGCTGTGCGCCACCGATCGTCCCCATCCCCTGGGCACCGCGTGGCGCTCCGTGCAGCGCGACATCGTGCGCCTGGGCATCGGCAGCGGCCGGGCTCGCGAGGCCCTGGCGCTCGCCCGGGCGCTCGCCATGTCGACCTACCGCACCGGCGAGGAATTCCAGGCGCGATTCGAGGGACTGCCCGTGCTCGATAAGGGCCGCTTCCGTCTTCCCGTGGAGCGCTATCTGCGCGCGCGGGGCGAGGATTACGCGATGCGCAATCGGCCCGAGGCCTTTCTCTGTCTTTCCGAATCGATCGACCTGCACCGGGTCGATGCGGCCCGCATCTGCGTGCCGACCGCCGCGGTGGCGGTGCGCGAGGACATGCTGGTGCCGCTGGCGGATGCGCGTGGCATGGTCGCACGGCTGCATTCGGCGAGACTGCACGAGATCTCCTCGATCTACGGCCACGACGCCTTCCTCAAAGAATCCCAACAGTTGCACGGCGTGTTCGCCGCGGCGCTGGACAGTCAATGAAAGGTCATATGAGTCTGCCCAAACACCCCGCTTCCCAGATCACCCGGACCGTGCGCGCCGGGCTCGAGTCCGATGAGGTTACCGGCGCGGTCGTGCCGCCGATCCACCTCACCTCCACGTTCGCGTTCCGAGGTTTCGGCGAGAAGCGCAAGTACGATTACAGCCGCTCGGGAAACCCGACACGCGACCTCCTGGGCGCGGCACTCGCGCAACTCGAGGGCGGCGCGGGCGCGGTGGTCACCGCGACCGGCATGGCAGCGATCACCGTCGCCGGCTACCTGGTGCCGGCCGGAGCGCGCATCGTGGCGCCGCACGACTGCTACGGGGGAACGTACCGGCTGTTCGATGCCTGGCGGCGCCGCGGCGAGCGGCAGGTGGAGTTCGTGAACTTCGGCGACCTGTCCGCGGTCCGGGCGGCGCTGTCTGCCCCCGCGGCGCTGCTGTGGATCGAGACCCCGAGCAATCCGCTGCTGCGCATCACGGACATCGAGCAGTTCGCGGCACTCGGGCACGGCGCGGGCGCCAAGGTGGTGGTCGACAACACCTTTCTTTCGCCCGCCTGGCAGCAGCCGCTGTCACTCGGCGCGGACCTGGTCGTGCATTCGACCACCAAGTATCTGAACGGCCACAGCGATGTGGTCGGAGGGGCGGTCGTCGCGCGTGATGCGGCGATGCACCAGGAGCTCGCATGGTGGGCCAACTGTCTCGGTCTCACCGGCTCGCCGTTCGACAGCTTTCTGACGCTGCGCGGACTGCGCACCCTGCACGCGAGGCTCGAGCATCACGGCCGCAACGCGCAGGCGCTCGCCGAGTGGCTCGCCAAGCAGCCGGGGGTGGCCCGGGTCCACTATCCGGGCCTCCCGGGCCATCCGGGCCACGAGGTGGCGCGGCGTCAGCAACGCGGCTTCGGAGCGATCGTCACGCTCGAGCTCGCCGGCGGCCACGAGACGGTGCGCGCATTCACCGCGGCACTGGAGTATTTCTCCCTGGCCGAGTCCCTGGGCGGCGTCGAGAGCCTGGTGGCGCACCCGGCCACCATGACCCACGCGGCGATGGAGCCGGCTGCCCGGGAGAAGGCGGGACTCACGGACGGTCTCATCCGGTTGTCGGTGGGGATCGAGGCGCTCGAGGATCTGCGAGCCGATCTCGCGGCGGGACTGGAGCGAGCGGCGCGCGCCGCGTAGGAAGGCGACCGAGGAGCGGATGTGCGCGGGCCTTGCGGCCCGAGGTCGAGCTCAGAGCTTCGCCAGCACGGCCTCACCGAATTCCCTCGTCGAGAGTGCGCGCGTGCCCTGGGTTGCGACATCGGGTGTGCGCGCGCCCTGCTCGAGGACCGCCGAGACCGCGCGCTCGAGGGCCGCCGCTTCGCTCTCGAGCCCGAGCGAATGGCGCAGCAGCAGCGCGGCGCTGAGGATCGTCCCGCAGGGATTGGCGATGCCTTGGCCCGCGATGTCCGGGGCCGAGCCGTGGATGGGCTCGTACAGGCCCCGAGTACCCTCGCCGAGGGATGCGGAAGGCAACAGCCCGAGTGAGCCTGCGAGCATGGAAGCCTCATCCGTCAGGATGTCGCCGAACATGTTCTCGGTGACCAGGACATCGAAATCGCGGGGCCGGCGGATGAGATGCATGGCCGCGGAGTCGACCAGCATGTGCTCGAGCGAGACGTCCGGGAATTGCGCACGCATGACTCGGGTGGTGACTTCGCGCCAGAGGCGCGAAGTCTCGAGCACGTTGGATTTGTCTATGGAAACCAGCCTGCTGCGGCGTTTCTGCGCCAGGCGCGCCGCGGTGCGCACGATGCGCTCGATTTCCTGCACGGTGTAGGTGCAGACATCGGTGGCCGAGAGGGCATCGCGACGCTTTTCGCCGAAGTAGATCCCTCCGGTCAGCTCGCGGACGAACATCAGATCCACACCCTCGATCACCTCCGGCTTGAGGGTCGAGGCGCCGAGCAGGGCAGGGTGGACCTTGACGGGTCTCAGGTTCGCGTACACGCCGAGCGCGCTGCGCAAGGCGAGAAGCCCCTGCTCGGGGCGCACCTTGGCCGTGGGCGCCGACCACTTCGGGCCGCCGATCGCCCCGAGCAACACCGCATCGGCCGCCCGGCAGGCATGCAATGTCTCATCGGGCAGCGGGTTGCCCGTGAGGTCGATGGCGGCCCCGCCAAAGGGCAGTTCGGTGAGCGTGAAATCGTGCCCGTGGCGCCCGGCGAGGGTGCGCAGGCACCGCAGGCCCTCGGCGATGACTTCGGGCCCGATGCCATCACCGGGCAGTACGGCTATCGTTGCTTTCATTGGATCCCGGCTCGTCCTTCGTAGGCGGCGATCTCGGTCTCACGGCCGAGGAGGAACCCGAGCTCATCGACCCCGTTGATCAGGCAGTAGCGCGCGAAGGGCTCGAGCGGGAAGTGCGCCTCGCCGGCAGGATGGCGCAGCGTGGCGGTCTCTAGGTCGATGCTCACCTCCGCGCCCGGGTGCTCGAGCAGCCAGCGATGCGTGTCCGGATCGACGATGACCGGCACCAGGCCGTTCTTCAGCGAGTTGCTGCGGAAGATGTCGGCGATCTGAGTGCTCACCACGGCGCGAAAGCCGTAGTCGGTGAGTGCCCAGGGCGCGTGCTCGCGCGAGGACCCGCAGCCGAAATTATTGCCCGCGACCAGGATGGCGCAGCCCTCGGCGGCCGCGCGGTTCAGGGCGAAGTCCGGCCTCGGGATGCCGTCCGGCCCGTACCGCCAGTCGGCGAACAGGTGCTTGCCGAGTCCCTCGCGTGTGGTGGTGGTGAGAAAGCGTGCCGGGATGATCTGGTCGGTGTCGACATCGCTCACCGGGAGCACCGCGGTGCGCGAGCGCAGGGTACGAATCGGTTCCATTACATCAGCTCCCTGGGGTCGGTGACACGGCCACGCACTGCGCAGGCCGCGGCGGTGAGGGGGCTTGCGAGGAGCGTCCGCGCGCCCACGCCCTGCCGGCCCTCGAAGTTGCGGTTGCTGGTGCTCACGGCGTAGTGCCCCTTCGCCACGAGGTCACCGTTCATCCCCAAGCACATCGAGCAGCCCGACTCGCGCCACTCGGCGCCCGCCTCGAGGAATACCCGGTCGAGTCCTTCGGCTTCGGCCTCGCGCTTGACCTGCTGGGAGCCGGGCACCACCAGCATCTGGACACCGGAGGCGACCTTGCGGCCGCGCAGGAGCGAGGCCGCAAGGCGCAGGTCCGAGAGCCGCCCGTTGGTGCAGCTGCCGACGAACACGACGTTCACGGGGTGCTCCTTGATCGGCTGGCCGGGAGAGAAGCCCATGTAGGCGAGGGACTTCTCGAACACCGGGTCGCCGGGACGCTCCGGGATCGCCCCTCCGATCGGGATCACCATGCCCGGATGGGTGCCGTAGGTGACCATGGGTTCGAGCGTCGAGGCGTCGATGTCGATTTCCCGATCGAAACGTGCCCCCGGGTCGGTGGGAAGCGCTCGCCAGTGCTCGAGCGCGCGCTCCCAGTCCTCGCCCCGGGGGGCGTGGAGGCGGCCCGACAGGTAGGCGAAGGTGGTCTCATCCGGGGCGATCATGCCGGCGCGCGCACCGGCCTCGATCGACATGTTGCACACCGTCATGCGCCCGTCCATGTCGAGGGAGCGGATGCCGCCACCCCGGTACTCGATGACATGGCCCGTGCCGCCGCCGATGCCGATGCGACCGATGATGGAGAGAATGAGATCCTTGGCGCCGACACCGGCGGGAAACCGGCCCTCGACGTTGATGGCGAACGTGCGCGGCTTGCGCTGCAGCAGACACTGCGTGGCGAGCACGTGTCCCACCTCTGTCGTGCCGATGCCGAAGGCGAGCGCTCCGAGGGCTCCATGGGTGCTCGTGTGGCTGTCGCCGCAGACCACCGTCTTGCCCGGTTGGGTGAGCCCGAGCTCCGGCCCGATGATGTGCACGATCCCGCGCCGGTCGTTGCGCAGATCGAGCAGCTCCACGCCGAATGCGGCGCAGTTCACCTCGAGCTCGCGCACCTGGCGGGCCGCGGCCTCGATCGCGATCGGCGCCCCGCCAAAGACCTGCTCGGTGCGCGTCGGCGTCGAGTGATCCATGGTCGCGAACGTCAATTGCGGCCGGCGGACTTTCAGTGCCCGCTGTCGCAGCACCGTGAAGGCCTGCGGGGAGGTGACTTCGTGGATGAGGTGCAGGTCGATGTAGAGCACCGCCGGCGTGTCGGCCCTCTCGGCGGCCACCTCGTGTGCCCGCCAGACCTTCTCGAAGAGAGTTTGTGGAGTTGTGCTCATCCGCCTGCCGCCGCCACCGGCGCCTGTGTCTTCATGTCGATGTGATCCAGCCAGCCCCACTTGTCGGGCGTCTCGCCGCTGAAGAGGCCGAAGAACGCCTTCTGGAGCGATTCGGTGATGGGGCCGCGGCGGCCCAGGCCCACCGTCAGCCGGTCCACCGAGCGGATGGGGGTGATCTCTACCGCGGTGCCCGTGAAGAAAGCCTCGTCCGCGATGTAGAGCAATTCGCGGGGAATGGCGCACTCGCGCACCGTGATGCCCCGCTCGCGCGCGAGGCGCATGACGGTGTCGCGGGTGATGCCCGCCAGCACCGAGTGGGCGAGCGCCGGGGTGAGCAGCTCCCCGTCCTTCACCAGGAACAGGTTCTCCCCCGAGCCCTCACTCAAGGTGCCGTCTGGGGCGAGGCCGATGCCCTCATCGAACCCCAGGCGCCGCGCCTCCGCGCCGATCAGCTGGCTCGAAAGGTAATTGCCGGCGGCCTTGGCGAGGGCCGGCAGGGTGTTCGGGGCGAGGCGGCTCCAGGAGGAGATGCACACATCGACCCCCTGGGCCTCGCTCTCGTGCCCGAGATACCTGCCCCACTCCCACGCGGCCACCGCCACCTCGGTGGGGGGATCGTTCTTCGGTGTCACGCCAATCTCGCCGTAGCCGCGAAAGACCACCGGGCGGAGGTAGGCGCCGCGGGTGAGCGCATTGGCGCTGACCACCTGGCGGCACGCCTCGTTCATCTGCTCGGCGCTGAAGGGCAGCGTCATGCGGTAGATCTTGGCCGAGTCGAGGAGCCGGCGCGTGTGCTCGCGCAGGCGAAAGATCGCCACTCCACGGGGAGTCTCGTATGCGCGCACCCCCTCGAAGACCGATGAGCCGTAATGCAGCGCGTGCGACAACACGTGAACCGTGGCCTTCTCCCACGGGACGAGCGTGCCGTTGAACCAGATGAACCGGGTGGCCGGTATGGGCATGATGATCCTCCGTCGCAGCCTCTACGATGAGGCCTCAGGTCGCCTTCGCGGCGCTCTGGGCGCCCGCGCGCTCCTCGCGCGCGCGGCCGCCCGTGGCGGCCAGCTCGATGCGGTTGATCACCTCGAGGAACGCCTTGGTGCTCGATTCCACGATGTTGGTGCTGACACTGGCGCCCCGGTACGTGCGCTGATTGTACTCGACGGTCACCAGCGCCTCGCCCTGCGCATCCTCGCCCTCCGTGACGGCGCGCACCTCGAATTTGCGCAGCATCGCTCCGATGCTCGTCGCCCCTTCGATCGCCTTGAAGGACGCATCGACCGGACCATCGCCCTGGGCGGTGCGCTCGACGAGTCGGCCGTCCGAGTGCCGCAGGCGCACTTTCGCGGTGGCCGCTCCGTCGCTCGCGGTGTGCGTCTCGAGCTCGAGCAGCATCCAGGGACCGGCGGCCGAGCCCTCGACGCGCATCACCAGGGCCTCGATGTCGCCGTCGAAGAGCTCCTTCTTCTTGTCCGCCAGCGCCTTGAATTCCTCGAAGACCTGGTTGAGCTCGGCCTCATCGAGCTCGAAGCCGAGCGCGCGGACCCGATCGCGGAAGGCGTGCCGGCCACTGTGCTTGCCGAGGATCAGGTGGCTGCGTGAGAGCCCCACGTCCTCCGGGCGCATGATCTCGTAGGTCGAGTAGTGGCGCAGGACGCCATGTTGATGGATGCCGGCCTCGTGAGCGAAGGCGTTCTCGCCCACCACCGCCTTGTTGCGTGGCACCGGCATTCCGGTGATGCTCGAGACCAGCCGGGAGGTCGGATAGAGGCGAGTGGTCTGGATCCCGGTGCTGACGTTGAAGAACGCTGTGCGCGTCTTGAGCGCCATGACCACTTCCTCGAGCGAGCAGTTGCCCGCCCGCTCGCCGATGCCGTTGATGGTGCACTCGATCTGCCGGGCACCCGCCACCACCGCCGTCAGGCTGTTGGCGACCGCCATGCCGAGATCATCGTGGCAGTGCACCGAGAGCCGGATGCGCTCGATGCCGCGCACGTTCTTGCGCAGATACCGGAAGAGCTCGGCGAACTCATCGGGCACGGTGTAACCGACGGTGTCCGGGATGTTGACCGTACCGGCGCCGGCCTCGATGGCCGCCTCGACCACCTGCGCGAGGAACTCGAGCTCGGTGCGCGAGGCGTCCTCGGGTGAGAACTCGACGTCATCGCAGAGTTCCCGGGCGCGCCGCACGCCCTCCACGGCCGTGCGCAGGATCTCCTCCTCGGCCATGTTGAGCTTGTACTGGCGGTGGATGGCGCTGGTGGCGAGAAACACGTGCACGCGCCGGCGGGGTGCATCGGAGAGGGCGCGCGCGGCGAGCTCGATATCCTCGCGGTTGCAGCGCGCCAACCCACAGATGACCGGACCCTGCACCTCGCGCGCCACCGCCTGCACGCTCTCCCAATCCCCCTTGGAGGCGGCCGGGAACCCGGCTTCGATCACATCGACGCCGAGATCGGCGAGCGCCCGGGCCACGCGCAGCTTCTCCGGGCGCGTCATGCTGCATCCCGGGGCTTGCTCCCCATCGCGCAGCGTGGTGTCGAAGATCAGTACTCGGTCAGGATCTGCAGCCATGGGAGTCACTCCTCGCGCCCGGGGTGCGATGCGCTCAGGCGCGTTTGTCGTTGAGCCAGGGCATGCGCGCGCGCAGATTCGCCCCGACCTTCTCGATGGGATGCTCGATGTCGCGCTTGAGGAGCTTCTCATAGCGCTTGCGGCCGCCCGCGTTTTCCTTGATCCACTGACGGGCGAACTTGCCGGTCTGGATCTCCCCGAGCACCTTGCGCATCTCCTTCTTCACCCGCGCATCGACGATGCGCGGTCCGCGCGTGAGGTCGCCGTACTTGGCCGTCTCGCTGATGAACTCGTGCATCTTGGTGATGCCGCCCTCGTGCAGCAGGTCGACGATGAGCTTCAGCTCGTGCAGGCACTCGTAGTAGGCGACCTCGGGCTGGTAGCCGGCCTCGACGAGCGTCTCCCAGCCGCGCACCACGAGCTCGGTCGCGCCTCCGCAAAGCACCGCCTGCTCGCCGAAGAGGTCGGTCTCGGTCTCCTCGGCGAAGGTGGTCTCGAGCACTCCGCCGCGGGTGCCGCCGATGCCATCGGCATAGGAGAGCGCCTTGGCGTGCGCATTGCCGGTGGCGTCCTGAGCCACTGCGATCAGGCACGGCACCCCGCGCCCCTGCTGGTACTGGCGGCGCACGAGGTCGCCCGGTCCCTTGGGGGCGATCAGCACCACATCGAGGTCCTTGCGCGGCTTGATCTGCTTGAAGTGAATGTTGAATCCGTGCGCGAACAGGATGGTTGAGCCCGGCTCGAGCTCGGACTGGATGCTTTCGTAGAGCGACTTCTGCGCGAGATCCGGCACCAGAAAGGCGATGAGATCGGCGCCCTGCGCCGCCTTCGACGGCTCGGCCACCGCGAGTCCGTCCTTCTTGGCCTTCTTCCAGCCCGCGCCGCCCTTGCGCACACCGACGACCACATCGAAGCCGCTGTCCTTGAGGTTCAGCGCGTGCGCGCGGCCCTGGCTGCCATAGCCCATCACCGCGATGCGCGCTCCCCGCAGCGCTTTCCTGTCGACGTCTTTGTGCGAATACAGCTTCATCTCGAATACTCCCGATCGGACACGAGGCCCGGATGTCATGTCAATGGCACACCAGCCGAACGGGCGTGGCCCTGTTCGGCCCATTACAAACAAAAACCCCGCAGCGGCTTTGGGCCGGTGCGGGGTTTCTGGTGTCTTCTCTCGCCTCTGCCCGAGTATCCTCAGGCGATTGCGAGGGCCCCGCACCGGCTGCCCGCAAGGAGCAGCAGTCCAATAAGAAGTAGTACCGGCTCGAGCACGACCGCCGTCTCCGGCGAGCGGGTTGCCCTTAAGGGAAACGGCATGTCGAGTGCGGGTACCACGGGCTTCGGTGCAGGACTGGGGTAAAAGGTGAAGAGGATGGGGTGGATGTCAGCACAACCGCCGCCGTGTTGTCAATTGGCGCGCCGGCGTCACCGCTCAGGGCGCGCAGCGGCCGTTCTGGCGGGGCGAGGGCGGCCCGCGCTATGCTCGGATCGTGTCACACGAAATGTTATTGAGCGCTGACCCGGGGGACAGTGTCCCACTGTGGATCCTCACCGAAGGGGAGTTCCCGGGGTGGCTCGCGAGTCAGAGCCCGGCAGTCACCGGGTGGGTGCGCGCGCACGGGTTCCAGGCCGAGCGGCACCGGGTGCTGACGCTACCGGGCGAGGGGGGCATTGGCGGGGCCGTGCTCGGCCTCGGGCCCCTGGCGGAAGCGGCGCAGCTGACTCCCTGGCATGCGGCGGGACTCACCGAGCGGCTGCCCGCCATGGCCTGGTATCTGGCGAGACCGCTGCCGCCTCCTGCGGCCACACATTTCGTGCTGGGGTGGCTGCTCGGGGGCTACCGCATGAGCCGCTATCGCCTGGCGGCCGCCGAGGGCGCGAGGCCGGCGCTCCTTCCCCCGCAAGGGGCGGACCTGCGTTACGCGGTCGCCGCGGCTCGCGCGACGGCGCTCGCGCGCGATCTCATCAACACACCCGCCAACGACATGGGGCCCGAGGAGCTGGCGGACGCCGCGCTCGATCTCGCCCGGGAGCGCGAGGCGCGTTGCCAGGTGCTCATGGGCGGGGAGCTTGCGGGCTTTCCGCTGCTGCGGGCGGTCGGCGCGGCCAGTCCCCGCGCCCCCCGGCTCATCGACCTGCGATGGGGCGAGCGGGATGCGCCGCGCGTCACCGTGGTGGGCAAGGGTGTCTGCTTCGATACCGGCGGCCTCGATCTGAAGAGCGCGGCGGCCATGCTGCTGATGAAAAAGGACATGGGCGGAGCGGCCTGCGCCCTGGGGCTCGCGGACCTGCTCATGCGGCTCGAGGCACCCGTGCAGCTGCGCGTGCTGATCCCCGCCGTGGAAAACGCCGTGGGTGGTGCCGCCTACCGACCGGGGGACGTGCTGCGCTCGCGCAAAGGGTTGACGGTGGAGGTCGGCAATACCGACGCCGAGGGAAGGCTGGTCCTGGCCGATGCGCTCGCGGCGGCCGAGGAGGAGCGCCCGGACCTGCTCATCGATCTGGCGACCTTGACGGGTGCGGCGCGCACGGCGCTAGGGCCGGAGCTGCCCGCCGTGTACTCGAACCGGCCGGAGCTCGCCGAGACGCTGCGGCGCGTCGGTGAGGAGGAGGCCGATCCGGTGTGGCCGCTGCCGCTGTGGCCGGGCTACGAGGACGAACTCAGCAGCAAGATCGCCGATCTCGGCAACGTGGCGCCGACGCCTTTCGCGGGCTCGATCATCGGGGCACTCTTTCTGAAGCGCTTCGTCGGGGCCTTCACCGACTGGATCCACCTCGACCTGTACGCCTGGAACGCCAAGGACCGGCCGGGGCGCCCGGTGGGAGCCGAGGCGCAGTGCGTGCGCAGCCTCTACCGGCTGATCAGGGCGCGGTATCCGTGAGGCATGGTCATCGTCGCTCGATGCTGGCCCGTGAATAATCGCTCCTTAATATAGATAGGCCGCCCCGAAGGGCGGCGGGTGTATGGATTTTCCCTCGACCGGCGTCAGACTACGGGTATAGATACGACCGTGGCCCAGAAGCAAACCCAAAATCAGCCCGATCCGCGCCCGCACTCGCGACAGGTGGTGGACGGAGTGACGCGTGCGCCGGCGCGGGCGATGCTGCGCGCCGTGGGGTTCAAGGACGCGGATTTCGCCAAGCCGCAGATCGGCATCGCCTCGACCTGGGCGACTCTCACCCCCTGCAACGTGCACATCGCGGAGCTGGCGCGTGAGGCGGCCGCGGGGGCCGATGCGGCGGGCGGCAAGAGCGTGTCGTTCAACACGATCACGGTTTCCGACGGCATCTCCATGGGCTCCCCGGGCATGCGCTACTCGCTGGTCTCGCGCGAGGTGATCGCCGATTCCATCGAGACGGTGGTCGGGGCGGAAGGGTTCGACGGCTTCGTGGCGATCGGCGGCTGCGACAAGAACATGCCCGGCTGCGCCATGGCCATTGCCCGTCTCGACCGCCCCGCGGTCTTTGTCTACGGCGGCACCATCCGCCCGGGGGCGCAGCGGCGCGACATCGTCGCGGTGTTCGAGGCGGTCGGGGCGCGCGCTGGGGGGACGATCTCCGATGAGCGCCTCGCGGAGGTGGAGCGTACCGCCATCCCCGGCCCCGGGAGCTGTGGGGGCATGTATACGGCCAACACGATGGCCTCGGCGATCGAGGCGCTCGGGCTCTCGCTCCCGGGCAGCTCGGCGCAGGAGGCCGTGAGCGCCGCGAAGCGCGCCGACTGCCTGCGCGCCGGTGAGGCCGTGGTGAGACTGCTCTCGCAAGGTATCCGCCCGCGTGACATTCTCACGCGCAAGGCGTTCGAGAACGCCATCACGGTCGTGATCGCACTCGGCGGCTCGACCAATGCCGTGTTGCATCTGCTGGCCATCGCCAATGATGCGCGGATAAAGCTCACGCTCGAGGACTTCACCCGCATCGGACGCAAAGTCCCGGTGCTCGCGGACCTCAAGCCGAGTGGCCGCTACCTGATGAGCGAACTGGTCGCCATCGGCGGCATTCAACCTTTGATGAAGATGCTCCTCGATGGGGGACTGCTGCACGGGGAGTGCCTGACGGTCACCGGAGGCACGCTGGCGGAGAATCTCGCCGGCGTCGGCGCCTACCCGCAGGACCAGGATATCGTTCTGCCGCTCTCGCGCCCCCTCAAGGCCGAGAGCCATCTGGTTGTGCTCCGTGGGAACGTGGCGCCCGAGGGGGCCGTCGCCAAGATCACCGGCAAGGAAGGAGAGACCTTCACGGGCAGGGCGCGCGTATTCGAAGGCGAGGAGCGTGCGACGGAGGCCATCCTCGCGGGCCGGGTTCGCGCCGGGGATGTGGTCGTGATCCGCAACGAAGGTCCCAAGGGGGGACCGGGAATGCGCGAGATGCTCAGCCCCACCGGCGCAATCATCGGGCGCGGGCTCGGGGACAAGGTGGCCCTGATCACGGACGGACGATTTTCGGGCGGCAGTCATGGGTTCGTGGTTGGGCACATCGCGCCCGAGGCGGCGGTGGGCGGGCCCATCGGGCTGCTGCGCAATGGCGACCGCATCACCATTGATGCGCTGAAGCGACAGATCGAGGTTGATCTGACCGCGTCCGAGCTGCGGCGCCGCCGCGCCGCCTGGAAGCCGCGCAGGCTCGCCGTGCGTGGCGTGCTCGCAAAATATGCCCACCTGGTGAGCAGCGCATCGACGGGAGCGGTGACTGCCGTCTCCGCAGAGGTGCCGGCGCCGTCCCGGTCGAGGCCACGATAGATTTCCCGGGATTACCGTATAGCGTCATGGGCATTGGATGGGAGCGTCAGGCAGTTGTCAGCGGGCAACGTAGCGGTTACAGTTCGGCCCCGCATCTTGCGATGCACATGGCGTGCGCCTCAGGCTCTGAGCCCTCGGGTCGCCGTGAGACCGTATCAGTTAGGGGGTTTGAGCCATACGCGCGCCAGCCCGAGGAGGGCCGCGGCGCGCGTCCTGAATGTCATGAATTGTCGGACGGCAAATGCCGCCGGCCAGCTCGGGTCCGGATTGGACCGCTTGCGGGTAAGTGGAAAGACCGCTACCTTGCACAGCTTCCGTTTTGATCCGGTGTTTTCGGACAGGTCACAGCGACGCTTCAGCAATCACATATGAGCGCATACGTACACGATACCCAGTTTTTCACGCGCCGCACGGTAGTGTTCTTCGCCATCGTCGCGGCGCATGTCGCCCTCATCTGGGCGCTCGCGACGGGGTTGGCTCAAAAAGTCGTCCAGCTCGCCGCGCCGCCGATCAAGACGACGATCGTGCAGCAGCATACGAAGCACATCAAGCCGCCGCCGCCGCCGCCGCCGCAGCTGCAGCACCAGCAGGTGCAGATCCCGCCGCCGGTGATCCAGATCAACGTGCCGGCCGCCTCGCAGACCCACGCCATCACCGTGACCAAACACGTCGTGCAGGCCCGTCCCGCTCCGCCGGTGCACTACACCTACTCACCGCCGGCCGCCGGCTCGGACTTCCCCGCGACGCAGTCCTACTATCCGCAGGCGTCCCAGCGCCTGGGCGAGGAAGGCACGGCATATGTCAACATCTGCATCGGTCCGCAGGGCACCGTGACGCGCGAGCCGACCATCGCGAAGTCCTCGGGCAGCCAGCGGCTCGATCACGCCGCCATCCGCTATGCGCGCGCCACCTCGGGTCACTGGATTCCCGAGAAGCGCAATGGTCAGCCGATCGCCGTCTGCACACAGCTGCCGATCAAGTTCCAGCTCAACGACTTTTGATTTTCATTGATGCTCTCGAGTCCTTACCTTTTCGACGCCGCTTCGTCCAACGCGGTTATTTTGTGATCTGAGGAAATCTATGGCCACCCAAAACGTTGCAACCGTCAGCAATCCCTACGGCATGGCCGGCACGTGGGAACACGGCGGTTTCGTGATCCAGTTCGTAATGGTCCTGCTGTTGTTCATGTCCTTGATCTCGTGGTACGTCATCTTCACGAAGCTGTGGGACCAGCGCAAACTCCGCCAGGCGGCTCGCCAGGCCGAGAAGCAGTTCTGGGCCGCTCCGTCGATCAAGGAAGGCGTCGAGAAGCTCAAGAAGGGTAATGAGTTCCGCATGATCGCCGAAGACGGCCTGCGCGCGGTGTCTCATCACGACGGCCGTCTGACCGATCGTATCGATCTGCACGAGTGGATCACCATGTCGCTGCAGCGTTCGGTCGACCAGGTCAACAGCACCCTGACCAAGGGCCTCGGCCTGCTCGCCACGGTCGGCTCCTCGGCGCCGTTCGTCGGCCTCTTTGGCACGGTGTGGGGCGTCATGAACGCGCTGATCGCGATCGGTCTCGCCGGCCAGGCCAGCATCGGCAAGGTGGCAGGTCCGGTCGGTGGCGCGCTGATCACCACCGCGCTCGGTCTGTTCGCCGCGGTGCCCGCGGTCTGGGGCTACAACTGGCTGCTGGGCCGCAACAAGAACCTGCAGGATGCGCTGCGTAACTTCGCGAGCGATCTGCACGCCTACCTGGTGAGCGGCGCCCGGGTCGAGAACGCCGGCGGGGCCGGCGGTGCCCGTCCGGCTGCGGCTCCTGCGGCGGCTGCGACCCGCAAGTAAAGGCGTTCCCGGCGAGCCCACTGTCGCCGGGCAATCGCGTTGGAGCCACGGGCCCGCGCACGATGCGCGGGCCCCGTGAGCCTGGCACCAGGGCTGGTGGTAGGGCGGCGCGCATGCCGCATGAAGCTGAGAGCTGAGGAGCTTTCGAACATGTCGATGAATCTCGGGTCTGGCTCGGAAGAAGAGCACGAGGTGATGGCTACCATCAATACGACGCCGCTGGTGGACGTCATGCTGGTGCTGCTCATCATCTTCTTGATCACGATCCCGGTGATCACCAAGACCGTACCGGTGCACCTGCCGCACGCCGACAACGAGCCGACGAAGACCAAGCCCGGCACGATCACGATCGCGGTGAACCAGGACGGTACGATTTTCTGGAACGACAAGGAGGTTCCGAACGACACCGTGCTGCTCCAGGAAGTGGAGGAGGCCGCGGTGCAGAATCCGCAGCCGGACGTGCACATCCGCGGCGACAAGAACGCGGATTACAAGTCCGTCGGGCACGTGCTCTACGAGCTGCAGCGCGGCGGCATGGTGAAGATTGCCTTCATCAGCCAGCCGAACGCCAATGAGCTGACGGCCACCGGTGCCTATTGAACCACTCAATTTCGAGCGAATGCGCGCTCGAGGAGTCCTGAATCCATGGCTATGAGTATGGGGTCCGGCTCCGGACCCATGGTTGACATCAACACGACGCCGTTGATCGACGTGATGCTCGTGTTGCTCGTGACCCTGATCATCACACTTCCCAAGCTGACGCACTCGACCAAGCTGGATCTGCCGCAGGGCAATCCGCCGCCGCCGCCCGTTCAGCCCGAGGTCATCAATCTCGGCATAGACTTCGACGGTACGATCACCTGGAACGGCACCGTGGTGCCGAACATGCAGACGCTCGACGCCTATTTCGCCAGCGAGACGGACAAGAATCCGCAACCCGAGATTCACCTGAATCCCGACGGCATGGCCAAGTACGGCGTGGTCGCGAAAGTGCTCGCCGACGCGCAGCGCAACCGCATGACCAAGATCGGCTTCGTCAATACCTCCGAGTTCTCGCAGTAGCGGCCCGGAGCCACCCATCCCATCTCATCTATGAACGTAGCAATGCGAGACAGTCTCATGAAGCTCAAAAGCCCCCTGGGTCCCGTGCTGGCGCTCGGCGCCGCGCTGGTGGGTGTCGGATTCTTCGCGGCCGTGCCCGCCCAGGCGGCGCCGCCGCAGAAGTTGGACCGTAATGTGGGGTTGAAGCTGCAGGCGGCCCAGAAGGACATCCAGAAGGGCAATTTCGCGGCGGCCGAGACCGCGCTCGATCAGGCCTCGGCGCTGCCGAAGCAGACTCCGTACTCGAGGCACGTCGCGACGCAGCTCTACGTCTTCGCCTACGAGAAGACCCATGACTACACGAAGCTCGCGCCGAAGCTCGAGGAACTGCGCAATGATCCTTACGCGACACCGGCGGAGCAGGCCCAGTTCACCACCGCCCTGGCGCAGATCTACTACCAGCTGAAGAACTATCCGAAGGCCATACAGTACGGCTCGCTCGCCATCCAGAAGGGCTGGGCGGATCCGCAGATGCCGACCCTTGTCGGCCAGGCCTACTACCTCAGCAACAACTGGCGGGGCACCGTCCAGTACGAGGGCGGGCTGATCAAGTCCGCGGTCAGCAAGGGGCAGAAGCCGACCAAGCAATCGCTGCAGCTGGTGCAGAGCGCCTGCCAGCACCTGAATGATCAGAATTGCCTGCTCAATGCGATCGAGCAGCTGGTGATCTACTACCCGCAGCCCCAGTACTGGCAGTACCTCATCTACAAGACCATGCAGTCGGTCAAGAGCGATTCGAACCTGCTGCAGGCCTACCGCCTGGCGTTCAACGTCGGGGTGATGCAGCAGCCGCACGAGTTCACCAACTACGCCGAGCTCGCGATCGAGGCCAATGATCCCGGTGAGGCCGAGCAGGTGCTCAACAAGGCGCTGCAGGCGAATGTGTACACCGATCCGCACGCCCGCGCGAAGGCCGAGCGTATCCTGGGAGATGCCAAGCGCAAGGCCTCGCAGGACCTCGCGGGCGGTCTCGCCTCGACCGCCGCGGCGGCGGCCAGGCAGTCCTCGGGACAGTCGGATGTGAACGTGGGCCTCGCCTACTTCGGCTATCAGCAGTACGACAAGGCGGTGACGGAGTTCACGCAGGGTCTGTCCAAGGGGCACCTGAAGAGCCCCGCCGAGGCGCACCTGCTGCTCGGTATCGCGCAGCTGAAGTCGGGCAACAAGTCCGCCGCACTCAAAGCCTTCCAGGCGGTGCAGGGTGACCCCACCTTGCAGCGTCTCGCGTCGCTGTGGAGCCTGCAGGCGAAGTCCGCGGCCTGAGCGCGGGCATTCGCACCCACCTCGAGGAGATCGAGCCATGGCCATCCAAGCCGGTGAGCGCATGCCTTCAGGCGTGCTGAAGACCATGACCCCGGAGGGTCCGAGAGACATCGCGACCGAGGAGCTCTTCAAGGGCAAGAAGGTGGTGCTGTTCTCGGTTCCCGGAGCCTTCACCCCGACGTGCGATGCCAAGCATCTGCCCGGGTTCGTGCAGTTGGCCGATCAGCTTCGGGCCAAGGGCGTGGACACGATCGCCTGCCTGGCGGTGAACGATGTGTTCGTCATGAATGCCTGGGGCAAGGCCTCGGGAGTGGGCGAGAAGGTCCTGATGCTCTCCGACGGCAACGGCGAGTACGTGAAGGCGCTCGGCCTGGAGTTGGATGCGCGCGGGTTCGGCATGGGCCTGCGCGGACAGCGGTTCGCGCTGGTGGTCAACAACGGGCTCGTCGAGCACGCCAATGTCGAAGCGCCGGGGCAGTTCAAGGTGTCCGCCGCGGAGTACGTGCTCGGTCAGCTGTAAGCCATCGACCGATAGTCTGAAGGGCCAAGGCCCGCTGGAGGAGAGTCCAGCGGGCCTTGCTCGTTTTGGGGCTCGCGCGAATACATCCTGCGGTCGCGTTCCCCGAGCGCGCTAGCTCAGCAGTTTCTCGATTTCCGGCACGGCCTGGAAGAGATCTGCGACGAGTCCGATGTCGGCGACCTCGAAGATGGGGGCTTCGGGGTCTTTGTTGATGGCGACGATGGTGCGTGCGTCCTTGATGCCGGTGAGGTGCT
>DAHVQK010000019.1 GCA_027317845.1 Gammaproteobacteria bacterium
TCGAGCGCATCCTCGCTCCCGCGACGCAGGCCCCGCTCGAGCAGGAGGGCCTCGACTTCCTCGAGCTCCCAGCGCGTCGCCAACACCACATCGTGCGCGAGGCGTCTCAAGGCGCGCACGCGCTTGTAGCCGTCGATGAGCACGAAGCGCTCGGCCTCCCCGACCACCACCACGGGAACCTGTTGACCGATCTCTGCGAGCGAGGCGAGTAACGCCCTCTCGGCGCGCGGGCGGCGCTTGCGCAGCCGCTCGTACCTCGGCAGAAGCTGATGCAGCTCCACTTGCACCGCCGCTCACCTCGGGACCCGGGCCGCCGAGCGGTCGCTGGCAGAACTCGCAGCGCAGCCCCTCGGGGGCCGTGGCATTGCTTCTTGCGGGATCATCCGCCGACTCCGACACCCTCGGGATGGGGCTTGCCATCACTGTGCCGCCCCCGGCACTGCGAGCGGAAGTCAGATGAGTCACTATCTTTGTCCCCGCCTGTCGCTTCAGTCCCTGGCGTTGGCGGTATCGGCGTTGGCGAGCTGCATGATGTCGCGCGCCGCGGCGGCTCCTCTGGTAGCGGGCCGCCGCCTGGCGTAGTTGATCCCCGCGGTTCAAGCCCCGGCAGCCGCGCAGGCAATACGCCTGACCTCGGTCACACGGCCGGCACACCCAGACCGCTCGCCCGCAGCGCCGGCATTGATACTGCCGACAGTCTGCTTCCACCCCACACCCCCCGCGCACAACGCTGGACAGCGCCGGGGGAAGCAGGCATATAGAGCCTGCGGCGAAGCCCCCACAGGCGCACCGCAACGCCGGGGGCCCGGGGTCGAGTGAGCGCAGTGGTCTTGACGGGAACCCTGGCGATGGCGCTCGGGATCGTGCTCGCGGTGAGCGCGCTCCTCATCGCGCACGAGCTCGGGCACTGGGCGGCGGCAAGGCTCTGCGGCATCAAGGTCGAGGTGTTCTCGATCGGGTTCGGACCGAGGCTGGCCGCCTGGCCGGTGGGCCCGGACCGGGTGCACTGCGCAGTGAAACTCATCCCACTCGGCGGGTTCGTGCAGCTCGTCGATGAGCGTGCGGGGCCGTTGAGTGAGGCGAGCGCTGCGAGGGCCTTCAACCGCGCTTCCCTCGGAAAGCGCATCGCGGTGCTCGGGGCGGGACCTGCGGTGAACTTCGTCCTTGGTGTGCTGCTGCTCGCACTCTCTCTGTGGCACGGCGCGCCGGCGCCAGTGCTCCCGATCGTCGGGCAAGTCATCGCCGGCTCCGATGCTGCTCGCGCAGGTGTCGAGCGGGGCGACCGGATCGTGTCGGTCGGGCCGCTCGCGGTGACCACCCCGGAGGCTGCGCGGCTTGGAATTCTCTCAGCACTTCGGACTCGCGCGTCGGTACGCATCGGGCTCGAACGCCAGGGGCAGACCCACCAGGTGGTGCTCGATGCGGGAGGGCTCGCCAGGGTCGGCTTCCACCTCGAGGGCCGTCGGGGTGGGACTGGAATCGCCTACGGGCCGAGCCCGGCGATGCTCCGCGCGGTCGCGATGACCTGGGAGCTCTCGGTGCTCGAGGTGCAGGCGCTCTGGCACACCCTCACGATGCGCTCATCCCTTGAAGCGTTCGCCAACTCGACCTGGGTGTCTGCGATGAGCGGTGGGGGGAGCGGGTCGGCGCTCGCGTTTCTCGCAGAGCTCTCCATCACCCTCGCGCTGGTGAACCTGCTGCCCGTGCCCATGCTCGACGGCGGGCGCATCCTGTTCGAACTCGCCCAACGCGTGCGTCGAGTTTCCGAAGCACATTCGGATTCGTCGGGACCGAAGCACTGGCGGGTGAAGTAAAGTTCATGCATGCGGTCGGCGCCGATGGAGCGCCCTAGCTCATGTGTGGATGGTCAGGAGATCGAGGATCGATGCAATTGATGGGTGGAAGTGCGCGCGGCTGGTGGCCGGAGCCGATGGAGGCTGGGCGGATTTACGGACACCCCTCGCTCGGGGAAGAGCAGGTGCTGTGCGGCCATGCGAGCGCAATTCACGAATCGTACA
>DAHVQK010000028.1 GCA_027317845.1 Gammaproteobacteria bacterium
ATGCGGTCGCGGTCCTCCATGGCCGCCTGGCGGCCGACCTCCGGGTCCGCCCCCGCGCCGAGCCCCTTGGTGATGTTGCTGCCGATCTGCAGGGCGGTCTTGACCCGCGCGTGCTTGAGCGCCTGCGCGTCGGTGTTGATACACATGAATTCCACGCCCTCTATGCCGGTCGTCAGCATGTGGGCGACGGCGTTGCCGCCGCCGCCGCCCACGCCGATGACCTTGATGACGGCGCTCGGGGTATAGGCATCCATCAGTTCGAACATTGCGCGCTCCTCGTTGAATGTAAGGTTGAACGGGTGAAATCGATCGAAGTCAGAAGTTCCCCTGGAACCAGGTACGCATGCGGCCGAGAGCCGTCTTGGCGTTGCCTCCCAGGGACCTCCCGCGGCGCGCGGGCAAGATGTTGTCACGCGCGTAGAGCAGGAGCCCCACGCCCGTGGAGAAAACGGGATTGCGAACGACGTCGGTGAGCCCCTGCACCTCGTGCGGCAGCCCCAAGCGCACCGGCACGTGGAACACCTCCTCGGCGAGCTCTATCGCCCCCTCCATGCGGGCGCTGCCGCCGGTGAGCACCACGCCGGCCACGATGAGTTCCTCGAAGCCGCTCCTGCGCAATTCGTCGCGCACCAGGCCGAACAGCTCCTCGTAGCGCGGCTCGACGATCTCCGCGAGCGTCTGGCGGGCGAGGCGGCGCGCCGGCCGGTCCCCGACGCTCGGCACCTCGATGCTTTCATCGGGATTGGCGAGCTGCGAGAGCGCGCAGGCGTAGCGGATCTTGATGTCCTCGGCGTGCTGGGTCGGGGTGCGCATGGACACGGCGATGTCGTTGGTGACCTGGTCACCGGCGATCGGAATCACGGCCGTGTGGCGGATCGCCCCCTGGACGAAGACCGCGATGTCGGTGGTGCCACCGCCGATGTCGACCATGCACACACCGAGCTCCTTCTCATCGTCGGTGAGCACCGCGAAGCTCGAGGCGAGCTGCTCGAGCACCACGTCGTCCACCTCGAGCCCGCAGCGCTTGATGCACTTCTCGATGTTCTGCGCGGCACTGTCGGCCCCGGTGACGATGTGCACCTTCGCCTCCAGGCGCACCCCCGACATGCCGATCGGGTCGCGGATCCCCTCCTGGCCATCCACGATGAATTCCTGGGGCAGCACGTGCAGTATCTTCTGGTCCGCGGGAATGGCCACCGCCCTGGCCGCATCGATGACGTGCCCGACATCGCCCGCGGTCACCTCGCGGTCGCGGATCGCCACCACGCCGTGGGAATTGAGGCTCCTCACGTGGCTGCCGGCGATGCCGGCGAACACCGAGTGGATCTCGCAGCCGGCCATGAGCTCCGCCTCCTCCACGGCCCGCTGGATCGACTGCACGGTCGACTCGATGTTCACGACCACGCCCTTCTTCAGGCCCCGCGAGGGCTGGGAACCGACTCCCAGCACCTCGATGGCGCCATCCGCCCCGACCTCTCCGACCAGGGCGAGGACCTTGGAGGTACCGATATCGAGGCCGACGATGAGGTCCCTGTCGGTCCGTTTACGCATCGCGGTTCTCCGCGCGAAGCTGTAGGGCGCCTGCGGCGCTCCTGGCGAGCCGGTGGTGTGAGCTTGATGGGGCAGCCGGCCGTGCGTGCCGGCCTTCGCTTGGTATTGCATTGTGCGGTGCACCTTTACGCCAGCCGATGGCGAAACCATTCGTGTAACGCATGTCCACGTGAGAGATCTCTGCGGCGCGCGGCTCGACGATGTCGAGCGCGGCGCTCATGAACCTGTCGAAACGCTCCGCGACCTGGGAGCGCCCGAGCCGGACAGTGATGCCGTCGCTCAAGCTGAACTGCCAGGTGCCTCGCGTATCGAGGCCGAGCGCCTCGATGGTGAGTCCGCTCGGCGCCAGGCGTTCGGCCATGGCGAGATAGCGCCGCGTGACGTCCGTCTGCGTTCCGTCGGGACCGCTCAGCCGGGCGAGTCCCGGGGGCACGACATCCGTGTGCGTCACGAACAACTCGCCGCTCGCGTTGACCAACCCGTGCGAGTTCCAACGGGCGGCGGCAACCTGCTCCTGTACCCACACGTCGAGCCCGTGCGGCCAGGCACGCTGCACGCTCACCGATGCCACCCAGGGGAGCTGGGCCACGGCGTGGCGCACGTCCGTCAGGCTCACGGTGAGCAACCCTGCCCCGTGCACCTGTTGCGCAACCGTCCGCTCGATCTGTGCCGGGGAGACATGCCGGAAGCGTCCGGTGACCGTGACGGTGCGGATGGGTAGATCGAGCGACCACAGCGCCGAGAGCAGCACCACCAACAGCGCGGCAGCCGCGAGCGCCCGCGACACCCATCGCCGGGGTGGTGTCTCGGGGCGTTCGCTTGCGCGCCGCTTGCGGGAGGGCTTCCACGGCCACATGGCTATCGGCCCCCTCCCCCGCTCGCCGCGGCGGGCCGGCGCACGAAACTGGTCTCGAGCACGCGCCAGGCGAGTTCCTCGAAGTCGATGCCGGCGGCGCGGGCCGCCATGGGAACCAGCGAGTGTCCGGTCATGCCCGGCACGGTATTGACCTCGATGAGCAGCGGCCGGCCCGAGACATCCATCATGAAGTCGGCCCGTCCCCAGCCCTCGGCGCCCGCGGCCTCGAAGGCCGCGAGCGCTAGGTTCTCGAGATGCTGCTCAGCGGGCCCGGAGAGCCCCGAAGGACAGATGTAACGCGTGTCCTCGCGCAGATACTTCGCCTCGTAATCGTAGAACTCGCGCGGGGTTTCGATGCGGATGGAAGGCAGCGCCTCGCCCTGCAGCAGCGCCACCGTGTACTCGCGGCCCGTGATCCAGGCTTCCGCGAACACACGGGGGTCCGTCGCGCGGGCGGCCGCAAATGCCGCCGCCAGCCCCTGCGCGTGCGCGACCTTGGTCATGCCGACACTCGATCCCTGAGTCAGCGGCTTCACGATGAGGGGGAGCTTCAGCCGCTCGAGGGCCAGCTCGAAATCGCCCGGCCCGGCGAGCTCGATCGCCTCGGGGGTCATGATCCCCGCCGCCCTGGCCAGGCGCTTGGTGCGCAACTTGTCCATGCCGATGGCCGAGCCCATCACACCGCTCCCGGTGTAAGGAACGCCCAGGTACTCGAGCGCACCCTGCAGCGTGCCATCCTCACCGCCCGGGCCGTGCAAGGCGATCCACACTCGCGTGATGCCTCGCTCCAGGAGCTCCGGCAGCGCCCGATCCCGCGGATCGAATCCCTCCGCATCGACGCCACGGCGCCTCAAGGCCTCGAGCACGGCGTTGCCCGAGAGGAGCGACACCTCGCGCTCACTCGAATCGCCGCCGAAGAGCACCGCGACCCGCCCGAACTCCTCCGGCCGGGTCGCTCGGCGGAACCACGCCGGATCGTGCCGCAGTCGCATCAGGCCGCCTCCCCCACGATGCGCACCTCGGGGTGCAGACACACGCCGTGCGCCCGCTCGACCGCGGCGCGCACCTGTTGGATGAGGGTTTCGATGTCCGCGGACGTGGCGCTGCCGTGATTGATAATGAAGTTGGCATGCTTGGTGGAGACCGATGCGCCTCCGACCGCATGGCCCTTCAGGCCCACCGCCTCGATCAGGCGCGCGGCATGGTCCCCGGGTGGATTCGTGAACACCGAGCCGCAGCTCCACTCTCCGATGGGCTGTGTCGCGCGGCGTCGCTCGAGAAGCGCTCGCACCTCGCGCTCGTGCGCCGTGGGACGCTTCTCGAAGCGCAGCGTCGCGGCGAGGAACCATTCCTCGGGTTGCGGCGGCTCGACCCGCCGATAACCCACGCGGTATTCATCGGCATTGCGGCGGTGCTCGCGACCGTGCCGATCGATCGTCTCCACCTCGACCACGTGTCTCCAGGTCTCCCCGCCGAAGGCGCCCGCGTTCATCGCCAGCGCGCCGCCGAGTGTGCCCGGGATGCCGGCGAAGAACTCCGCGGGGCCGAGTCCCCAGCGGATGCACTGCCTGGCGAGACGCGCGCACGCGGCGCCCGCCTCTCCATACACGGTGCTCTCGTTGACACGATCGATCCGATCGAGCACGCCGTGGGTGCTGATGACGACTCCGCGGATGCCTCCGTCGCGCACCAGCAGATTGCTTCCCAGTCCAACCCAGCACACCGGCGTCTGCGGCGAAAGGCTGCGCAGGAACGCGGCGAGCTCCGCGCGATCGGCCGGCGTGAAATAGATCTCCGCCGGGCCCCCGACATGCCAAGAGGTATGGCGGCTCATCGGCTCATCGCGCCGGATACGCGCCAGGAACCGCTCTGCGACCGACACCGTCATGGCGCGCTCCGCGGCGGGATCAAACGGGCGAACCGTTCGGAGAGGCCGTGCGAGACCGCGCTGATGTTGCCAGCACCCATGGTCACGATCACATCGCCGTCGCGAATGACGTCCTTGAGTGAATCCGCGAGCTCCTCGACCCGCTCGACGAACAGCGGCTCGACCTGTCCGCGGCTGCGCACGGCGCGGCAGATCGCGCGGCCGTCGGCGCCCGCGATCGGCGCCTCCCCGGCCGCGTAGACTTCCGTCACCAGCAGCACATCGACCGTGGAAAGCACCTTGCCGAAATCGTCGATCAGATCGTGGGTGCGGCTGTAGCGGTGCGGCTGAAAGGCGAGCACGATGCGCCGTTGCGGGTAACCCTGGCGCAGCGCCTCGAGCGTCGCGGCCACCTCGGTCGGATGATGGCCGTAGTCGTCGATGACGGTGACAGTGCCCGCGGCCGTTGTGATGTCGGCCACGCGTTGCAGCCGCCGATCGACGCCCTGGAAGCTCATCAGCGCCCGTCCGATGGCCGCCTCGTCGATGCCGAGCTCGGTGGCGACGGCGATCGCCGCGAGGGTATTCAACACGTTGTGGGCACCCGGAAGATTGACGGTCACCTCGAGCGGCTCGTTCGAGGGGCGCCTCACCAGGAAGCGGGTCTGCAGGCCCATGCGCCGCACGTCACTGGCGCGCACGTCAGCATCCGCGCCGAGTCCGTATGTCAGGACCGGCCTGCCGACGCGCGGCAGGATGGCGCGCACGTTCTCGCATTCGATACACAGCACGGCGAGGCCGTAGAACGGCAGGTTGTGCAGAAAGTCGATGAAGCTCTCCTTGAGCTTCTCGAAATCGCCGCCGTGGGTCGCCAGATGGTCGTTATCGATGTTGGTGACCACGGAGATCAGCGGCTGCAGGTGCATGAACGAGGCGTCGCTCTCGTCGGCTTCGGCCACCAGGTAGGGACCGGCGCCGAGGCGCGCATGACTGCCGGCGCTCTTCAGGCGCCCTCCGATCACGAATGTCGGGTCCTCTCCGCCCTCGGCGAGGATGCTGGCCACGAGACTGGTGGTGGTGGTCTTGCCGTGCGTACCGGCCACGGCGATCGCATGGCGGAAGCGCATCAGCTCCCCGAGCATCTCGGCGCGCGAGACGACCGGCACACGCCGCTCGAGAGCCGCATCCACTTCCGGATTGCCCGCGGTGATGGCGCCGGAGACGACCAACACATCCGCGCCCGCGATGTGCCGGGCATCGTGCCCGAGGCGCACCGTGGCGCCGAGCCGCGTGAGCCTGTCGATCACCGGACTCATCTTCAGGTCGGAGCCCTGAACGCTGTAGCCGAGATTCAGCAGCACCTCGGCTATGCCGCTCATGCCGCTGCCACCGATGCCGACGAAGTGGATGGTGTTGATGCGGCGCATGCGGTCGAGTCCGGAAGGGCCGCGCCGCCCGCCCTCTGCGCAGCGGCTCGTGTCCGCCTTGCCCGGCTCCGTCGCCGCGCCCTCTGAGCCCCGCTTGCGCGCGCCGGTACTCATCGGGACACCCTCTCGGGCCGGCTGTCGCCGCTCGTCATTGTGCCGAACGGTATGATCATGCCGCTCGCCTCGAGAGTCCGAGGCAGGCCGCCGCGAGTTGCTCGGTCGCATCGGTCCGAGCGAGCGAGCGGGCCTTCCCGGCCATGTCGATCAGCCTGGCGCGATCGGCGCACAGACGCTCGAGCTCGGCGGCGAGCCGCTCGGCCGTGAACTCCCGGTCCGCCATGAGGACCGCCGCGCCGGCCCGCACCAGGTAGCGGGCGTTGTAGGTCTGGTGATCGTCCACCGCAGCTGGGAAAGGCACCAACACCGCGCCGAGTCCGGCGGCGGCGAGTTCCGAGACCGTGAGCGCACCGGAGCGGCAGATCGCGAGATCCGCCCAGGCATACGCCTCGGCCATGTCTTCGATGAACGCCGTGACCTGCGCCGCCACACCCGCATCGGCGTAGCTCTGCCGGCACGCCTCATGCCAGCGCTCGCCCGCCTGATGGCGTACGTCGATGCGGATCCCGGTCACCCGCGCCAGCGCGTATGGCACCACCGTGTTGAGTCGTACGGCGCCCTGGCTGCCGCCGATGACCAGCAATCGCACCGGGCCTCTGCGTGACCCGAGGCGCTCGGCCGGGGCGGGCAGTGCGATGATCTCCCGACGCACCGGATTGCCGATGGCGCGGGTGCGGACGGCGGCGCTGAAGCTGTCGGGGAACGCCTCGAGCACCTCCCGCGCGAGATGGGCGAGGCTGCGGTTGGTGAATCCGGCGATCGCATTCTGCTCGTGGATCACGAGCGGACGGCGGGTGAGCCACGCCGCGACTCCTCCGGGACCGGTGACGAAACCGCCGAGCCCCACGACCACCGACGGACGACGCCGCCACATGACCCGCAGCGCCTGCCCGAGCGCCACGGCGAGGCGCCATGGGGCGGCGAGCCGCGTCGCCATGCCCTTGCCCCGCAGCCCGCCGATCGACAGCCACTCGATGGGAATGCCCTCCGCGGGAACGAGGCGCGCCTCGATGCCCCGGCGCGTCCCCAGCCAGATCACCTCGATGGACTCCTCGCGCAGGCGGCGGGCGAGCGCCAGCGCCGGGACGACATGCCCCCCGGTACCGCCGGCCATGATGAGCACCGGACGGTTACTCGGCCCTTCCCGGGCCTCGCCCCGGGCGGGCCGCGGCGGCGCCGCGTTCAGATTCGCTCCCGGGGAATCTGTCATCTCGCTCCCTCATGGCGCACGGCGGCTCCCCGCGTCTCCAGCACGATCTCGTGGTAGATCCTGAGCAGGAGCCCCACCCAGATGAGCGTCACGATCATGCTCGAGCGCCCGTAGCTCATGAGCGGCAGCGTCAGGCCCTTGGTCGGCAACACGCCCATGTTGACCCCAATGTTGATGAACGCCTGCATGCCGACCCACAGGCCGAATCCGGCGGCGAGCAGCTGGTGAAACATCATGTCGGCGCGGGCGGCGAGCTGAGCGATCTGGAACGCGCGCCAGATGAGCCCCACGAACAGCCCGACGGTGGCGATGACACCGGCGAGCCCGAGCTCTTCGGCGAGCACCGCGAACAGGAAGTCGGTGTGTGCCTCGGGCAGGTAGAACAGCTTCTGCACGCTGTTGCCGAGACCCACCCCGAACCAGCTGCCGCGGCCGATGGCGATCAGCGACTGGGTGAGCTGAAAGCCCGCGCCGTAGGGCGAAGCCCAGGGATTCATGAAGCCGGTGATGCGTCGCAGCCGGTAGGCGGAAGTGACGGCGAGGAGCGCGAAAGCCGCCGCCGCCAGCGCTGTGAGACCGACGACGTAACGCAGCCGGGCGCCGCCGAGGAACAGCATGCCGAAACCTGCGGCGAACAGCACCGCCGCGGCGCCGAAATCCGGCTCGCCGAGCAGCAGCACCGCGATCAGAGCGAGCAGCGCGAGCGGCCTGGCGAGCCCTGTGAAAGTCTCGCGCAGCTCCTCCTGGCGCCGGGCGGCA
>DAHVQK010000049.1 GCA_027317845.1 Gammaproteobacteria bacterium
GGCCGCCGCGGGTGATGTCGATTCTCAGGCGGCGGAGCGCTTCTGCGCCGACTCCGCGACAGGCTGGCGATCCTCGGGTGATCCCGCGAGCGCCACCTCGAGCGCCTCCGAGACGCGCTCCACCCAGACGAACTCGAGGGCCGACTGCACGCTCTTCGGGATGTCCTCGAGATCGCGCCGGTTGCGCGCGGGCAGGATCACCTTGCGGATGCCCGCGCGGGCCGCCGCGATCGTCTTCTCCTTGATGCCGCCGACAGGCAACACGAGACCGCGCAGACTGATCTCGCCGGTCATGGCGACATCCGGGCGCACCATGCGGTGTCTGAAGAGCGAGGCGAGCGAGACGAACATCGCGACGCCCGCGCTCGGACCATCCTTCGGGATCGCTCCTGCCGGCACGTGCACGTGGATGTCGCTTTGATCGAAGCCCTTCGGGTCGATCCCGAGCTCCTCCGCCTGCGCCTTGAGCAGGCTCAGGGCGGTCTGAGCCGACTCCTTCATCACATCCCCGAGCTGGCCGGTCAGGATGAGCTTTCCGTTGCCGCTCATGCGCGCCGACTCGATGAACAGGATGTCGCCGCCGACCGGCGTCCACGCGAGCCCGGTCGCCACGCCCGGAATCGAGGTGCGCTGCGCGACCTCGTTCTCGAACCGCGGCGCCCCGAGCACTGCGGGCACATCATCGGCCTCGAAGCGCACGCTCGCCTCCTTGCCTTCCGCGATGCGCATGGCGGCCTGGCGCAGCAGCGCGCCGATCTCTCGCTCGAGGCTGCGGCAGCCGGCTTCCCGGGTGTACTCGTGAATGACACGCATCAACGCCTCATCCGACACCGACACCCTGGCGACATCGAGGCCATTCGCCTCGAGCTGGCGCCGCACCAGGTAGCGCTTCGCGATCTGAAGCTTCTCCTCATCGGTGTAACCGGTCAGCTGGATGATCTCCATGCGATCGCGCAGCGGCCCGGGAATGGTCTCGAGCACGTTGGCGGTCGCGACGAACAGCACGTGACTCAGGTCGAAGGGCACGCCGAGGTAGTTGTCGCGGAAGGTCGAGTTCTGCTCCGGATCGAGCACCTCGAGCAGCGCCGAGGCCGGGTCGCCTTGAAAACTCGCGGAGAGCTTGTCGATCTCATCGAGCATGAACACGGGATTGCGCGTACCGGCCTTGCGCAGACTCTGGATGATGTTGCCCGGGAGCGCGCCGATGTAGGTGCGGCGGTGCCCGCGGACCTCGGCCTCATCGTGCACTCCCCCGAGACTTGCGCGCACGAACTTCAGTCCCAGTGCGCGCGCCACGCTCTGGCCGAGCGAGGTCTTGCCCACACCGGGGGGACCGACGAAGCAGAGGATGGGACTGCGGCCTCGGGGATTTAACTTGCGCACCGCGAGGTATTCGAGGATTCGCCGCTTGACCTTCTCCAGGCCGTAGTGATCCTCCTCGAGCACGCCCCGGGCGCGCTCGATATCGATGTCCTCGGCATCCGCCTTGCCCCAGGGGAGGGCGACCAGCCAGTCGAGATAGGCGCGCACCATGCCGTGCTCGGGACTCGACTCGCTCATGCGGCGCAGGCGCTTGAGCTCCTTGCGCGCCTGCTCCTCGACGTCCTGCGGCATGCCCGCCCCGGTGATCGCCTTCTCGAGCTCGGCGAAATCCCCTTCCGCGCCCTCCTCCTCTCCAAGCTCCTTCTGCAACTGGTGCAGCTGCTCGCGCAGCACCGCCTCGCGCTGACGCTCCCCGAGGGCGGCCTGGGTCTGCTCGGTGATGTCGCGGGTGATCTTGAGCACCTCGACCCGATGCGCCAGCATCTTCACCACCTTGTCGAGCCGCTCCTTGAGGTCGAGCGTCTCGAGCAGCTCCTGCTTCTCCTGCGGTTTCGCGTCCATGAAGCTCACGATGAGATCGGCGAGCTGACCGGCCGAGTCGATCCCGCGGATCGTCCGCCCGAGCTCCGCCGGCACCTGCGGCAGGAGCGAGAGCGCCTCGGCGGCGCGCTCCTTGAGGTAATCGACGCGCGCCTCGATGTCCGCGCCCGTCTCGGTCGGCTCGACGATCGATTCGACCCGGGCGCCGAGAAACGGCCTCTCGCGCACCACCTCCAACACCCGGAACCGGTTTTCGCCCTGGCAGATCAGGTGATGCGCACCATCGGGCGCGGTGATGTAGCGGACCACGGTGGCGAGCACGCCGATCTCGTAGAGGTCGTGCGGCGTGGGTTTCTCGAGCACCGGGTCGCGCTGCAGCAGCAGCCCGATCTTACGCCCGGTGCGAACCGCCTCCTGGGCCGCGGCGATGCTCTCCTCCCGCGCGAGCGTGACCGGCAACACCACGCCCGGAAAGAGCACGAGGTTGCGCATCGCCACGAGCGGCACGGCGTCGGCCGGCAAGGGCGGCAGCTCTATCCGGGGTGTGGAATCCGTGTTTTCGCTATCCGTCATGCTCATCTCTCCGTCGCGGGAGCCAGATGCACCTCGAGGCAACCCCGCTCGTAGCGGGTGGCTGCGATCGCGAGCGGCACACCGGTCAGGGGAACGCGCCGGATGAACCGGCCTTGAGGGATCTCGAGTCGCCGGATCGAGGCGCGCGGGTGCTCGAGCTTGAGCCGGCGCGTGGCGCTCACGGTGAGCGAGGTGGGCTCGAGCCGCACCTCGATATCCTCGGGCGCCACCCCCGGCAGCGCGAACAGCAATATCACCCCTTCGGGGCTCTCGAGGATATCCACCGGCGGCTCCCACAGCGCCGCATCGGTCCCGGGCCCGAGGTAGCGCAGCAATTGCCGCTGCAACCGCTCGGCCTGGTCGAGGACCTGGCAGGCCTCGACCCACATCCAGCCGTACTGTCGCTCGCTGCTCATCCGTCCCTCCATCCGGACACCCGCCCGCCCCGCCGGACCGGCGCGTGAACTGACCACTCACTGGGGAAGATGCGGCCGATGACGGACAAGTCAAGGCAGCCCGGCGGCGGGCGCCTCTGAAGGCTGCGCCCGGGGAGCGCGAGAGGCTAGTGGGGGGATGCGTATAGGCCGAGGGATGCGCCGGCAAAGGGGCGCTAGGCCTCCGGCACGGCCTTCTCGCTCACCATGGTCAGTACATCGTACGCGGCCACCGTCTCACCCTCCTGATTGGTGATCTCCGTGTCCCAGCGCACTTCGCCGTAACCCTGGCCGAGGCGCAGCGATTTCTCCTTGCAGGTCAGGCGCACCCCGATACGGTCGCCGGGCTTGACGGGCTTGGTGAAGCGCAGCCCGTCGATGCCGTAGTTGGCGAGCACCGGCCCGAGCGGCGGGTCGACGAACAGCCCGGCGGCCGCCGAGATCAGGAAGTAGCCGTGCGCCACCCGGGCGCCGAAGAGGGGATTACGGCGGGCTGCCGCCTCGTCCATGTGGGCATAGAAGTGATCGCCCGAAAGCGCCGCGAAACGCTCGATGTCCTCGAGGCTCACTTCCCGCTCCGCGGAATTGAACGTCTCGCCCACTTTGAGCTCGCCGAAAGGTTTGCGGAAGGGATGCACTCCCGGGTCGAGCTCACGCGATCCCTTCACCCAACGACCGGTGATGGCCGTCAACACATCGGGCGTGCCCTGCACCGCCGTCCGCTGCATGTAGTGCAGCACCCCGCGGATTCCCCCCATTTCCTCTCCCCCGCCGGCGCGTCCCGGCCCGCCGTGGATGAGGTGCGGAAGCGGTGAGCCGTGCCCGGTGGACTCCTTGGCGCAGTGCCGGTTGACCACCAGCACGCGACCGTGAAAGGGGGCGAGTCCAAGCACCAGTCGCGCGGCGAGCGCATCGTCACCGGTGAACACCGAGCCCACCAGGCTCCCGGCGCCGCGCCGGGCGAGCGCGATCGCATCATCCACGCCCTCGTAGGGGACGACCGTGCTCACCGGACCAAAGGCCTCGACTTCGTGGATGGCCCGGGCCCGCGCGGCGTCCCTGCAATACAACAGGGTCGGCGCCACGAACGCGCCCCGATCGGGATCGGCATCCCTTGGCGCGAGTCTCGCGCCCCCGCCGCACACGACCTCGGCCTCGCGCTCGAGCTTGCCGACCTGCTCGAGGACCTCGCGCCGCTGGGCGAGCGAGGCGAGCGGACCCATCGTGACCTCATCCTGGCGCGGATTGCCGATCACGACCTCCCCAAGGGCGGCGCGCAGCGCATCGAGCACCGCGCCGGCCTCGGCGGCGGGGACGAGGGCCCGGCGGATGGCGGTGCATTTCTGGCCCGCCTTGGCGGTCATCTCGCGCACCACTTCGCGGATGAAGAGATCGAACTCCGGGGTGCCCGCCACGGCATCCGGACCCAGGATGCAGGAATTGAGCGAGTCGGTCTCCGCGGTGAGCCGCACGGCGTTGTCCAAGACGGCCGGATGCACCCTGAGCTTGCGCGCGGTGGATGCGGAGCCCGTGAAGGCGACGATGTCCTGACAGGTCAGGTGGTCGAAGAGGTCCCCGACCGCACCGCACACGAGCTGCACCGAGCCCTCGGGCAGGAGCCCCGATTCGATGATGCGGCGGAAGGCGAGCGCGGTGAGATAGGCGGTCGCGGTCGCGGGCTTCACGATGGCCGGCACTCCGGCCAGGAACGCCGGCGCGAGCTTCTCCAGCATGCCCCACACGGGAAAGTTGAAGGCATTGATGTGGACCGCGGCGCCTTCGAGGGGGACGTGAATGTGCTGACCGAGGAAGGTCCCCGACTTCGAGAGCATCTCCGCGGCGCCATCGACATGGATGTGACCGTCCGGCAGCTCCTTCATGCCCTTGCTCGCGTACACGAAGAGCGTCCCGATGCCCCCATCGATATCGATCCAGGAATCAGACTTCGTGGCTCCGGTGGCGTAGGAAAGTCGGTAGAGCTCCTCCTTGCACCCCGAGAGGAACTTCGCCAGCGCCTTGAGCAGCGCCGCGCGCTCGTGGAAGGTGAGACGGCGAAGATTCGGCCCACCCACGCGGCGCGCATGATCCAGCATGGCGGCGAAGTCGAGCCCCTCGCTCGAAGCGCTCGCGATGACCTCACCCGTGCTGGCGTCCCGCAAGGTCGCGGTGCCGCCGGTGCCCCCCTGCCAGCGGCCGGCGCTGAAGCTCTCGAGTTGCATGTCAGTGACTTTCTATCGTCCGGTGAATTTCGGGTCGCGCTTCTGAGCGAACGCGGCCACCCCTTCGGCATAGTCGGCACTGAAGCCGAGCTCGCGCTGCGCATCGCGCTCGGCATCGAGCTGCTGCTCGAGCGTGTGGTCCCAGCCATCCCGCATCAGGCGCTTCATGCCGCTGAGCGCCCGCGTCGGCGCGCAGGCGAGCTGGCGGGCGATGGTATCGACCTCGCCGGCGAAGTCCTCATCATCGATGCAGCGCCAGATGAGGCCCCAGTCCGCGGCCTGTTGGGCGGGCAGCTTCTCGGCGAGCATTGCAAGACCCATGGCCCGCGCCCCGCCGAGGAGACGCGGCAGGAGCCAGGTGCCACCGGAATCCGGCACCAGGCCGATG
>DAHVQK010000052.1 GCA_027317845.1 Gammaproteobacteria bacterium
AGCAGCACCAGGTGCAGGAATTTGCGCAGTCCATCGAGGCCGCGCCAGATCCAGTGCAGAACCGTCTTGATTTTGCCCATCGCTCAGTGAATCTCCATAGACGGGGTTCGCGCCGCGCAAGTCACATCGAGGTGATCACGCTCGGCGCACAGGGCGGGCCGCGATCCAGCGGCGGGCGCCCGGCGAGAGCGCCCAGGGACGGATGCGCGGCGCGCGGCGCTCGCCCCCGCGGGGGCGAGTCCCAGCCTCGCACGAGCATCCGGCGCCGGACGCCGATTAAGACTCACGGTGCATCCGCGCCGATCCGCCTCAGAGCTTCTCTTCGATTCTCGCCGCCTTGCCCATGCGGTCGCGCAGGTAGTAGAGCTTGGCGCGACGCACATTGCCACGGCGCTTGACCGTGATGTCGCTGATCGCGGGGCTGTAGGTCTGGAACACGCGCTCCACACCCTCGCCGTGCGACATTTTGCGCACCGTGAACGAGGAGTTGAGGCCGCGGTTGCTGCGCGCGATCACCACACCCTCGTAGGCCTGGATGCGCTCGCGGTCGCCTTCGACCACCTTCACCTGCACGACCACGGTGTCACCGGGCTTGAAGTCCGGCACTTCGCGGGTCATGCGCTCTTTCTCGAGTTGTTGAACGATGTTGCTCATGTTTTTGATCCTCGATCTGCGCTTCGCGCCGCTTCGGCGGCGAGAAACTCATTCAGTAAACGCTGCGCCTCGGGCGATGCCCGCCTCGAGAGCAGCAGATCCGGCCGCCGCCGCCAGGTGCGCGCGAGCGCCTCGCCGAGCCGCCAGCGCGCGATGTCGGCGTGATTGCCCGACAACAACACAGGCGGCACGGGCCGCCCCTCGAACACCTCCGGGCGCGTGTAGTGCGGCCAGTCGAGGAGCCCTTGCGCGAAGGAATCCTCGCCACTCGATCGCTCATCGCCCAATACCCCGGGCAGAAGCCTCGCCACCGCATCGATCACGGTGAGCGCCGGCAGCTCTCCGCCCGAGAGCACATAATCCCCGACCGACAGCTCCCGGTCGATCCCGAGCTCGATGATTCTCTCATCGAGCCCCTCGTAGCGTCCCGCCACGAGCAGCATTCCCGGCAGTCCGGCCAGCTCGCGCGCCACCTCCTGGGTGAAGCGCTCGCCCTGGGCCGACAGACAGATCCGCGGGCTGCCCGCGGGAAGCCTCGCGTGCGCCGCCCGGATCGCCGCAAGCATGGGCTCGGGCTTGAGCACCATGCCCGGTCCCCCACCGTAGGGCCGATCATCGACCGTACGATGCGCATCCTCCGTGTGATCCCGCGGGTCCTCGGTACCGACCGCGAGGCCACCGCGCGTCAGCGCCCGGCCCACGACTCCGAAGCGCAATGCCCCGGTGATCATCTCCGGGAACAGCGTGACCACTTCAATCTTCATGGGAGCCCTATTCCAGCTCCACCGGCCAATCCACCAGGATCCGGCCGGCCGTGAGATCCACCCGCAGCAGGTGGGAGGGATCGGCCAGCACCCAGTGCTCCCTGTTCTGACCCTCGCCCTGGCTCTCCTCGACCACCATCACCGCGCCCGCGGGCGCATCGACGAAATAGACCACCTCACCGAGCAACCGGTCCTCGGTGTTGTGCACCGTCAGCCCGATCAGATCCGCGCGGTAGTACTCGTGCTCGCGGGCCTCGGGCAGCGACTCGCGCTCGACCTCGACCGAAACTCCCGTCAAACCCGCCGCCGCGTCACGGTCCTCGATGCCCTCGAGCCGCGCAACCAAGCGCGCGCCGTGCGTGCGCCCCTCGATCAGACGCCGACGCCCCAGGGGCGCACCCGCCCGGCTCAACTCCCACTCGGAGTAGGTCAGGAGCGCCTCGGGCGGATCGGTGTAGGAAGACACATGGACCCATCCGTTCAGGCCGAACGGCGCCCCGATGCGGCCGAGCTCGACCCTGCGGGAGGCACCCATCGGGGCCCGCCGCGAATCGCTCAGGCGCTGGCCTGCTTCCGGTAGGAGGCCAGGAGCGAGCGCACCCGCTCCGAGGGCTGTGCGCCCTGGCCCACCCAGTAATCGATGCGCGGCAGATCGAGTTTGAGCTTGGTGTCTCCACGGCCCGCGATGGGGTTGAAGAACCCGACGTTCTCGAGACTGGATCCGCCCTGGCGCTTGCGGCTGTCCGTCACCACGACGTGATAGAAGGGCTGATTACGCGCCCCGCGCCTGGTCAGGCGAATGGTTACCATAAGTCTTTGTCGCTCTCTTTGCCGGTGCGGGCGCCGCACACAAGGGCGTCCCTCAAAAAAGAGCGCGGATTCTACGGGCTAATTGCCTTTCCCGAAAGGGGTTTTGCACAATTTTTCACCCCGGCAGCCCCGGCGGCAGGCCACCTTTGAGGGCGCTCAGGATCTGGCGCATCCGTCCGCCCTTCATCTGCTTCATCATTCGCTGCATTTGCAGGAACTGCTTCATCAGCCGGTTCACGTCCTGCACCTGCACGCCCGCCCCCCGGGCGATGCGCCGGCGGCGCGAACCGTCGATGATGCCGGGCGTACGCCGCTCACGCGGGGTCATGGAATTGATGATGGCGATCTGGCGGCGCACGTCCCGATCCCCCTGCTCGGCCGAGACGGCCGCCTTCTGCACTGCGGCGGTGGGAAGCTTGTCCATGAGCGAGGCCAGGCCACCCATCTTCTGCACCTGCTCGAGCTGGCTCTTGAGATCCCCCAGGTCGAAGCCCTTGCCCTTGACGACCTTGCGCGCCAGGCGCTCGGCCTCCTCCCGGTCCACCTGGCGATGAACCTGCTCGACAAGGCTCACCACATCGCCCATGCCGAGGATGCGTGAGGCCATCCGCTCGGGATCGAAGGGAGTCAGTGCCTCGGTCTTCTCACCGGTTCCGAGGAAAACGATGGGCTTGCCGGTGATCTGGCGCACCGAGAGCGCGGCGCCGCCGCGCGCATCGCCGTCCGCCTTGGTGAGGATGATGCCGGTGAGCTCGAGCGTCGAGCCGAAGGCCCGCGCCGCATTGACGGCATCCTGGCCCGCCATGGCATCGACGACGAACAGGCTCTCGGCCGGATCGACCGCCTGGTCGATCCGGCGCACCTCCTCCATCAGCGCCTCATCGACGTGCAGTCGTCCCGCGGTATCCACGATGAGCACATCGAAGACACCGCGCTTCGCCTGCTCCAGGGCGCTGCGGGCTATGTCCGCAGGTGCCGCGGCGGGGTCCGCAGGCAAGTAGTGGGCCTGCACCTGGCCCGCCAGACGCTCGAGCTGGAGCATGGCGGCTGGTCGGCGCACGTCGGTGCTCACCAGCGCCACCCGCTTGCGCTGGCGCTCGATGAGCCAGCGCGCGAGCTTCGCCGCGGTCGTGGTCTTGCCCGCGCCCTGCAGTCCCGCGAGCAGCACTACCACCGGGGGCTGCGCCCGCAGGGCAAAGCCCTCCCCGGCTCCCCCCATGAGCTCCACGAGCTCGCGGTGCAGGATGCCGATGAAGGCCTGGCCCGGGGTGAGGCTCTGGGCCACCTCCGCCCCCAGCGCCTTCTGCTTGACGGCCTCGATGAAAGCCTTGACCACCGGCAGGGCCACATCCGCCTCGAGCAGCGCCACGCGCACCTCGCGCAGCGCCTCGCTGATGTTTTCCTCGGTAATCCGCCCCCGGCCCCGCAGGGCCTCGATGGTGCGGGAAAGTCGCTGAGTCAGGGTGTCGAACATGTGACGAATCCAGTCGGGGCCGCCATTATAGGGGCAGAAGTCTGCCCCACAGACCGCTTCCATCCCCAAGGAGAGTCCGCTTGGCCGCCTCATCCACCACGCTGCTGCTGCTCACCATGCTGCTGCTGCTCATGATCATCGCCTTTTCCTCGGGCACGGAAGTGGCGATGCTCTCGGTCAATCGCTACCGCATCCGCCATCGCGCTCAGGCCGGCAACGGCACCGCGCAGCTGCTCGACCGGCTGCTGCGCAAGCCCGAGGAGTGGCTTGGGGCGAACCTGGTCATCGTGGCCGCCGCCAACGTGTTCGCCTCGGCCATCGCCACCTTGCTCGCCCAGCGCACCGGCTACCGCTACGCCGTCCCGGCCGCGGGCGCCGCGCTCACCGTGATCGTCATCGTCTTCGGGGAGCTCACCCCGAAGATCTTCGCCACCACCCACCCCGAGCCCGCGGCCCTCGGCTCGGCGCGCATCTACCGCGTGCTCGTCTTTCTCGCCCGCCCGTTCATCGCGGTGACCAACGCCATGGCCTATGGGCTGCTGCGGCTGTTCGGTGTGGTCAAGCGCGCCCAGGCCGGCCAGTCACTGAACACCGAGGAGCTGCGCACGGCGGTCGCCGAGGCCGGCCCCATGATCCCGGCGAGACATCGGCAGATGCTGCTGTCCATCCTCGATCTCGGACAAGTCACGGTGAACGACATCATGATCCCCCGCCAGGAGATCTCGGGCGTCGATGTCGCGGAGGGGTGGGATGAGATCCTCGAGCAGCTGCGCCACACCCCCCACACCCGGCTGCCCGTCTATGACGGGGAACTCGATAATCTGGTGGGTCTTCTGCACATGAAACGCGTGGCGCACGAGCTCGCCCGGGGATCGCTCGACAAGGAGCGCCTCATCGAAATGGCGCGCGTACGCGAGCCGTACTTCATCCCGGAGGGCACGGCCCTCAACGTTCAGCTGGCCCACTTCCAACGCAACCGCCGGCGGCTCGCTTTCGTGGTCAACGAGTACGGGGACATCGAGGGGCTGGTGACGCTCGAGGATATCCTCGAGGAGATCGTCGGGGAGTTCACGACCGACCCGGCCACGGTGCTGCACAAGGACATCCATCAGGAGAGCGCCGGCGTGTTCATCATCAACGCCAGCGCGACCCTGCGCGCGATCAACCGGGCGCTGCAATGGCAGCTGCCGACGGGCGGGCCGAAGACGCTCAACGGGCTGCTACTCGAGCGGCTCGAGACCATTCCCGCCCCGGGCACCACGCTCAAGGTGGGACCTTATCTGTTCGAGGTCCTGCAGATCGCCGACAACACCATCAGGACCGTCCGGGTGCGGGCGCCGGTGCCCGCACCGCAGGCTCAGGGCGTGGCGAAGCTGCAGCAGCATTGAACACCGCCGCAAGCGCCTCATCCACGCGCGTGACCGCGATCACGCGGATACCTTCGATGGGCTTGCGTGGGGCGTTCTCACGCGGCACGACGGCGAGCTTGAAGCCCTGCCGGGCCGCCTCGTTCAGCCGCTCCTCCCCATAGGCCACCGGGCGCACCTCCCCGGTGAGCCCCACCTCGCCGAAGGACACGAGCGAGCCCGGCACCACGTGATCCTTCAGGCTCGAGGCGAGCGCGATCATCACCGGCAGGTCCCAGGCCGTCTCCTCGATCTGCACCCCACCGACGGCGTTGACGAAAACATCGTGCTCCTGCAGGGAGAGGGCGGCGTGGCGGTTCAAGACGGCGAGCAACATCGCGAGCCGGTTGGAGTCGAGCCCCTGGGCCACGCGCCGGGGCGCCCCGAAGCGCATGCGATCGACCAGTCCCTGCAGTTCGATGAGCAGCGGTCGCCCGCCATCGCGGGTCACCGTGACGATGCTGCCGGCGGCGGGCTCCGCGGAGCGGGCGAGAAAGATGGCGGAGGGATTGCGCACCTCCTTCAGCCCCGTCTCGGTCATGGCGAAGAAGGCGAGCTCGTTGACCGCCCCGAAGCGGTTCTTGATCGCCCGCACGATGCGAAAGCGGCTGCCCGCCTCGCTCTCGAAGTAGAGCACCGTGTCGACCAGGTGCTCGAGCACACGGGGGCCGGCGATCGCGCCGTCCTTGGTGACGTGACCGATGAGGATGACCGCGGTGGTGCTGGATTTGGCGAACCGCACCAGCTGGGCCGTGCACTCGCGCAGCTGCGAGACCGCTCCGGCACTCGATTCCACCTCGCCCGAGCGCACGGTCTGGATCGAATCGATCACCAGAAGCACCACCTTGCGCTCGCTGCTGCGCTCGAGCACCGACTGCAGATGGGTCTCGGAGAGCACCTCGACCGCGCTTGCCGCAAGCCCGAGCCGACGCGCCCGCAGTGCCACCTGGGAGGCCGATTCCTCGCCGCTCGCATAGAGCACCGGCCGCCCGGCACCGGCCACGTGGGCGGCCACCTGCAGCAGCAAAGTGGACTTGCCGATACCCGGGTCTCCGCCGAGCAAGGTCACCGACCCCGGGACGATCCCCCCGCCCAACACCCGGTCGAGCTCGGCCTGCCCGCTCAGGGCGCGCGAGAGCTCCTCCGACGGGGCATCGAGCGAAACAGGCGCGGCAGAGGCGACCCTGAGCGCGCCAGCCCCCCGTGGCGCCTCGCGCCGCTCGAGGACATTCCATTGCCCGCACGCGGGGCACTGGCCCTGCCATTTCAGGGTCTCCCCGCCGCAGGCGCTGCAGACGAATAGGGTGCTCGGACGGGCCATGGATGTACCGGGAAGTCTTCCCTCGGGGTGATCGGGTGCTAGGATGCCCCGCGGCAGCAGGCGAGACCCGGCTTTTGTGACCGGGTACTCAGACTCGACCGCACGCAATGCTAGCTTATCCGGCTGGAAAGGTAGCGATGCGCATTACGACAACCGATGACCCCAGAGGACCCTGAGGCCGCAGCATGAGCCTCAAAAACAAGCTGCGCGTCGTCGGCTTGACCGACACCGGCAAGGTGCGCGAGCACAACGAGGACACCATCTCCGGAGATGCGGAGACGGGCCTGCTCGTGCTCGCCGACGGCATGGGCGGGTACAAGGCCGGCGAGGTGGCGAGCGGACTTGCCGTCAAGACCATCGTCGGCCTGGTGCGCGAGCAGATGCAGGTCGAGGACATGACCGCCTCCGACAGCGGCTCGGGATTGTCCCGGGCGAGCATCATCCTGCGGGACGCCATCCAGCGGGCCAACAAGATCATCTACCAGACCGCGCGCAGCCAGCCGCAGTGCGAGGGCATGGGCACGACGGTCGTGGCGGCCCTGTTCTTCGACAACAGGGTGACCATCGCCCACGTCGGCGATTCGCGCCTGTATCGGGCGCGCGGCGAGAAGTTCGAGCGTGTCACCATGGACCACTCGCTTCTGCAGGAGCTCGTCGACCGCGGCCTGTACTCCGCCGAGGAGGCCCAGCGGGCCGCGAACAAGAACTACGTCACGCGCGCGCTCGGTGTCGAGCCGAGCGTCGAGGTGGAGATCCGGGAGATCCCCGCGCACAAGGGCGAGGTCTACATGCTCTGCTCCGACGGGCTCTCCGACATGGTCGAGGACGAGGACATTCATTTAACGATAACCACGTTTGGTGCTAATCTCGATCATGTCGCCAGACAATTGATCCAGCTGGCCAATGACAACGGGGGCCGGGACAACATCTCGGTGGTGATGGCGCACGTACTCGATGCCTTCCCGGCGCGCCGGCGTGTGCTCGACAGAATACTAAACTGGTTCAACTAACGCCGGGAATGGGGAGAAAATCACATGGCGAGGTTGATCTTGAGCCTGGACGGCCAGATGATGGCGGAATACAACATGAACAAGGAGCGTTACACCGTTGGGCGGCTGCCAGACAACGACATCCGCATCGACAACGCGGCGGTGAGCGGCCATCACTCCCTCATCATCAACATCCTCAATGACTCGTTCCTCGAAGACCTCAACAGCACCAACGGGACCTACGTCAACGGCAAGCTCATCAAGAAGCACGCGCTGCAGCACGGCGATGTGATCACCGTCGGCCACCACCAGCTGCGCTTCATGGAGGACGATGAGCAGCAGGATGAGTTCGAGAAGACGATGGTGATCCAGCCTTCGGCCCGGCCGGTGGAGGCGTTGCGCGCGGTGACCGAGCGAGCCGCGCCGGCCGCGACGCCGCCGAGCGCGCGGGCCGGGCGGGCGGGCGGGGCACCGAAGAGCGCGAAGCTCCAGGTGCTCTCCGGGGCCTTCGCCGGACGCGAGCTCGAACTCACCAAGGCCCTGACGACACTCGGACGCCCCGGCGTGCAGGTCGCGGCCATCACGCGGCGCGCGGAAGGCTTCTACATCGTGCTGGTCGACAATGGGTCCGGCGGCAACTCCCCGCTCCTCAACGGCATGCCGATCGGCAATCAGGCCGCGCCGCTGCGCGACAACGACGTGATCCAGCTGGCCGGGGTGAAGATGGGATTTTTCCTCAACGGTTAGCGCAGCTCGAGCGGCACCCGCTGGCTCACCCCGCACAGCAGCTCGAAGGGGATGGTGCCCGCCCAGCGGGCGACCTCCTCCACCGGCAGATCCTCGCCCCAGAGCACCACGGGCGTGCCCGCCCGCACCTCGCCGAGGTCGGTCACATCGAGGGCGATCATATCCATGGACACCCGTCCGCACAGCGGCGCGCGCTGGCCGTCCACCAGGACCGGAGTGCCGTTCGGCAGCCCCCTCGGCAGCCCATCGCCGTAGCCCGCCGCCGCGATGGCGATGCGTGAGTCGCGCTCCGCCTGCCAGGAGGCGCCGTAACCAACCGTTTCCCCGCGCGGCACGCGCCGCACGGCGATCACCGAGGTCTTCAGAAGCATCACCGGGCGCACGCCCAGGTCCTCGCCCGTGCGATCCGCAAACGGCGACGCACCGTACAATGCGAGTCCCGGTCGGGCCCACTCGCCCCCGACGGGAGTCTCGCCGAACACGCCCGCCGAATTCGCGATGCTGGTGGCGTAGCGAAGGCCCCGGGTGGCTTCCCGGAACCGCTCGAGCTGTCTGCGCGTCATCTCGGGGGAATCATCCGCCCGCGCAAGATGCGTCATGAGGCGGATCTCGAGCGGCGGCGGCGCCAGGCACTCGAGCCGACTCAGCGCCTCGCGGAACTCCTCCGGACGGAAGCCGAGCCGGTTCATGCCGGTGTCGATCTTGACCCAGAGGACGAAGCGGTGCGCCCCTGAGTCGCGCGCGAGAATCTCCACCTGCAGCGCATCATGCACCACCAGATCGAGCCGGTGGTGCGCCGCCTCGCGCAGCTGCTCCGCGCAGAACACCCCCTCGAGCAGCACGATGGGGCGGCTCACGCCGTGCTCGCGCAGCTTCACCCCCTCCTCGAGCCTTGCGACCGCGAAGGCATCCGCATTCGGCAGCGCGAGGGCGGTCTGCACGAGGCCGTGGCCGTAGGCGTTGGCTTTCACCACCGCCATGACCTTCGCGCCGTGCGCGCGCTGGCGGATGATCTCAAGATTGTGCCGCAGCGCCTCGGTGTCGATGACGGCGCGGATCAGGCGGCTCATTATCTCAGCACGCCTTCGGCGTAGGCGTCCGGGGCGTAGTTGGCGAAGCGCGTGTACTGGCCCTGGAAGGTGAGCAGGAAGGTGCCGATCTCGCCGTTGCGGTGCTTGACGAGATCGATCTCCGCGATGCCCTTCTTGGTGGTGTTCCTGTCGTACACCTCTTCGCGGTAGATCAACAGGATCATGTCCGCATCCTGCTCTATCGCGCCCGACTCTCTCAGATCCGACATGACCGGCTTCTTGTTCTCGCGCTGCTCCACCGCGCGATTCAACTGCGAGAGCGCGATGACCGGCACGCCGAGTTCCTTGGCGAGAACCTTGAGCCCCCGCGAGATCTCGCCGATCTCCGTGGCGCGGTTCTCCTTGGTGCCGGGCACCTGCATCAGCTGCAGGTAATCGACCACCACCAGATCGAGGCCGTGCTCGCGCTTGACGCGCCGTGCCCGGGCGCGCAGCTCGGTCGGAGTGAGGCCGGGGGTCTCATCGACGAAGATCTTCGCCTCCGAGAGCTGCGTGGTGGCGCTCGTGATGCGCACCCAGTCATCGTCCGAGATGCGCCCGCTGCGCAGATTCGCGAGCGGCACTCCGCCGATGGAGGAGAGCATGCGGGTGATCACCTGCTCGGAGGGCATCTCGAGGCTGAAGATCGCCACCGAGGCGTGCGTGCCGGGGTGTACCGCGGCGTACTCGGCCATATTGACGGCGAGCGTCGATTTGCCCATCGAGGGACGCCCCGCGACGATCACGAGGTCCCCGGGCCGCAGCCCGCCGGTGATCTTGTCGAAATCCGTGAAGCCGGTGGGCAGCCCGCGCAGCGCGTCGGGGTTGCTGTGCCACTCGTCGATCTGATCGATGACCTGGGGCAGCAGGCTTCGCACCGGCACCGCGCCCTGGCGGCCCCGGAAACCCGCCTCGGCGATCGCGAAGACCTTCTGCTCGGCCTTGTCGACGAGTTCGCGGGCGGTCTCCCCCTCGTTGTTGAAGACCGCGGAGGCGATCTCGGTGCCGGCCTGGATCAGCTGGCGAAGCAGCGAGCGCTCGCGGACGATGTCGGCGTAGGCGCGCACGTTCGCCGCGGTGGGCGTGTCGCGCGCCAGGGTGCTGAGATACGCCAAGCCGCCGGCGGCCTCGAGCTTGGCCGTGCGCTCGAGCTGCTCGGAGACCGTCACGACATCGCACGGCTTGGCGCTGCCGGCGAGCACGGCGATGGCCCCGAAGATCAGGCGGTGGTCGGGGCGGTAGAAATCCTTCTCGGTGATCGCATCGGCGACCTGGTCCCAGGCGCTCGTATCGAGCAGGAGACCGCCGAGCACGGCCTGCTCCGCCTCGATCGAATGGGGAGGCGTCGGGGCATCCCCGATGGCCGACCCGCCCTCGCGACGCGTCTTGGGAAAAGCGGTCACGCCTAGTCGATCGGCTGAAAGGCGCCTGTGGCACCTTCAGCGGGTACGCTTATTGACGCAGGACAGGCTCGCGGGCCGGAAGTGAATTCCGGCCCGCGAAACGGCTGGCCAGTCGAGACCATCGGCTTGAGCGATTACTCTTCCGCGACGATCGAAACGGTCACCGGCACATCGATATCCGCGTGCAGGTGCAGACTCACCATGTGCTCGCCGATCGCGCGCAGCGCGCCATTCGGCAGACGCACTTCGCTGCGCTCCATCTTGAAGCCTGCCTGGGTGCACGCCTCGGCAATGTCGCTGGTGCCGATTGAGCCGAACAGCTTGCCCTCGGTGCCGGCCTTGGCCGTGATGGTGAGCTTGAAATCCTTCATCGCCGCGGCACGCTCTTCGGCGCTCTTGAGCTGCTCACGCGCCGCCTTCTCGAGCTCGGCGCGCCGGGCCTCGAAGCGGGCGACGTTGTCGGCCGTGGCGAGTGTCGCCTTGCCTTGAGGCAGCAGAAAATTGCGGCCGAAGCCCGAGCGGACCTTGACGCGATCGCCGATGTTGCCGAGGTTGGCCACCTTCTGCAGCAGAATGACTTCCATGGTGGCGCCTCAGTGCTGATCGGTGTATGGCAACAGGGCCAGGTAGCGCGCGCGCTTGATCGCGACCGCGAGCTGGCGCTGGAAGAAGGACTTGGTGCCGGTGATGCGGCTCGGAACGATCTTACCGGTCTCCGAGACGTAGCCCTTGAGGGTGCCGAGATCCTTGTAGTCGATGTGCTTCACGCCCTCGGCGGTGAAGCGGCAGAACTTCTTGCGCCGCGAGAAGCGGCCACCGCCGCTGCCACCGTTGCTCGGGCCGGGTGCTCTTGCGTTCATGAGTGGGATATCCGGTGCGCTGAAATGGGTTTGACGATTGCCTGAAACGAGCCTGGGCTCACGCGATTTCCGCGTCCGCGTCGGCCACGGGGTTCTCATCGCGCCGCTCGCGGCGGCCCTTGCCGGACTCGCCTTCCTCTTCGCCGCCCTTGGCCATGGGCGAGGGCTCGGTCACCGCCGAGTCCATCTTCACCACCAGGTGGCGCAGGACCGCGTCGCTGAACCGGAAGGCTCCGGTCAGCTCATCGACGGTCTTCTGGTCGCACTCGATGTTCATGAGCACGTAGTGCGCCTTGTGGACCTTGGCGATCGGATAAGCGAGCTGGCGACGTCCCCAGTCTTCCAGGCGATGCACGAGGCCGGAGCCTGCGGCGATCATGCCCTTGTAGCGCTCGATCATGGCGGGCACCTGCTCGCTCTGATCGGGATGGACGAGTATGACGATCTCGTAATGCCTCATGTGTCCTCCTTACGGATGAAAGCCGCCCTTCGCGAGGCTGCACAGGTGCGGCAAGGAGATTCCACGCGCGCAACGCGCATGGCCCCTTCAGGGGCCGCGCAGGATACTGGATCGGCGGCGGGACTGCAATGCGCCGCCTGCGGCCGCTCACCCCTGCCTTTGCCGGAGCGCCTCGTAGAGCAGCATGCCGGTCGCCACGGAGACATTGAGGCTCTCGACCGCCCCGAGCTGCGGCAGGCGGACCAGGAAGTCGCAGGTCTGGCGCGTCAGCTGCCGGAGACCCGCCCCCTCGGCGCCCATGACCAGCACCACCCCTGAGGTGAGGTCGACCTCCCGGGCTCGCCCGGCGCCCTCCGCATCGGCGCCGATCACCCATAGGCCGGCCTCTTTGAGGAGCTTCAGGGTCCGCACCAGGTTGGTGACCACGACCACGGGCGTCGTCTCGGCGGCGCCGGCGGCCACCTTGCGCACCACGGGGGTGATGTGGGCGGCCCGGTCCCGGGGCACGATGACGGCGAGCGCCCCACAGGCATCGGCCGTGCGCAGGCAGGCGCCGAGATTGTGGGGGTCCTGGACCCCATCGAGCGCGAGCAGCAGCGGCTGCTTCGCCTCCTGCAGGGCCGAGACGAGCTCATCCTCCGTCCACGGTGGCAGCGGCACGATCTCGGCGAGCACCCCCTGGTGGGCCACGTCGCCGAGCTTTTGCCTGAGCGCCTGCGCATCGACGCGCTTCAGCGCCACCCTTGCCTCGCGCGCAAGCTCCTCGATCCGGCGGATTTTCGGGTCCTCGCGCCGCTCGATGAGGTAGATGGCGGTGACGCGCTCGGGATGGCGCTCCAGCATGATGCGCACGGCGTGCAGGCCGTAGACGCTCTCGGCGCCCTTGGGTTTGTGGGGGTGTGACAAGTCAGGATTCTTCGGGAAGCTCGAGGTCGACGAGTCCCTCGATGGGATTGACGGCGGTGACGATCACCCGGACGTGGGCGCCGGTGCGCAGGGTGCGCCCCGATCGCCTGCCTCGCCAGGCGTGACCGTGATCTTCCATGAGGTACTCATCGTCACGCAACCGATCGATGTGCAACAGTCCATCCACCGCGACCTCGAGGATCTGCACGAAACAGCCGAACTCGACCACCGTCGTGATCAGTCCCTGGAAAGTCTGTCCGATGCGCTCGCGCAGATAGCTGCACTTGAGGAAGGTGGCGACGTAGCGATCCGCCTCGTCGGCGCGCTTCTCGAGCTTGGAGGTACTCTCGCCGAGGCCCGCGAGCACTGGCGCCGCATAGCTCACCGCGCTCCCCCCGGCCGCCCCGATCATCGCCTTCAAGGTGCGATGCACGATGAGGTCGGGGTAGCGGCGGATGGGCGAGGTGAAGTGCGCATAGTGGGTGAGCGCCAGACCGAAGTGCCCGATGTTGCCCGGCTGGTACACCGCCTGGGGCATCGCCCGCACGATGAGCGACTCGATGAACGGGCGCTCCGCGCCCTGTCCCAGCCGCCGGGCAATGGCCTGCAGATCGCGCGTCGAGACCGTTTCGGGCAGGTGTGCGTCGATATTCAGTGCCGCGAGTGTGCTCGTGAGTCGCTCGAGCTTCTCGGCCTCGGGCTCGCCGTGAACTCGATACAGCGTGGGCGTGCGGGATTTATCGAGCGCGTGCGCCACCGCCACGTTCGCGAGGATCATGCACTCCTCGATGAGCCGGTGCGCATCGTTGCGCACGCGCAGCTCGACCGCCTTCACCCGCTCGGACGGATCGATCACGAGTTCCGCTTCGGGTGCGTCGAAATCGAGCGCGCCGCGGCGGCTGCGCGCCTTGTGCAAAGCGTGATACACCTCGACGAGCACGAGCAGCGGCTCCAACAGCTCACCCAGCTCGCTTCGCGCGGCGGGCTTCCCCTCGAACAGTGCCGCGTAGGCCTGTCCATAGGTCAGACGCGCCGCCGAGCGCATGACGGCGGGATAGAATCTCGCGCTCCTCAACGCGCCGCTCTTGCTGACCACCATATCGGCCGCGAAGCACAGCCGATCCACCCGCGGGGCAAGCGAGCACAGGTGATCGGACAATGCCGTTGGCAGCATCGGCAGAACACGCGTCGGAAAATAGACCGAGGTGCCGCGTGTGAGCGCTTCGGCATCCAGGGGCGTATCCGGGCGCACGTAATGGCTGACGTCGGCGATCGCGACGATCAGTCGATACCCCGCCGGATGCGGTTCGGCATAAACGGCGTCATCGAAATCGCGCGCGTCCTCGCCGTCGATGGTCACGAGAGGCAAAGTGCGCAGGTCTTCGCGCCCTTGCGCCTCGCGCGGATCGATCCGATCGCCCCAGGCTTGCGCCTCACGAAGCGCCGCCGCCGGAAACTCATTGGGCAGGCCGAATCGGGCAATGGCGGTTTCCGTGGCGAGCTCGACCGGACGGTCCGGATCCAGGCGCTTCTCGATCTGGGCGTGTGAAGTCTGCTCCCCGGTCCCGCGTCGGGTGATGCGGGCGATCACCCACTCTCCATGGCGCGCTCCGTTCAGCGCCTCATGCGAGACGGCACACCGCAGCTGCAGGCGCCGATCCGCGGCCGTCACCCATGCGCTTCGCCCGTGGATCTCGACCGTGCCGAGAAATGCGTTGACCGCATGCTCGAGGATGTCCTCCACGGTCCCCGACCAGCGATCGTCCGCATCGCGGGTGAGCCGCACGTGCAGCCGATCGCCGTGCATCACGCCGCGCATCTGCGGGGGCGGGAGAAATACGCTGTCCTTCATCCCCTCGACGCGAAGGAACCCGTAGCCGGCGCGATGCGCACTCACCACGCCCACGACGGTGGCCCCGGTGCGGGCGGAACCGCGGGATCCGGGCTCGGATTTGGCGTGGCGCTTGCGCCCCGGGGCCTGCGCGACCTGAGTCTCGGCGCCCCGACCGCCCTGGCCTTGCCGGCCATGCGTTGCATGCGCCCCCCGGGTGGATGAGCGTTTTCCGGTTCCCTGCTCGGACCGGTCCCGGCGTCCGAACTTGCCTCGGCGGGTTTTCAATTGACAGCTCTCATGGCCATGCGTAGATTTCGCCGCCTCGCCAGCGAGGCACTCATGCCGAGCGACCCTGCCCGGGTGGCGGAATTGGTAGACGCACTAGTTTCAGGTACTAGCGGGTAACACCGTGGAGGTTCGAGTCCTCTCCCGGGCACCAGATTTTCGTTTTCTTTCAATAGCTTAAATTCCATTCTGCAGGTGGTTTCCGGGATATCGTGAATTCCCCGGGGGCACGGCGGCCGCGGCCGGCCCGTTGCTTTTGTTTTCGGCCGGAAGACCGCGCCATCCTAGCAGGGGTTGATCGGGGCAGTGTGGGGGAAATTCAAATCCCCCGGAACTCCGCGCCCGAGTGGGCAGGCGAGAGAGAGACAACTCTTCCCGGCTCACACGGCGGTTCCGCCCCGCCACACCGCCACCTCCGAATACCTCATCGAAGTCGTCGGGGCCAGTGCCGCGGCGAAACACCTCGTCATCGACGAGATCCAGCAGCTGCCGATGCGGCTCGAGATAGCGCACCTGCGGATCGTGAAGAGGACCGGGCAGCAGTCAGTCCTCACCGGCCCGAGCGCCCGAAAGCCGATGCCCCCCCCTACATGGGAGGCGAGCTGGGTCCACGCTTCAAGCTCGCGATGGCACTGCGATGGGGCATGTTGCCGGTCGTCTGGGCGCCGATGATCCCATCGCGATCCTCCAGGCGTACGACGCTCTCGACCGGCTCGCAAAGGTGCAACAGGAAAGCCGGGGGGCGAAACAATCGAACTCGATGCCGCGTTCGCTCATCCCGAGGACGCGCGCCGTGGCGCTCTTCAGAGCGGCATCTTCCCGGAATAGTCGCTCCGTACTCCCGCGATCCACCCCCGGGGCGGCGCGAGAAGCGGCATCAGGCCGGGCGCGTATCGGCCCTGAGGTCGGCCTTGACGCGCTCGAGCTGCTCCTGAGCGCCGAGCACGTCGTTTCTCTCGATCTGCAGTCGCGCCAGATCGATCCGCCGCTCCAGGGTCGCGGCCTGTGAGCGGCTGATGCGGTGATCATTGAGATCGGTGGTCGTCCTGGCGTTCAGCCCGAGCAGCTCGCTGTAGGCCCTCGACCGGGCACTGAGCTCGAGATGAAACGCGAGCGCGATCACGATGACGCTCAATCCCGCCGCGATGATGGCCAAAGTGGCACCCTTCATTGCGCGAAGTGTACCGGATGGGCGTGCGGGCGCGCCACGCGCAATCGAGCCGCGGTGTTGCGGATCAAATCTCCTGATTGGCATCTCCTCGGTCAGGACGCGATACTCGCGCAGGTGAAGCACGGCCCCCTGTCCCGAGCCCCATGACGACCGAAAAGACCGGCAAAGTCGCCGCAGTCACTCTCTCATTCTGGATTCTGAAGGTCCTCGCCACTTCCGCCGGGGACCTGACCGGTGATCTGCTGTCGATCAGCCTCGGCCTCGGGTACGTGCTCGCGCTGATCGTCGCCCTCGCGGTGACCGCGGCGCTGCTGTTCGCACAACTCAGGGCGAAGCGATTCCATCCCGGGCTGTACTGGATCCTGATCCTCGCCACTTCCGCCGCCGGCGCCGAGATTTCCGACAGCATCGACCGCGCGCTGCACTGGGGAAACCTCGCCGGGACGGGCGCCCTCCTGCTCTGCCTGTGCGCCGCTCTTGCGATCTGGCGCGCGCGCCGCGGCGCGATCCGCTGTGACTCGATCGAGCATCCCCGGGATGAGCGGTTCTACTGGCTGGCGGCCATGCTCGCCAACAGCTTCGGCTCTGCGGTGTGCGACCTGATCGGCGACAGGCTCGGCGTGGGCGTCCTCGCGGGCACCGCGGTCAATCTCGGCATCCTGGCGCTGCTCATGCTGCTCCATGACACGACCCGCGGCCGCAAGGAGCTGTTGTTCTGGACCGCGTTCGTTTTCACGCGGATTCCCTTCTGAGCCGCGGCATCCGCCGCTCCCGCTCCCCGAGTGCGCTCGAGCCTGCGCTTCCCGGGTCTCCCCCGAATTGCCGATTCCGGGCGGTGCGCCGATCGGATAGCGTGACGGCCGGACTAACGGCACGGCAGACGCTCATGGATCTAGGACTTGCCCCGAAGGTCGCACTGGTCACCGGCTCCACGGCGGGCATCGGGTTCGCCACCGCCGAAGCGCTGGCGCGGGAAGGCGCGCGGGTCATCGTCAATGGCCGCACGAGCGAGCGGGTCGAGGCCGCCGTCTCGTTACTGCGCCAGTCCATCGCGCGCTCCGACATCCAGGGCATTGCCGCGGACGTGGCCACCGCCGAGGGCTGCGCGACCGTGATTCGCGCTCATCCGGAAGTGGATGTGCTCGTGAACAACATGGGCATATTCGAGCCGAAAGCCTTCGAGGACATCTCCGACGTCGACTGGCTGCGCTTCTTCGAGGCCAATGTGCTGAGCGGCGTGCGGCTCTCGCGCCATTATGTGGGCGCAATGCGCTCCCGCAACTGGGGCCGGATCGTCTTCGTCTCGAGCGAGTCGGGCCTGCAGATCCCGACGGAAATGATCCATTATGGGGTGACCAAGACCGCGCAGCTCGCCGTGGCGCGCGGCCTGGCGGAAACCCTCGTGGGCACCGAGGTGACCGTCAACAGCGTGCTTCCCGGGCCGACCGCCTCCGAAGGCGTTGGCACGTTCGTGGCGCAGATGGCGCACTCGAGCGGCCAGGATGCCGCAGCCATCAAGCGCGAGTTCTTCCACACCGTGCGTCCGAGCTCGATCCTGCAGCGCTTCGCCACGACTGCCGAGGTCGCCGCCATGATCACCTACGTGTGCAGTGCGCAGGCCTCCGCAACCACCGGCGCGGCGCTGCGTGTCGATGGCGGAGTCATCCGCGCCATCGCATGATGCTCACCCTGCTGCCGCCTGAGACCGTGCGGGCGGCGCCATGAATTCCGGGGATACCGGATCGCGCACGCACTCCTCGAGGATGGTCTCGATCTCCTGTCTCGCCGCCGCATCGAGCCGCCACCCGTCGATCTGCCCGACCGGCTCGAGCTGTCCGGGGCTCCTCGCGCCCCACAGCGCGATCGTCGGTCCCTGATCGAGCACCCAGCGCACCGCGAGTGCGAGCACCGATTTGCCGAAGCGCGCGCGGGCGAGCGCCGCCAGCCGATCGACCGCGGCGAGATATTGTTGGAAGCGGGCGCCCTGGAACTTCGGGTCGATGTTGCGCAGGTCATCCCCCGGAAAGCGCCGCTGCGCGCTCATCGCGCCACTCAGCAGCCCGCGGCACAACGCCCCGTAGCTGAGCACCGTGAGCCCGGTGCACGTCGCATAGGGCAGCACGTCCGCCTCGATCTCACGCTCGAAGAGATTGTAGGGGGATTGCACCGCATCGAGCTGCGCGACGGCTCGAAAGGCATCCATCTGCGCCGGCGAGAAGTTGCTCACCCCGATCGCCCTGATCTTGCCCGCGCGGCGAAGGTCCTCGAGCACGCCGGCCGTCTCGGCGATCGGCGTGTCAGGATCCGGCCAGTGCACCTGGTAGAGATCGATGATGTCGGTGCGCAGGCGTCTCAGGGAGTCCTCGATTTCCTGGCGGATCCGCGCCGGGCTCGCATCGCGATACGGCTTGCCATCCCGCCAGGCGATGCCGAGCTTGCTCGCGATCGTGACGCGAGCGCGCAATCCGCCTTGCGCCAGCGCCTTGCCGACGATTTCCTCCGACCGCCCGAAGCCGTAGACCGGCGCCGTGTCGATCAGGGTCACCCCGCGCTCCACCGCCGAGCGTATCGTCGCGATCGACTCGGCCTCATCGGTTCCGCCCCACATCCAGCCGCCGATCGCCCAGGTGCCGAGGCCGATCCGGGATGTCTCGAGTCCCGAGCGGCCGATTCGAATCGGCTCCATCGCGCTCCTCCAGCGGCCCCGAGGCCCGCATTGATGATCGGATCCTTCCGCGAGAGGTAGTCCTGCTTGCCGTCACGAGCACGATTCTCGGCAAATCGCTGCGCGGCACAAGCGATACTTTCTTGTGCTAGGCTAAGCTCCACTTAGCGTGCCCATCCCATGAGCCCCCGCCTGCCACCGCTTGGCGCATTGCGGACCTTCGAGGCCGCCGGGCGGCATGCCAACTTCGTGCGCGCCGCCGAGGAGCTCAACATCACTCCCGCGGCCGTGAGCCAGCAGGTTCGCGCCCTGGAGGAGCATCTCGGCATCCGATTGTTCACGAGGCGGGCCCGCGGCGTCGACCTGACCGCCGCCGGCGCCGAGTACGCGCGTGAGCTCGCAGCGATACTCGAACAGCTCGCGCTTGCGACAGAGCGCGCGCGGCGCACCGATGAGCCGGGCAGACTGACCATAGCCACCACGCCCTCATTCGCCGCGCGTTGGCTCATGCCCCGCCTCACCCGGTTTCTCGAGCGGCATCCGGACCTCGACGTGCGCCTCTCGACCTCGAATGCCCTCGCGGATTTCGTTAGCCAGGATATCGATGTCGCCGTGCGCTACGGGACGGGGCGCTGGCCCGGTCTCGAGGCGCAGTGGCTGCTCACCGCGGAGCTCTTTCCCGTGTGCAGCCCCTCCTATCGGCAGAGCTCGCGGCCGCTGCGCGCTGCCGCCGAGTTGAAGCCGCGCTCGCTTCTTCGCCTCGCGCTCGATGAGTGGCCCAAATGGCTCGAGGCCGCCGGACTCGCCGATCTCCGGGCTGCAGGCCCCCAGTTCAGCGACATCGGGCTCCTCACCCAGGCGGCGGTCGCGGGACAAGGCATCGCACTCGGTCAAAGCGTGATCGTGGCGGATGAGCTCGCCGCGGGACGCCTGATCGAGCCGTTCGATCTGCGCATCCCGAGCGGCATGTCCTACTACCTCGTCGCCCCGCCCGAGTCGCTCCAGAGTCGCAAGGTCGCGGCGTTCCAGCGCTGGCTGCGCAATGAGATCACGTCACCGGCGCCGGATTGAACAGCACCAGGGAATTGGCAAGCCGCAGACGCTCCGCGCAGGTTCGACGAGCGCCGCTCGCCGTCTGCAGCAGCATCCGGAACAGCGCCCAACCCGTCTCCTCGACGGTCGCCGAACCCGAAGCGATCGCCCCCGCATCGAGATCGATCAGATCGTGCCACCGGCGCGCCAGCTCGGTGCGAGTGCTCACCTTGAGGACCGGCACGCCCGACAGGTTGTAGGGAGTGCCACGGCCGGTCGTGAACACGTGCAGATTCATTCCGGCAGCGAGCTGCAGGGTGCCGCAGATGAAATCACTCGCTGGAGTCGCCACGAAGATCAGCCCGCGGCCGCAGACCTTCTCCCCGGGCGCAAGCACACCCGTGATGGGCGTCGATCCCGACTTGACGATCGAGCCCATCGCCTTCTCGACGATGTTGGAGAGGCCACCCGCCTTGTTGCCGGGGGTGGTATTGGCGCTGCGCTCGGCCCCGCCGCGCGCCAGATAGGAATCGTACCAGGCGAGTTCGCGCAGGATGGCCTGTGCGATCTGCGGGCTTGCGGCCCGGGCGGTGAGCTGCGCGACGCCATCGCGCACCTCGGTGACCTCCGAGAAGAGCACGGTGGCGCCCGCCCGCACCAGCAGATCGGTGCAGAACCCCACGGCCGGATTGGCGGTCACGCCCGAGAAGGCATCGCTTCCGCCGCACTGCACACCGACCACCAGCTCGCCAGCCGGGACCGTCTCCCGCTGCCGGACGTCGAGCCGCGCGAGATGCTTTTCCGCGGAGCCCATGATCGAGGCGATCATCGACTCGAACCCGACGTGCGCCGGGTCCTGGAGGCAGAGCACTTCAGCGCCCTCCATGGCGGTAGCGCCGCCGGAGGGCCCGATCGGGATGCCCTTCAGCAGACGCACCGGCTGGAGCTTCTCGCAGCCGAGACTCAACACCATGATCTCGCCGCCGAAATTGGGATTCAGGCTGATGTTGCGCAGTGTCCGGATCGGTATGTCGGCCCCGGGAGCATCGATCGCGATGCCGCACCCGTAGGTGTGCTCGAGACCCACCACATCATCGACGTTCGGGTAGCGCGGCAGCAGCTCCGATCGGATGCGTCCAACCGCGTGCTCGACGACTCCGGCGACGCACTGGACCGTGGTGGTGACCGCGAGGATGTTGCGAGTGCCGACCGAACCGTCGCGGTTGCGGTAGCCGCGGAAGGTATACCCCTCCAGGGGCGGCGGCGATGTCGTGCGGGTCGAGACCGGCAAGTCCGAAAAGGACGGCGCCGCCGGCAGGCGCAGCCGCTGCTCATGCACCCAGTCGCCGGCCCGGATATCTTCGGTGGCCGCTCCAATGGCGACGCCGTAGCGCACCACGGGCGCCCCGGCCGCGATGTCCTGCAGGGCCACCTTGTGGCCCTGCGGAACCGTCTCGCGAAGCGTCAGCCCGTGAGCGAGTCGGCTGCCGGCCGGCAGGCCGCCGTCGTTCGCGACGATGGCGACGTTGTCGCACTCGTGGACCTGCAGCAGCACCGGCGAGCCCGATGGTGCGCTCACCACGGCCTGCTCCCCGACGTCAGCAACCCTGCCGACGCCGGCGCAAGGTCCTCTCGCGCATCACCCGTCCGGTCGATGCCGCCCCCCTCCTCTTGATCGCCGCCTCGCTCGCGCACAGCTTCTACCCCGGAAGGAACGAGCCCTTGCCATTGGCGTGAAAATAATCCGCCCAGAACTCGCGGATGGCCCGCCGCGGGTCGTCCTCAGCGCGGACCGTCGTATCGAAAATCATGGTCGCCCGCCGATCGCCATCGAACCTCGGCCAGTGCGGAATATTGCCGTGATTGGGGTTTCCGGTCCTGGCGAATTCGACGATGGATGAGCCAAGCTGCAGACACAGTGCGCGCGCGGTCGAGCCGGCCCCGCCATAGAGCGCGGCGCGCCAATTGTTCCAACTGCCCGGCACGTCCATATGGTGAACGGCCCCCAGCTTTCCGTCGCACACGGGAGAGCACCAGTCCCACTGATAGACATAGACCGGCGCCGGCTGCAACGCTTTGCGCTCGGCCTGTCGGTAGGCTCCGATCGCAATGCTGGTGTCCGTGGCGATTTGAGCGCGGATCAGGAACGGCGTCTTGTTCGCATCGTAGTGGCGATACAGCGCGAGAATCCGCCCCTCCTGCCCTGGCGCGATGGAGCCCACGTAGCGCTTCAGCTCCGCTTCCGTCAAATCGAAATTCATGACGCCGAATCCACCCGCGTCCTCGAGACATCTGGAGACCATCAGCGGTATGTCGGCGGATATCTCGGGCGCCGAAGGAACGAAGGGATAGCTCGGGAGCACCTCGTTCCCCGCAACCGGCCAGAAGGCCGTCATGGACAATCCCTCCGCCGCCCCGAGCAGCCGCTCCCAGGGCACTTCCTGCATCTTGCGCGCACTGGTCACTCCCAGACTGCGCAGCATGGCATGCGTCGTGTGTGCGGCTTTCGCGGCATCGAATGTCCGCAAAAACGACCCGCTTTGAACCGCCGCGCGATGGAACAAGCCCCGTGCCGAGGGCATGTTCATCAGCGTGGACACCTTGGTGCCCCCGCCCGATTGCCCGAAAATGAGGACCGTATCGGGATCACCGCCGAAGTTCCCGATGTTGTCCCTCACCCAGCGCAACGCCGCAACCAGATCCATCATGCCGGCGACACCGGAATATTTGAAATCATCTCCCCCGATGGAGGACAGGTCGAGAAAGCCGAACGCGTTGAGACGATGATTCACCGCAACGACCACCACATCCCCGAGCATCGCAAGCTGGGCGCCGTCGAATTCCGGTGTATTGCTCGATCCGCTGACGAATGCGCCGCCGTGGAAGGACACCATCACCGGCCGCTTCCTGCCGTCCTGCACCCCCGGAGTCCACAGATTCAGGTGCAGACAGTCCTCTCCCATGCCTCCCGGCAGAATGTCCCAATACATCAACTCGGTGCGCACGTTCGTGAGGCTCGGTGGCTTGGCGGGGCAAAGCTCACCGTAGTCGAATCCCGGCCTGACTCCGGCCCAGGGCTTGGGCGCCTGTGGCGGCATGAAGCGGTGACGCCCACCGGTTGGCGCGCCGTATGGGATTCCCTTGAACGAGATGACGCCACCATTTGCGATGCCTTGGACCGCTCCCGCGCTCGTCTCGACGTCCCAGAATATCGGTCCTCGCGCGGCGTGGCGCCGGATGGCTGCGCTCTCTGACGAGGAGGCCACCGGAAGGGCGGCAACGGACACCGCGGCGGCGGCGGCGAGCGAGGCCGTCCCTTTCAGGACCGACCGCCGGCTCACGGTGGGCGACTCGCGCAATTTTCCCATGTCTTGACCCTCTTTGTTCCCAGCCCCCGGCGGGCGAAATCCGTCTTCGCCGCGGGCCACGCTCCGACCGCTCAGACGTTGGCTCGTCGCGCACCCGCGAAGTGCCTCGGATTGACCTCAGCACATCGCCTGAGGGACCCTGCTGTCACCGCAATCGCCTCACTCGCGCCACGAGCCGCAGCGGCGCCATCACACCCGCCCGGAGCCCGGCCGGGCCGATCTTCTCGAGCCGCCTGTCCTTCGCCGTGCAGGACCAGTTCTGTGCGCTGTGCGGACTTCCGCTGCCCCGATAGCGGGCTTCCTCCGGATAGGGACACAGCGGCATGCGGCGCACGATCCGCGCCCCGATGACATCGTGGGCATATTGGGTCGCGATCAGCTCGTGCGGGCGCCTGCCCTCCTCCACCCAGCGATCGAGCGCACCAACCACATCATCCCGGGCGTCCATGGGCTGGTTCCCGGAGGGGCCGGCCTCGGCGAAGAACTGCCCGAAATAGTCAGGCCCCGGACCGCCACCGCAATGTCCCATTCCCGGCACGAGAAACAGCTCCGCCCGATTCGCCAACGGGGCATATCCGCCGTACAGAGCCGCCAGGGCCCGGAAGTACTGGATGGTGCGATAGGGAGTGATCAGACCGTCACTCAACCCGTGGTACAGGATCAGCTTCCCGCCGCGATCCAGGAACGCCCGGGCGGCGGCCGGGACGATAGCACTGCCAGGCGCGGCGGCGGCCTCGAGCGAAGCCGCAACGCCGTCGCGGATGACCGCGTGATAATTCCGGGCTCCACCGACCCTGCCCCACTTGAACGTGATGCCGAGCGACCTCAGGCCCGCACTCGACCCGCGGCGCTGCAGAATGTCCCGCAGCAAGCCCTGGCCCATGTACCACGCGAGCGGCTGGTCCGCGGGATCTTGGCTCCACGGATCGGCAGCGCGAGGATTTGCGGGCGGCCTGCCGAAGGCAAAAGACTTGCCGAGTTGGTAGCCCGGATCGCTGGCCGCAAATCCCGGAAACAGGACTCGACCCGCCGGGTCGTAGGTCGCGGAGAAGATGACATCGAGCGACTGCACCTGGGCCGCGGTGAAACACGCCTGGGTCCGTCCATTTCTGCCACAGACCGGCAGATCCCGTTCCGGATCGAAGCCGCACCGCGCCGGATCCTGGATCAGTCCGTCCTTGACTCCGTCCATGGCGTCACATTTTGCGTCCACGATCCGCCCGAGCTCGCGCAGCAGTGCCGGGGTGATCTGCGCCTGCGGCGATCTGAGCTGCACCAACACCCCGGCGGCCGAGGTGACCAGCTGGTTGGCCATATCAAAGAACGGCGCGCCCGCGACGATACCGTCGTAATCCCGTGGATACCGGTCCAACTCGACCATCGCCTCGCGCCCACCGTCGGAGCATCCGATGAAGTACGAGCGTTTGAGCGTCCGTGCCCGGTAGAATCTCCGGGTGAACGCCTTGCCGAGCCGGGTGAGCACATGCACGGCCCGGTACTCGTAGTCGGCGACGGACTCGCGATTCTGCCGCGCGGTCCCCGCCCGACCCCAGCTCGGATCGTCGCCCGCGACGAACAGCGATCCGGGACCCCGCCGGCCCCGGTGGCCGTCGTCGGTGATCCAGACCGGGAACCCCTTTTTCAACTGAGCGGCCGCGGGCGCTCCCCAGAACTTCATCTGCCCGCAGAAGCCTCCGCAACCCTCGAAGAGAAATTTCCCGTTCCATCGCGACTTCGAGGGGAGCACGGCCGCGAAATGGGCGGTCTTGCGGGTTTTCGGATCCGTGATCACCTTTCCTGTGACCAGGCAGTATCGCGGCGCGCCATCGCCGAATTGATTCGCACGAACATAAGCGACTCCGTGCCGGATGCCGGGCGGGTGCTTGAACGCCAAGTCACGGACCGCGCCAACCGTCATTCCCGCCGGCGCGGCGATCCTTGCGGATCGGACCGAGCAGGCGCTCATCGCGGCGTGAGCCGGATTGGGAACGGTGACGGCGAGAGCCAGCGCAGCCGCTGCCGCCCTGCGGGCAGCCCAACCCCGCATCACCGAGCCGAGCGGCGAAACATGGCCGCCGCCCCGGGCGCCGAAGTGCGATCGGCACAGCCTGTCCGCGCCTTCCTGTGCTTTGCCGCACCCAGGCTTCGCGCCCATCCGTTCGACTCCTTCCGAGCTCACCGTACCAACGAAGGCCGCTTCGGGTCGAAGCGCCATCCGGCAATGAGCTGTCGCATGGCGAGCGCATCGTCGCGCGCTCCGAGACCCAGCCGTTGATGCAGCTCGCGGGCCTGCTCGAGCTGCACCCGGTCGAGCTCGATGCCGAGCCCCGGCCGCTCCGGCACCCGCACCCTGCCCTGGCGGATGCTGAGGGGCTCGCGGGTGAGGCGCTCGCCGTCCTGCCAGATCCAGTGGGTGTCGATGGCCGTGATCCGTCCAGGGGCGGCGGCCGCGACGTGCGTGAACATGGCGAGGGAAATATCGAAGTGATTGTTGGAGTGTGACCCCCAGGTGAGCCCCCATTCGCGGCACATCTGCGCCACGCGCACCGATCCGGCCATCGTCCAGAAGTGCGGGTCGGCGAGCGGAATGTCGATCGCGTCGAGCTGCACCGCGTGAACCAGCTGTCTCCAGTCGGTCGCAACCATGTTGGTGGCGGTGGGCATGCCGGTCTCCCGGCGGAATTCCGCGAGGACCTCGCGCCCGGAGAAGCCATGCTCGGCTCCGCAGGGATCTTCCGCGTAGGCGAGGATGTCCCGCTTACCCTTGCAGAGCGCGATGGCCTGCTCGAGAGACCAGGCGCCGTTCGGATCGAGGGTGATGCGGGCCTGCGGGAAGCGCTGGGTCAGCGCTTCGGCCGCTTCCATCTCCGCTTCGCCCTCGAGCACGCCACCCTTGAGCTTGAAATCGGCAAATCCGTAGCGCTCGTGCGCGGCCTCCGCGAGCGCCACGATGGCCTGTGGGCTCAAGGCCGGCTCGTCGCGAAGATGCAGCCAGCCCTCAGCCGTTCCGGCGCGGTAGTCGAGATCGGTCTTACGGCGGTCCCCGATGTAGAAGAGATAGCCCAACATGGGAACGAAGGATCGTTGCTGCCCTTCCCCGAGGAGGGCCGCCACGGGCACATCGAGATACTGGCCGAGCAGATCGAGCAGCGCCGACTCGATCGCGGCCACCGCATGGATGGTGGTGCGCTCATCGAATGTCTGCAGACCACGGCCGCCGCAATCACGAGCCGCGAACGCCTGCCCGATGCGACCGAGGATGGCAAGGTGGTGTCCGAGCGATTGCCCGACGATGAGGGGGCGCGCGTCCTGCAGGGTCTTGCGGATGGCCTCACCCCCCGGCACCTCGCCGAGTCCGATACTGCCGCGCTCATCCGTGAGAATGACGACATTGCGGGTGAAATACGGACTGTGGGCGCCGCTCAGGTTGAGGAGCATGCTGTCGTGCCCGGCGACCGGCACGACTTCCATCTCGACCACCTTCGGCGTCGAATGCGGTGGCTCGTTCAAGAGCGGCTCTCCATCTCCAGCAGGTTGCCGGCGCTTGCACCCGACTCCGCCAGGTGAACACGCTCGAAGCGTCCGGCAATCAGCGTGTAGGCGATCACGGCAAGCAGCGCGTTCGCGCCGACGTAGAGCAGAGCTCCGGCGAACGATCCGGTGTCCTGCACGATGTAGCCGATGATGATCGGGGTCGTGATGGCCCCCACGTTGCCGAACGTGTTGAACAGTCCGCCGTAGAGCCCGGGCACTTCCTTGGGTGCGGTGTCGGCCACGACCGCCCAGCCGAGCGAGCCCAGGCCCTTGCCGAAGAAGGCGAGCGACATGATGAGCACCACGATCCAGTTGGCATGGGCGAAGTTGCACAGGATCATGCTGACCGAGAGTAGCATCCCGGCGACGATCGGGATCTTGCGCGCCAGGGACAGCGAGACGCCCCGGCGCAACAGGGCATCGGACAGGACGCCGCCGAGCACCCCGCCTGCGAAGCCGAAGATCGCCGGCAATGCGATGACGAATCCCGCCCTGAGGATGGACATGTGCCGCTGCTCGACCAGGTAGACCGGGAACCAGGTGAGGAAGAAGTAGGTCAGCACCCCGACGCAGTACTGCCCGATGTAAATGCCGATCAGCATCCGCCGGCCGAGCAAGGCCTTCAGATGCTCCCAGCGCACCGGCTGGGAGATGCCGCGTCCCTTGTCCATGTCGATGAGCCCGCCGCCGGCGGCGATGTAGTCGAGTTCGGGTTGTTTGACCCGCGGATGGCGGCTCGGGGCGTAGACGGTCGTGAGCCAGGCGAGGAACAGCAGCGTCCCGGCGCCGCCGAGGAACAGGAACACGGATTGCCAGCCGAAGCGATGCGTGAGCCAGCCCATGACGGGCGAGAACATCACGGTGGCGAAGTACTGGCCGGAATTGAAGATGGCGGCGGCGGTGGCGCGCTCCCCGCCCGGGAACCACGCCGCAACGATGCGGCTGTTCCCCGGAAAGGCCGGCGCCTCGGCGAACCCGACCAACAGCCGCAGCGTGAAAAGTGCCGCCACGACCAGCGCCCCGGTCAGCAGGCCGGCCGCGCCCTGCAGCAGCGTGAACACCGACCAGAGCAGGATGCTGCCCGCATAGACCACCCGCGAGCCGAAGCGATCGAGCATCCAGCCGCCCGGCAGCTGGGCGATGACGTACGCCCAACCGAAGGCCGAGAAGACGTACCCGAGCGTGATCGGATCGATGTGCAGCTGCGACTGCATCGCAGGACCCACGATCGACAGGCTGGCGCGGTCCGCGTAGTTGACCGAGGTCGCGGCGAACAGCATGAACACCATGAGGTAGCGTACGTGGCCGCGGCCATGCGCTGCTCGATTGGGCTGGTCAGTCATCGCAGGTCCTCGCCGGGCAGGGCGCTCATTCGCGGCCGGGCCGGCCGTCCTTCAGCCGCCAGAGGCCGAGTGGATTGCCATCCCGCAGCGCGGGCGGCACGAGGGCGGCCGGCATGTCCTGATAGCATACCGGGCGCAAAAACCGGCGGATGGCGAGTGTACCGACGGAGGTGAATCGCGGGTCCGAGGTTGCCGGATAAGGCCCGCCATGCACCATGGCATGAGAGACCTCGACCCCGGTCGGGAAGCCATTGAAGATCAGCCGCCCGGCCCTGCGCTCGAGCACCGGCAGGAGCTTGCGGGCCATCTCGAGGTCCGTCGCCTCCAGGTGCACGGAAGCGGTCAGCTGCCCCTCCAGGCTCTCGGCCACCTGGCGCAGCTGCTCGAGGTCGCGGCATCGCACCAGAAGGGATGCCGGGCCGAACAGTTCCTCCTGCAGACTCCGATCGGCGAGGACGGTCTCGGCCCGCGCGCTGAGCAGCGCCGTCTGGCTCCGCCAACCCTCCGCCCGCTCGCCGCGGGCCGCCACGGTCACGCCGGACAGCGCGCACCGCTGGCTCAACCCGCTCTCGTAGGCGCCATGAATGGGCCCGGTGAGCATCGTCGAGGCGCCGGAGCTGCGCACCTGCGCCGCTGCGTGAGCGATGAACGCCTCGAGATCCGGCCCCTCGATGGCGAGCAGCAATCCCGGGTTGGTGCAGAACTGGCCCGCACCGAGGGTGAGCGAGGCGACGAAGCCCTCGGCGATCGCGGCGCCTCGCTGCGCCAGGGCGCCGGGCAGCAGGATCACCGGATTGACGCTGCTCATCTCGGCATGGACGAAGATCGGCTCGGCGCGCTGCGCCGCAATCCTCATGAGCGCCGTCCCGCCGGCGCGCGAGCCCGTGAACCCGACGCCCTTGACGCGCGGGTCGGCCACGAGTGCCTGGCCGAGCCCGGTGTCGACTCCGAAGAGCATCGAAAATACCCCCTCCGGCAAACGATGGGCGGACACCGCACGCTGCACGGCGCCGGCCACGAGCTCTGACACACCCGGATGGGCATTGTGCGCCTTGACGATGACCGGACATCCAGCCGCGAGCGCCGAGGCGGTGTCGCCTCCCGCAACGGAAAAGGCCAGCGGGAAATTGCTGGAGCCAAACACCGCCACCGGCCCGACCGGCACGTGTTGCACCCGCAGGTCGGGCCGGGGCGATGGCCGGCTGGGTAGTGGGGGGTCCAGCCTGGGCTCGAGAAAACTTCCCGCGCGCACCCCCTGCGCGAACAGTCGGAGCTGATCCACCGTGCGCCGCCGCTCGCCCTCGAGCCGCGCACGGGGCAAACCCGTCTCGGCAACACCTCGCTCGATGAGCTCGTCGCCGAGATTCAGTACGTTATCCGCAATGCTCTCGAGAAACGCGGCCCGCCCCTCCAGAGACGATTCACGATAGGCGTCAATCGCTGCAGCCGCGAGCGCGCAGGCACGATCGAGCATCTCGAGTGTCGCCCCGCCGAATGACGGCTCGAGCGGTATTCCCCTCGAGGGATTGATCGCCTGGAACGAGCCGCTCGTGCCCGCGATACGCTCCTGGCCCACGAACATCTTTCCGGTGAGTGGCATTGCGTTCGACTCAGTGCCGGCCCGCGATCAGCGCAGCGAGCTCGTCCATCTCCGGTCCCGTGAGGTCCGTGAGCGGTGCGCGCACCGGACCGCAGTCGCGGCCGATCAGTCTCATTCCCGCCTTCACGATCGAAACCGCGTATCCCTTGCGGCGGCGCCGGATCGCGATGTACGGCAGCACGAACTCACGCAGCGCCGTGGTGACCGCCATTCGGTCGCGGCGGCACACGGCGGCGTAGAAATCCAGCGCGAACTTCGGCAGGAAGTTGTAGATGGCCGAAGAGTACGTATTCACGCCGAGCTCGAGGTACGGCAGCGCAAAGGTCTCGGCGGTCGGCAGGCCTCCGAGATAGGTGAGCCGTGCGCCGACCCGGGTGTAGATGCGCGTCATCAATTCGACATCGCCCACCCCGTCCTTGAATCCCACGAGATTCGGGCAACGCTCGCACAAGCGCTCGAGCGTCAGATCATCTATGGCGGCATTGGCGCGGCTGTAGAAGATCACGCCGAGGCGGGTCTCGCGGCAGACCGCCTCGACGTGTGCGGCGATGCCCTCCGGCTCGCACTCGGTAAGATAGGGCGGCATGAGCAGCAGCCCGTCGGCCCCGGCCGCCTCTGCACTTCGCGCCAGCTCCTGTGCCATCCCGGTACCGTAGCCACAGGGGGCAAGCAGCGGCAGACGGCCTCTTACCTCCTCCACCGCGATCTTGACGACCTGGGCGACTTCCGCGGCCGTGAGAGAGAAGAACTCACCGGTGCCTCCGGCCGCGAACAGCCCGGCCGGACCGTGGCTGCACGCCCAGGCGATGTTATCCCGGTACCCTTTCGGATCGAGGGAGCCATCGGCGCCAAAGGTGGTCACGGGGAACGAGAGAAGGCCCTTGCCCAGGGCGGACGCCATCTCAATAGGAGACATGCCGGTCATGTGAACGAGATTCCTTGCGGTTCCGGATCGAAGAAAAACAGGAGCTCAGGAAGCCCCCTCTGTGGCCTGAAGGAGTGCGCACAGATACCCGTATGCGAATGCAAAAGACTCGCGATGGCCATCCGCGGCGGGATGTGCCACACCGTAGTTGTAAGCGTAAGGATCACCCGCATCCCCGACCGGCAGCAGCGGTACGTGGTCGGGCATCAGCATGCCTTCGTAACCCACCTCGCGATAGGTTCTGACGGCACGCACCATGTCGATGTCGCCATCATCGGGGAAGGTCTCGACGAAATCACCCCGGCGGCCGCGAATATTGCGGATGTGCACGTTGAAGATCTTGCCGCGCGCGCCGAAGCGGCGGATCACCTCGAAGATATCCCGTGCCGGGTTCTCGAGCTGCGAGCAGACCGTGCCCTGGCAGAAATTGAGCCCGTGGTAAGGGCTCTCCGCGATCGACAACAGGCGCTCGAGACCGGCGACACTGTCGAGCACGCACCTCACCCCCCGGTAGCCCTGCGGCGGCAGCCCCGGATCGTGCGGATGGCAGGCGATGCGGACCTTGTATTCCGTGGCCACCGGCACGACCCGCTCGAGGAAATACTGGATTCGCTCCCAGTAGGTATCCTCATCGACCTCCCCGGCCCGGGTGAGCGCCGGGGGCTGCGCGTCGGCGCCCCGCTTCCAGCCGCCGTACTCCACGCCTCCCCGGCCCTTCTGCGAGCGGTTGCGCACCACCCCGATAAGGCTCATGTTGTATTTCACCGTGCCGATGTCGACGGCGGCGCAGTTGCGCAACAGCTGCTGAAAGCTCTCGATATCCCGGTCCCGCTCCGGGCTCGCGCCCAGCATGATGGCCGGATGCGTCTCGGCGTCGATGAGCGTCGAGCGCAGCAGCACACTGTCGGTCATCTCGAGCGTGAGACCCTGCCGCTCCACCATCTCCCGCAGACGGCTCAACTCCTCGATCGTGGGGCACAGCCGCCCGGGCTCGCCGATGACCGGGCTCGCGCAGACGTGCCGCACGCCGAATCGGGCGAGAAAGGCGAAATGTTCATCCGTCGAAGGCCCGCTTTGACAGCCCAGTCTGGGACCGCGTCTCGCCATGTCCGGCACCCCTATTTCACCGAAGCGATCCGATACACCCACACCTGGGCCGGCCGCTGCCGGCTCGAGGGCGTCATCACGATGTATTCGCCGAGAGCGGCGACGAGGTGCGAGGTCGCAGCCCCTGGCTCGGTCGTCACCTCCCCGAGAAGGCGGTAGTGGTCTGCGTCCTCCTCCTGGTACACATCCACCCAGCCATGACCGCCGCCGCCCGAGACGTAGATCCGCCGGGATCTCGGATCGAATGCAATGTAATCGGTATCCGCACCGATCTGCAGGGTCTGCAGCTCCCGGCCGGTGTCGCTGTCGAGAACCAGCAGCCCTCCCTGCCGGCAGGCGACGAACAGCCTGTGATCGCGCTCGTCCACCGCCGCGCCATAATTGACCCTGGCTCGCCTCAGGTGCCACGCCGCCATCGGCTTCAGCGTCCGCATGTTGATCACGTCGACCTGGTTGAGCGCCTCGACGTTCGCGAACAGCCGCACACCGCGGCGCTCGATCCCGAAATCCTCGATGTCGTTACCGGCCAGCTCGATGTTGCCGATCTGCCGCTCCGCCGCCGAGTCGAACACGGTCACGTATGAGTAGGCCTGATGCGCCTTCTCCCCGCCGTTCACCACGAAGATCCGCCCGGTGGCCGCATCGTAGGCAATGGGATCCGCATCGATCTCGACCGGCAACACCTTCAGCAGCGCGTAGGTCCGCGAGTCGAAGATGCGCAGGGAGCCACTGCCGTCGGTGACGTACAGCCGCCCGAGGCGCGGCCGGTAGACGACACCACGGGGTATGGCCATGTGGATCAGCCTGATGACCTTGCCCGTCGCGAAGTCGAATACGACGAGGAAGTGCGAGTCGACCGCGGTGCCGAAGAGTCTCTTGCCCGCCGCATCGACCGTGAAATGGTCGAAGTGGCCCTTCACCTGCGCCGGCAGGTCGTAGCGGTGCAGCAGGCGCAGGGGCGGCGCATTCGCCGCCCCTGCCCCGCGGGAAAACACCTGCAGAAGGCCGCCCAGAAGAGCAATGAGAATTTCCCGCTTCATGCGCAATCCCTTCAGAACCTCACCCCGGCCCGGATCCCGAACTGGCGCGGCGGCCCGATGAAATAGTCCGGTGGCGACTGGCCGCTCACATAGGTCTTGTCGGTCAGGTTCTTGACGAATGCCGTGACGGTGTAGGGACCATGGTGGTAGGCAAGCTGAGCGTTCAGGAGCCCGTATGCCGGCTCGTAATCGACCGGATACTCCTCGACGGGGCTCATCCACTGGCTACCCTGATAGGTGAACCCGACAACCGGGGTCAGCGTGTCCCCCGATCCCACCGCGAACGTGTAGCGCAGCAGCACCCCGAAGGTCAACTTCGGAGCGTACGGCAATGGCTTGTTGCTCAGGTGCAGCAGCAGCGGGCCGTAGTCCTGGCAGACTCCCGGACTTTGCGTCTGACCGGGCGCGCACTGCGGCACCGGCACGGCCACGCTCGAGATGTAGTGCAGATTCAGGACATCGAACGGTCCCATGTTGGTGTGGTCATACGCGGCCGAGATGTCCGCGCCGAAGCCATGCACCTGCATCTGCAGCGCCGCCTCGACGCCTTCGCTCGTGGAGGTCGGGAAATTGGTCGGCGCCACGGTCCCGGTGGTCGGCGTGATGGCATCGAACTGCTGGTTCTTGATGTTCATCCGGTAGCCATCGAGCTGCAATCTCGCGTGTCCATTGAAAAAGACAGACTTCCACCCGCCTTCGTAATCCCAATCGGTGGTGGGCTCGAAAGGAA
>DAHVQK010000074.1 GCA_027317845.1 Gammaproteobacteria bacterium
CGCCCCGAGCGTCTCCGCCAATGACACTGCCTGCGCCTTGTAATCGGCGGTATATTGAGCACGAACCTGACGTTCCATAGTGACCTCCAACCGGTTGGTTTAATCCATCCATTAGAGGTCCGTCAACGGGGGACCACTTCATTCGAACCCTCGAAGGGCTTTTGACCCTTACACCCTTAGCAGGGCGACCTTGGTCCTGGACTGATGCGTTGCGGGTATCGGGTGCATGGCACGGAATCCCGACCGCGGATAAATTCAGCTGGACTCTAATCTTGTCATGTGTAAAATAGAAGTCACTCTAATTTATACACGATCCCACCCGCCACCCTCTTACCAGCGGAAAATCCGTGAAGCGCTATCTCACAGACCCGATACGCCAGGACTTGCAAGAGAAGATGGTCTTTTTGGGCGGCCCACGCCAAGTGGGCAAGTCCACCCTGGCATTGAGCCTGATCCCCGGAGCCGACGAAACCCACCCCGCCTATCTCAGCTGGGACGTACCTGAGCATCAGATGCTTCTCGTCAAGGGAGGCCTGCCCAGCGGCCAGCGAACGGTGATCCTCGACGAGGTCCACAAGTACAAGCGCTGGCGGAACCTGGTCAAGGGCTTCTACGACCGCCATAAATCGAGCACCCAGTTCCTGATCACAGGGTCGGCGCGCCTGGACCACTATCGCCGCGGAGGCGACTCGCTACAGGGAAGATATCACTACTACCGGCTCCACCCCTTGTCGCTCTTTGAGCTCACCAATGACCCGCAGTCTTCCGACCTCGAGACTCTGCTCAGATTCGGCGGCTTCCCGGAGCCCTTCCTGAAGCAGGAGAGCCGCCATTGGAGAAGATGGCAGCGCGAGAGAACGAGCCGCGTCATTCAGGAGGACCTCATCAGTCTGGAGTCCGTCCGTGAGGTTTCCCAACTGCAACTACTCGCTCAGATGCTGCCGGAACGGGTCGGTTCAATTCTCTCGATTGCCAACCTCCGACAAGACCTGTCGGTCGCCTTCGAGACCGCGGACAAGTGGGTCGGCATATTCGAAAACCTGTACTACTGCTTTAGGATAATGCCGTACGGACCACCTCACCTTCGGGCGGTGAAAAAGGAGAGAAAGCTCTATCTTTGGGATTGGTCGCTCTGCCAGGATGATGCCGCCCGATTCGAAAACCTCGTAGCCTCGCATCTGCTCAAGTACTGTCATTTCACCGAAGACACGCTGGGAGACGACATGTCCTTGCGCTTCCTGCGCGATGCTGCCGGCAGGGAGATCGACTTCGTCGTGCTGAGAAACGGCAAACCCGAGTTTGCGGTGGAGTGCAAAACAGGCGCGCGCGCGCTCAGCAGAAACATCGTCTATTTCGCGCAGCGCACGGCCATCCCCCGCTACTATCAGGTGCACCTGAACGCGGGCGGGGAGGATACGGAATGGGCGGACAGCAAAGCCCGGATACTTCCCTTCGTGAATCTCGCGAAGGAATTGAAGCTGTGAGCTTCCGGGCGCGCTGCATATGGGGGTTGCGATGACCGCGGGCGTGAGCGCATTTGCGGTAATGCCACCACTGACATCGGCGACCTCGCGACCAACAGTCGCGCAGGCCTGCTGTGCAACTGTCAGGAGGACCCTACGCCCTGAATGCTGCGGAACTCACTGACCCGCGCGCACGATAAAGCTGTTCGCGCTGGCGTCGGACGGGATTCGATTCTTGCCTCGTGCCTCCTCGTTCAAGCAGAGAGCATCCACCTGCGTCCACAACGCGCGTTTCATATGGTTTTCATATTCGAAAACGCGCGGGCTCACGAGGGAGCGCATGAGTCATTGAATCTGGCGGAGAGAGAGGGATTACTCGGCTCATCCTGAGCCTCGCCCCTTCGGGGCCGCGGCGGCGCCGCGTTCAAAATCGCTCCAGGCGATTTTGTCGAACCAGAGGCTTCGTCCACCATTCCCTGCTCCGCTGACCTTCTTGCGGGCCCCGCGGGCAGGGCCCGCAAGAAGGTCAGTGGCGGAGAGAGAGGGATTCGAACCCTCGAAGGGCTTTTGACCCTTACACCCTTAGCAGGGGTGCGCCTTCGACCACTCGGCCATCTCTCCGCATCCGATGCCCATCTTTCCGATACCACCCGTGCGCCGGCGCGAGCCGTGACACGGTCGTCCCGCCACAGGCCTCCCGCCCATCCTTCCCGGGAGGAAGCGTGACCGCGGATCGAGCAGCCTTTGCCGGTGCGCGATGCCAGGCATTCCGCTCATCCGGCGGACCCTCTGTCCGTCACGGCGGGACTCATCCTGAAGGCAGGACTCAGGAACCCCCGTCCCCTTGCAAGGGGCGGCATCATACTGCAAGCCGGCGATTTTGGGGACGCCCGGTGCGATCAGAGAATGCTGTCGGACAGGGACGGAGTCCCCTCTTCGGACTGCACCGGCCGATCTTCCTTCGGACCCGGAGGCGGCCGATCCGTCTGCCCTTGTTCCCGTTCCCGCTGAATACGCTTGTAAATTTCTTCGCGATGCACGGCGACGCTTTTCGGCGCCTGGATCCCTACCCGTACCTGATTGCCCTTGACGCCCAAGATGGTCACGGAGACCTCGTCACCAATCATCAGCGTCTCCCCGACTCGTCTGGTCAATATGAGCATGGCTTGACCTCCTTCTCCTGGCACACTGTACACCCTTTGACCCCGTCCAATCCCCTCCTACCCCCCATTTTCAGCCCCCCAGGCGCGCGCGGACCCATTCGGGGACCGCGGCGAGCGCAGCCTCGAGCGCTGCGGGATTACTGCCACCGGCCTGAGCGAAGTCCGGCCGCCCGCCGCCGCGGCCGCCGACCTGCGCCGCGATGACCCCGGCGAGCTCGCCGGCCTTCACCCGAGAGCACTGATCCGGCGTCACGCCGACCACCAGAACCACCTTTTCGGTGTCTTCGACGGAAGCCAGCACCACCACGGCCGATTTCAGCTGGCCTTTCAGGCGATCGACCGCACTGCGCAGCGCCGCGCTGTCGGCTCCCGTCACCTGGGTGGCGAGCACCTTGATCCCCTGGACGTCCACCGCGCCCTCTGCGAGGTCAGTGCCCTCACCGGAGGCCAGTCGGTCCTTCAGGGTGCGGATCTCCCGCTCCATCTGCCGGATGCGCTCCAGCGCATCACGCACCTTGTCCTTGAGGTCGTCCCGCGCGCCGCGCACGAGGTGGGCCACGTCCTTCAGCAGGGCCTCGCTGTGCTCGATGTAATCCACGGCGCCCTCGCCAGTGACCGCCTCGATCCGACGGACCCCCGAAGCGACGCCACTTTCGCTGACGATCTTGAACAGCCCGATGTCTCCAGAGCGCTGCACGTGGGTCCCCCCACACAGTTCCATGGAGAAGTCCCCGACCCGCAGCACCCGTACCTCGTGCTCGTACTTCTCGCCAAAGAGCGCCATGGCACCTGCCGCCACGGCATTCTCGTAGCTCATGATGCGTGTTTCGGCCGGGGAATTGACCCGGACCTGGGCATTCACCAGCCTCTCGATGGTGTCGAGCTCTCCCGGCGTCACGGGCTGCGGGTGCGAGAAATCAAAACGCAACCGATCGGGGGCGACCCGTGAACCCTTCTGCTGCACGTGCGTGCCCAGGGTCTTGCGCAAGGCCGCGTGCAGCAGGTGCGTCGCGCTGTGATTGAGCATGATGGCGCGGCGGCGTTCCGCGTCGACCTGTGCCCTCAACAGCTCCCCGACACGAATTTCCCCCTCCGCCACACGGCCGATGTGCGCATAGGCCGCACCCCGCTTCTGGGTGTCCTCGACCTCGAAGCTCACGCCGGCGGCGGACAGCGTGCCGGTATCGCCCACCTGGCCACCGGATTCGGCATAGAACGGGGTACGGTCGAGCACCACCTCGCCTGCTTCGCCGGCGCCGAGCGATTCCACCGCGCTGCCCCCCTTCAACAGCGCCACCACGCGCCCCTCGGCGGCCAGGCGCTCGTATCCCTCGAAGGCGGTGCGCGCCTGAAGCGGCGCGCCACCCCGCAGATCGACGCCGAAGCGGCTCGCATCCTGGGAGCGGCGCCGCTGCGCCTCCATTGCCGCTTCGAAGCCGGACTGATCGATGCTCAGACCACGCTCGCGCGCGATATCGGCGGTCAGGTCCGCGGGAAAACCATAGGTATCGTAGAGCTTGAATACGATGTCCCCGGGAATCACCGCGGCCGCGACCGCGGGCACCGCTCTCGGCCCGGTCTCGGCTGCGGCGATCTTCGCCATGACCCCCTCGAGCAGTTCCATGCCGTGTGCCAGCGTATCCGCAAAGCGCTCCTCTTCCCGCTTCAGGACCTGCTCGGCGAATCCGCGGCCGTGAATGAGCTCCGGATAGGCGCCGCTCATCTCCTGCGCCAGCACCTCGACCAGCCGGTAGAAGAACGGCTCGGTGATCCCGAGCTTGTACCCATGGCGGATCGCGCGCCGGATGATGCGTCTCAGCACATAGCCGCGACCCTCGTTGGATGGCAGCACCCCGTCCACGATCAGGAAGGTGCACGCACGAATGTGATC
>DAHVQK010000083.1 GCA_027317845.1 Gammaproteobacteria bacterium
CGTCTCGGTGCCGAGTTCGGCGATGAATACGTCGTTCTCAACGGGCTCAAGCCCGGCGATCGCATCGTCACCTCGGCGAAGTTCCTCATCGATTCCCAATGCCAGCTTGAGGCCGCGTTGTCCGCCTTCGCACCGCCGCCCACGGCGACCCAGGCCGCGGGTGCTCCGCAGATGCGTCTCGCCGTAACCCTGCAACCAAATCCCCCGCGCGTGGGGCGCAATCTCATCCGCGTGACGCTCACCGACCGCAAGGGCGAACCGGTCAATGGTGCACAGGTGAGTGCGACCTTCGTGCTGCCGGGGATGCCGGCCATGGGAATGGCGGGCAAGCAGGTTTCGGTGCAATTGAGTTCAGCCGGAAACGGCGCGTACCAGGGCTCGGTGACCCTGGCGGGAGGCGGCACCTGGCAGGTCGCGGTCGTGGCCCGAAAGGCGGGTCAGGTCTTGGCCACGCATCAGCTGTCTGTCGATGTGGCGGGAGGGCTGTAGATGATTGCCCGAATCTTGCGCTGGTGTGCGGCGAACCGCTTCCTCGTCTTCACCGGGACCCTGCTTGCGATTGCAGCGGGTCTCTGGTCGATGAGGCATATCCCGATCGACGCGTTGCCGGACATCTCCGACGTAGAAGTCGTCATCCACACCCGCTGGACGGGCCAGCCACCGAACTTGATCGAAGATCAGGTGACCTACCCGATTGTCACGACGCTGCTCGCTGCGCCGCGGGTGAAGGCGGTACGCGCCCAGACGATGTTCGGCGACTCCTACGTGTTCGTCGTCTTCAAGGATGGGACCAACCTCTACTGGGCCCGCTCGCGCGTGCTCGAGTACCTGCAGCAGATCGAGGGTCGCCTCCCGCCAGGGGTTCACCCCGAGATGGGCCCGGATGCGACGGCCGCCGGGTGGGTCTACGAATATGCGCTCGTCGACCACACTCACCGCTATAGCCTCGCCGATTTGCGGACTCTTCAGGACTGGTCCCTGCGCTACCAGCTCGAGACCGTGCCGGGGGTGGCGGAGGTCGCCTCGATTGGCGGCTTCGTCCGCCAGTACCAGGTGAATCTCGATCCCGACAAGCTGCGCGCGTATGACATCCCGCTCTCGAGAGTGATCGAGCGCATCCGCGCGAGCACCAACGAGGTGGGCGGCGGGGTGCTCGAGCTCTCGGGCGCCGGGTACATGGTGCGCGGGCTCGGGTACATTCGATCACTCAAGGATCTCGCCGACATTCCGGTGGCCGTCAAGAACGGCACGCCGGTGCTCGTGAAGGACCTCGGGGTGGTGAATTTCGGTCCCGCGCCCCGCCGCGGCGTTGCGGAGTGGCAGGGCGAGGGGCAGACCGTCGGCGGCATCGTCGTGATGCGCTATGGTGAGAACGCTCTCAAGGTTATCCAGGCGGTGAAGGCCAAACTCGCCGCCATTGCTCCCTCGCTCCCGCCGGGCGTCACGATCCGAACCGCCTATGATCGCTCCGGTCTCATCGAGGCTTCGGTCCACACCCTCGAGCGCGATCTCATCGAGGAGGCGCTGGTGGTGAGCCTGGTGATCGTCCTCTTCCTGTGGCATTTCCGCTCGGCGCTGATCCCGATTCTCTCCATCCCGATCGCGGTCATCGCCGCGTTCATCCCGATGTATTTCCTGCATGTCTCGAGCAACATCATGTCGCTCGGCGGCCTCGCGCTCGCGATCGGGGTGCTGGTCGATGCCGCCATGGTGATGGTCGAAAACGGCTACCGTCGGCTCGCTGAAGCGGACACCGGTGGCGAAGGACTGCCGGATGGCCCTCCGGCCGAGACCGGGGGAGCCGCGGTGGGCGAGGGCGGTGCTGCGCTCCCTGCCTCGTCGTCGCAGGATCGCCGTGCGCTCCTGCTCGGCGCCGCCGAGCAGGTGGCTCCGGCGCTCTTCTTCTCCCTGATCATCATCATCGTCTCGTTCCTGCCGGTCTTCCTGCTCGAAGGGCCGGAGGGGCGGCTCTTCACGCCGCTCGCCTGGACCAAGACGCTTGCGATTGCCTGTTCGTCGATTCTAGCGATCACGTTGGTGCCGCTGCTGATGCCGCTCTTCATCCGCGGCCGACTGCGACCCGAGTCGCGCAATCCCATCTCCCGGATCACCAGAGCGCTTTATCTGCCAATGCTCAAGCTCTGCTTGCGCTATCGCCGGACGGCGCTCGCTGTGGCAGTGATCGTTCTCGCACTCACGGTGCCGCTGGCCCAGCGCATCGGCAGTGAGTTCATGCCGGCGCTTTATGAGGGCTCCGTGCTCTATATGCCGACGGCGCTGCCCGGCATCTCGATCACTCAGGTCACACAGCTCCTGCAGGAACAGGATCGCATCATTCGCTCATTCCCGGAGGTCAAGTCCGTGTTCGGGACCGCGGGTCGCTCCGATAGCGCGACCGACAACGCCCCGCTCGACATGTTCGATACCACCATCATGCTGAAGCCCCGCAGGCAATGGCCCGCCGGCATGACGTACGAGAAGTTGATCGCGCAGATGAACGCGAAGCTGCAGTTTCCCGGGCTCACGAACACCTGGACCATGCCGGTCGCCGGTCGTCTCGACATGGAGCTCACCGGCATCAAGACCCCCGTGGGACTTAAGATCCAGGGTCCGACTCTTGCGGGGATCGCTCGAGTGGGCAGGCGCGTGAGCGATCTGCTCACCCGCCTGCCCGGTGTCGAGTCGGTGTTCGCAGAGCGTGTCGCGCAGGGCCTCTACATCAACATCGCAGTGCACCGCCTCGAGGCGGCCCGGTATGGGCTTACCGTCGGGGAGGTTCAACGCGCCATCGAGTCGGGGATTGGCGGTGAGGATATCGCCGAGACCGTGCAGGGTCGCGAGCGCTTTCCCATTAATGTGCGCTACGCCCACGACTTCCGCAACAACCTCCCGCAGCTCGAGCAGGTCGTGATCGCCACGCCGACGGGCGCCCAGATCCCGCTCGGCGAGGTGGCGTCGATCACCTTCTCCCGCGGGCCTTCCATGATCCGGGACGAAGACGGTGAGCTCACGGGGTATGTGTATCTTAACCTCAGCACCTCGAACTATGGCGGCCTCGTCGCGCGCGCCAACCGGCTCCTTCACGAGAAGCTCACGCTGTCCCCTGGGTACACGTACAAGTGGTCCGGCCAGTATCAGTTCGAGATGCAGGCGAAGCAGCGTCTCGAGCTCATCCTGCCGGTCGTCTTTATGGCGATCTTCCTCCTGCTGTACCTCCTGTTCCGCTCCGTGGCCGAGGCGGTCCTGCTGTTTTTCCCCGTCTTCTTCGCGCTCATCGGCGGGCTGCTGCTGCAATGGTTGCTCGGCTATGAATTCAGCGTCGCGGTGGCGGTCGGCTACATCGCTCTCTTTGGGATTGCCGTGGAGACGGCGGTGGTCATGCTCGTGTACCTGCGTGGCGCGCTCGAGGAACGCATCAAATCGCACCGTGCCCTGACGCCTGAGGACCTCGCGGCAGTCGCGATTGAAGGGGCCGTGCTGCGGCTCCGTCCGGTGCTCATGACGGTTTGTGCCGTCGTTGGCAGCCTCGCGCCCATTCTCTGGGAGACGGGGATCGGCTCGGATGTGATGAAGCCGATCGCCGCGCCAATCGTTGGCGGCATGGTGACCGCGACGATTGCCGTGATGATCCTGGTACCGATCCTGTTCGTCATGCTGAAGGAG
>DAHVQK010000086.1 GCA_027317845.1 Gammaproteobacteria bacterium
CGCTTCGGGGTGCCGGCGATCAGATAGAGGTCCACATCCGGGCGGGTCTGCTTCAGCAGACCGAGCGCGCCGTCAGACAGGTTGAATACGGTCTTCTGACTGTCGACCAGGACGCCGAACCCGGAGGTGCTCCAGACGAAAGGCGCCCCGGCATCGCCCTGCTCACCCGCGGTGGCGATCTGACGTCCCGTGCGCAACAGCCCGGAGGAAGCTTTCTGGAAGGCATCGAAGCCGTGCACGCCGTAGAGCGCGGCGTCCGGCGCGAAGCGCAACTGCGCCGTGCCATGCGCGAGGCTTTCGATGTCCGTCTCGCGCAGCAACGGCTCGCGCGAGACACCGTCAAAGAGCTCCAGGGTCTTCGTGTCTCGATCGAGCAAGGCCCGAAGCGCACCGCAGCGCAACACGACGTCGTGACTCGTGAGGCGCACCTTGACGGGATCCGTGGGCGCGCGGGTGGCATCCGGCGCCATCACCAGCGCCGGTGCGCTGGCGCGGCCGGCCGGCAGGAAGTGCACGCGCAGCGCATCGTTGCCCACCACGCGCAGGGCCAGCACGCCGCCCGCGAGTGGAACATCGGCGCCGTTTGGGCGAATGCGAACCGTGGAGGCGACTGCCGCGTGTGCCGAGCAAGCCGCAAGCGCCGCCACGGCGAGGCCGGCGGCAACACGAAGTCCTGATTTCACGAATCGACACCTCCCCCCGAGCAGCCACGCTCACGGTGGCTCATGAGCCGGTGCCGCAGAATGCGACGCGCTCTCTCGCCTTGGCAACGCTTCGCATACGTATTCATCACTCACGGCAGACCGGGACACCGCGCGGATATCGTGGCCCGAAGCGCGCGCATCGCACCCGGTGCCCACGCGGGCAATATGGCAAACTCGAGGCCGGGCGCCGGATCTGCGACGCCTGAGAATCGCGCCACCGCGGTGACCCGCCATGAATGACAGCTCGGAACGACGCATACGACGTATCGTGATCCTGGGTGGAGGATCGGCAGGATGGATGTGCGCCGCGGCGCTGGCCGATGCGACACGCGGCAACTGCCCCATCGAGCTCATCGAGTCAGCCGCGATCGGCACCATCGGCGTCGGCGAGGCGACCATCCCGCCGATACGGCAGTTCAATGAGCAGCTCGGGCTCGATGAGAACGCGCTCATGGCCATCACGGGAGGCTCGTTCAAGCTCGGCATCGAATTCGTCGGCTGGACGCGCGCCGGTCACCGTTACTTCCACCCGTTCGGCCGCTTCGCGCCCGACTTCGACACCGTCCCGCTGCATCACTATTGGCTGCGCGAGCGCGGTCGTGGTCTCGAGACGCCGCTGGAGGAATACGCCATGGCGTGGGTCGCCGCCCGCGCCGGCCGGTTCGAGCGGCCCCTGCGGGACCCGCGGCTGGCGTTGTCGACGCTCGATTACGCCTATCACTTCGATGCCGCGCTCTATGCCCGCCATCTGCGCGGCTACTCGCAGCAGCGCGGCGTCATCCGCACGGAGGGCGAGGTCGTGGATGTGCGCCTGCGCGGCGAGGACGGCTTCATAGACTCGCTCCTGCTCAAGGATGGGCGGCGAATCGAGGGTGACCTGTTCATCGACTGCTCGGGCTTTCGTGGCCTGCTGATCGAAGGCGCCCTCGAGAGCGGCCTCGAGGACTGGCGCGAGTGGCTGCCCTGCGACCGGGCGATCGCGGTCGGCTGCGCGGTCGGCGCGGAGCTGCCGCCGTATACCCGCTCGACGGCCCGCCCTGCGGGCTGGCAGTGGCGGATTCCATTGCAACATCGCATCGGCAACGGCCATGTCTATTGCAGCGAATACATGGGCGAGGATGAGGCCACGGCGCTTCTGCTCGGGAGCCTCGAAGGGGAGGCGCTCGGGGATCCGCGGCCGATCCGCTTCACCACCGGCGCCCGCCGCGAGTCATGGTCGCGCAATTGCGTGGCGATCGGCCTCGCGGCCGGCTTCATCGAGCCGCTCGAGTCCACCGCGCTGCATCTCGTGCAGGCGGCGATCACGAGACTCCTTGCGCTCTTTCCCGACAGGGATTGCAACCCGCTTCTCGCGCGGGAATTCAACCGGTTGACCTACACCGAGTACGAGCGCATCCGCGACTTTCTGATCCTGCACTACCATGCCCAGGAGCGCGAGGAGCCGCTCTGGCGCCACACGCGCTCGATGGCCGTGCCGCAGACCCTCAAGTACAAGATCGACCACTTCCGCCACTCGGGGCGCATCGTGGCCGAACCCTTCGAGCTGTTCCAGAACCCCAACTGGCTGGCGATCCTGATCGGTCAGGAGGTCCTGCCCGAGCGATACCATCCGCTGGTCGATCTGCATACCGGAGTCGATGCGCCGCGCCACCTGGCGGGCATCCGCGAAGTGTTGGAAAAGGCGGCGCGCGCGCTGCCGACCCACCGGGAATACATCGAGCGGCATTGCCGCGCGACGGCGCTGCTCGCGAGGTGAGGGGCGGGTCTACCACCCCCGCAGAGTCCGCCGCTACGGCCTCATGCTCGCGCAATGCGCGGCGATGAAGCCATCGTGGGTGGGCATGCGCTCCACCGCCGTGCCGATTACGTTGCGGATGGTGCCGAGGAACTCCTCGAGCTGCCCCTGAGGCAACTCGTCGGCCGCCGGGTGGTAACGCCGGGGCAGCACACCCTGACCCACCATCACCTGCAGCCAGGACTGCTCGGTGAACAGCTCCTCGTCCTCGCGGAAGATCTGCCCGGTGGCGCGAAACAGATCGAGCTTTCTTAGCAGGCCATCGGGCGCTGGCAGCGCCGCGCAGTGCCGCCAGAACGGGGTATCGCGCCGCTCGGTCGCGCTGTAGTGCAGGACGAGGAAATTCCGGACCTGCTCGTACTCCTGGCGGACCTTGCGGTTGTATTCCGCGCTGATCGCCGGATCGAAACCTCGATCGGGAAACAGCGCGAGCAGCCGGCTGACGCCCGACTGGATGAGATGGATGGCCGTGGACTCGAGCGGCTCGATGAAGCCGGCCGCGAGGCCGATCGCCACGCAATTGCGCGACCAGAGCCGGCGCCTCACGCCGGAGGTGAAGCGGATCGGCCGCGGATCCCCGAGCGCCTCCCCTTCGAGGCTCCCGAGCAGAAGCGCCGTGGCCTCATCCTCGCCCATGTATTCGCTGCAGTACACG
>DAHVQK010000091.1 GCA_027317845.1 Gammaproteobacteria bacterium
ATGCAGCGCCGGCTCGAACGGGACCAGCAATGGCCGATGCGGCCGCTGCAGCGCGGGGAACGGCCGGGCATGCCCGGCATGCCACGTATGCCACATGGCCCCGGAACCGCCGGACCGCGGTGCTGCGGCAGACCCTGATCCGCGCCTCGACCTGAACGCGGCTGTTTCCGCCCGGAACCGGCTCGCCCGGCGCTAATCCATCGCCTTGACCGCATGGATCAGCTCTGCGCCGGCTTTCTGCGCATCGCCGTAGAGCATGCGGGTGTTGTCGAGATAGAAGAGCGCGTTCTCGATGCCTGAGAACCCGGCGCCCTTGCCGCGCTTGATGACGATGACGTTCTTCGCCTTGTCGGCGTTCAGGATGGGCATGCCGTAGATGGGACTCGACTTGTCGGTGCGGGCGACGGGGTTGACGACGTCGTTGGCGCCGATGATCAAGGCAACGTCCGCGGACTCGAAATCGGAATTGATCTCCTCGAGATCCCCGATCAGATCGTAGGGGACCCCGGCTTCCGCGAGCAGCACGTTCATGTGCCCGGGCATGCGTCCGGCCACCGGGTGGATGGCGAAGCGTACCGTGACGCCGCGCTCGATGAGCAGCTGGCAGAGCTCCCAGATCTTGTGCTGCGCCTGGGCGACCGCCATGCCATAGCCCGGCACCACGATCACCTTGCTGGCGTAGGCCATCATCACGGCCGCATCGCTCGCCTCGATGGGCTTCAAGCTTCCGGCGATCTCCCCGCCGGCGGCGGCGGTCTCGCCGAAGTTGCTGAACAGCACGTTGGCGATCGAGCGGTTCATGGCCTTGGCCATCAACTGCGTGAGCAAGGTGCCCGCCGCCCCGACCACCATGCCGGCGATGATCATGGCGGCGTTGCCGAGCACGAAGCCCTCGAAGGCGACCGCGAGACCCGTGCAGGCGTTGTAGAGGGAGATCACCACCGGCATGTCCGCTCCGCCGATGGGGAGCGTCACGAGCACGCCAAAGAGCAGCGAGAGCGCGAAGAAGGCGATCACCACGGAACTCGGCGCCGCCCCGTGCAGCACCACGATCCAGCCGCCGAGGGCGAGGGTGGCGATGAACACCAGCGCATTCACGACCTGCTGGGCGCCGTAGCGGAGCGACTTGCTGATGAGGCCCTGGAGTTTGGCGAAGGCGATGAGGCTGCCCGAGAAGGACACCGCGCCGATGATGGCCCCGATCACCGCCAGCATCGCCGGGGCGCTTGCGAGCGCTCGGCCGCGGATGAGCTCCTCGCAGGCAATCGCCGCCGCGGCCCCGCCGCCCATGCCGTTGTACAGGGCCACCATCTGCGGCATCGCGGTCATCGGCACCCGCTTGCCGCTCCACCATGCGGCGATACCGCCGATGAAGATGGCCGTGAGGATCAGGATGTCGTTGTGCATCCCCGGCCAGAGGAACGTGATCAGGCCCGCGATCAACATGCCGATGCCGGCCCACACGATGCCTCCGCGCGCGCCCTTCGGGGAGCTCATGCGCTTCAGGCCCACGATAAAGAGCAGTGCGGCGATGAAATACACCGCCTGGATCAGCTCATCCGTGAGGGAGTGCGGCAATGTCATGTTTGCGAGCCCTTCTTCTTGTCCTGGCTGGATTTGAACATCTCGAGCATCCGCTCGGTCGAGACGTAGCCGCCGACGACGTTGCCCGCGGCAAGCAGTACGCCGATGAAGCCGATGGTCTTCTCGAGGGGCGTGTGCGCGTTGCCGAGCGCCACCATGGCCCCCACCAGCACGATGCCGTGCACGAAATTGGAGCCCGACATCAACGGGGTGTGCAGGATCACCGGCACTCGGGAGATGACCTCGTACCCGGTGAAGGCCGCGAGCATAAAGATGTAGAGCGCAATCATGCCAGTCATGGTCTCTCCTCAGCCTTCGATCGACTTGCGGGTCGGCTCATGGCGGATCTCGCCGGCGTGCGTCAGGCAGGACTGCGCGAAAACCTCGTCGCTCCAGTCGATGGCGAGCTCCCCGCCCTTCAGCGCCGGGGTGAGGAAGTTCAAGAGATTCCGGGCATACATCTCGCTCGCGTTGTAGGCGAGCTGCGCGGGCAGGTTCACCGGACCCACCACCTCGACGCCCCGATGCATCACCGTCTCCCCGGGGCGCGTCAGCTCGCAGTTGCCGCCCTGCTCGGCCGCGATGTCCACGATCACCGACCCGGGCCGCATGCGCTCGACCGCCCCGCGCAGAATGATCTTCGGCGCCGGACGGCCAGGCACGGCCGCCGTGGTGATCACCGCATCCGCGGCGGCGATGCGTGCATCCAGCACCTCTTGCTGCTTGCGCCGTTCCTCTTCGGTCAGCTCCCGTGCATAGCCCCCGGTGCCCTCGGCACTGACGCCGGTGTCCACGAATTTCGCACCAAGCGATTTCACCTGTTCCCGCGTGGCGCCGCGCACGTCGTATGCCTCTACGATGGCGCCGAGGCGCTTTGCCGTCGCAATCGCCTGCAGTCCCGCAACGCCCGCGCCGATGACGAGCACCTGCGCGGGACGGATGGTCCCGGCGGCCGTGGTCAGCATGGGAAGAAATTTCTGCATCTGGTTGGCTGCGATCAGCACAGCCTTGTAACCGGCGATCGAGGCTTGCGAGGACAGGGCGTCCATCGACTGCGCCCGCGAGATGCGTGGTACCAGCTCCATGGCGAAGCTGGTGATGCCGCGGTCCTTGAGTGCCCGCACCTCCTCCCGACGCGCATACGGTTGCAGGAAGCCGATGAGCGCCGTACCCGATTTCAAACCCTGGATCTGTTCCAGGCTGAGCGGTTGCACCGTCAGCAGGACCTGCGCCTGCGCGAGCACGGAGGCGGAGTCCGCCCACTGCACCCCCTGATAGGCCTCATCGGGGAAGCGGGCCCGCTCGCCGGCTCCGTGCTCGAGCAGCACCCGTGCACCGGCGCGCAGGAGTTTCCCGGCGACCTCGGGCACCAAACTGACACGCGTTTCTCGGGGCGCGCGCTCAAGCAGTGCGCCTATGATTGCTGGCATCTTTGGCCCTCGCAGCTCGCGGGGAGGCTCGTGTGCCCCCCCGACCGTGATTCAATTCTGAACGTTGCGATTCAGCAAGTTGACATTGTTGAAGTTTCGCACACTATTGCCTTATCTTACAGGAGCCATGATGGGCATAGATCTCGATCGGGCCGACCACGGCGCGGCGGATGATCTGCGCATCGTTCCGAAGGGGGCGGTACGCGGGCTCTCCCAGCTCGTGCTGCGCACGGACGTCTCCGGCATGCCCCTGGAGTGGATTGATTACAGGGAAGCGGCTCGACTCTACACCCAGGAGCAGGTCGCCTATACTTGCGGATCCCCGCTCTATACGCTTTTCGGGGGGGTGAGTGCCCTCACCGGGCGGCGGACCGAACTCGAGATCAATTCCATCGTCTCCACGGTCGGTCATACCGGCAATCCCGGCAGCACCCGCCACGACTATGTGCCGCCGCTCAATAACCAGACGCTGTTCCGGCGGGACGGCCACCTCTGCATGTACTGCGGGGTGCGGTTCGCCTCTCGCGAGCTCTCGCGCGACCACGTGCGGCCGTTCAGCCAGGGGGGGCTCGATACCTGGACCAACGTCGTCACCGCCTGCCGCCGCTGCAACAACCACAAGGCCTCGCGCACCCCGGAGCAGGCGAAGATGCAGCTCATCGCGGTGCCCTTCACGCCGACCTACGCCGAATACATCTTTCTGAAGGGCCGGCGCGTGCTGGCCGATCAGATGCAGTATCTGCTCGCGCATTTTCCGCGATCGAGTCCATTGCACGATCGCATTCAGCGCTGGCTGACGTAGCTCTGGCGGGCTGCCACAACCACACCCCGATCAGCCCCGTCCCGTGATTTATCTCATCGACGCCTCGGTATACGTCTTTCGCGCGTATTACTCGCAACTGCCCGGCATGGTCGATCGGGAGCGGCGGCCCGTGCACGCCGTGTTCGGTTTCGCACGCTTCCTCGGTGATCTGGTGGAAAAGACGCGGCCGGCTTTCGTCGCCGTCGCATTCGATCAGCGTCTCGCCACTTCATATCGCAATGCCATCTACCCGCCCTACAAGGCCAACCGCGAGCCCGCGCCCACGGACCTGGCCGCGCAATTCGACTACTGCCGGGACCTCTGCCGTCATCTGGGGCTCGCCACTTTCGTCGATCCACACTACGAGGCCGACGATCTGATCGGCACGCTGTCCTGCCTCATGCGCGGGCAGGGCGTGCGCTCGGCGTTCATCACCCGGGACAAGGACCTGGCCCAACTGGTCCGCGACGGCGACCTGTACTGGGACTTTGGCTCCCGAGGGCCGCTCGGCTACGGCGACGTGCACCGTCATTTCGGCATCCTCCCGGAGCGTTTCGCCGACTTTCTCGCACTCACCGGGGATACCTCGGACAACATACCCGGCGTGCCCGGGGTGGGTCCCAAGACCGCCGCCGCGCTGATGCGGGCCTTCTCATCGATCGACGATCTCTACGGACAGCTCGGCCGGGTGGGATCTCTCGGTCTGCGCGGCGGCAGGGAGTTGCGCCAGCGCCTGCTCGAGCATCGCGACGCCGTTTACCTTGCGCGAAGGCTGACGCAGATCGTCTGTGACATGCCGCTCGCGGTCGGGCCGGGGGACTTGCGGCCGCGCACCCCGGATCTCGCGGCGCTCGGGACGCTGTATGACCAACTGGGATTTGGACCTCTCCTGCGTCGCCAGGGCGAGCGGCTCGCCGCGCGCGCCGCCCGCCCGTAAGCCGCCTTTCCCCGGGCGCCGGGATTGGTATTGCATGAATCTTGCACGGATTCGGCTATTCTCGAGTTCAATCAGAGCAATGACCGCGGGGGACCCATGGCGAGCCAGAATATCGAGTCTGTCCTGCACGAGGAGCGCACGTTCCGGCCTTCCGCGGACTTCGTGGCGCGCGCGCGCATCGGGACGGCCCGGTTCGATGAGCTGAGGCGGCACGCGGCCGAGGATCATTCCGGATTCTGGGCGCGCCTCGCCCGCGAGGAGCTCTCGTGGCACACGCCGTTCACCGTGTCGCTGGATGAGTCGGACGCGCCGAATTACCGCTGGTTCACGGACGGGCGGCTCAACGTTTCTTACAACTGCCTGGACGTCCATCTGGCCAAGCGAGGCGAGAAGACCGCGATCGTCTTCGAGGGTGAGTCCGGAGAGGTCCGCCGGTTGAGCTATCGGGAACTGCACGCCGAGGTGTGCCGTTTCGCCAATGCCCTCAAGGCCCAGGGTGTTGGCCACGGCGACCGGGTGGCGATCTACATGCCGCTCGTGCCCGAGATCGTGATCGCCATGCATGCCTGCAACCGCATCGGCGCCATCCACTCGGTGGTGTTCGGCGGCTTCTCGGCGCCCGCGCTGCGGGACCGTATCGAGGACACCGGAGCGAAGGTGCTCATCACGGCCGACGGCGGTTGGCGCGCCGGTCAAGTCATCGAGCTGAAGGCCGCGGCCGACAAGGCGCTCGCCGGGGCCTGTTCCAGTATTGAGCGGGTGATCGTCCTCAAACGGACCGGGCGGCCGGTCGCGATGCAGCCCGCACGGGACCTGTGGTGGGAGGATGCGGTGGCGGGCTGCTCGAGGGAGTGCGCGCCGGTCTGGGTGGAGGCCGAGCATCCCCTGTTCCTGCTCTACACCTCGGGCTCCACCGGCAAGCCCAAGGGCATCCAGCATTCGAGCGGCGGCTACCTGCTCGGCGCCAAGGTGACCACCCAGTGGGTGTTCGATCTGCACGAGGACGATGTCTACTGGTGCACCGCCGATGTCGGTTGGGTCACCGGCCACAGCTACGTCGCCTACGGGCCGCTCGCTCTCGGGGCCACCGTGGTGTTGTACGAGGGGTCGCCGACGTTTCCCGACGGCGGGCGGTTCTGGAAACTCTGCCAGGATCACCGCGTCAGCGTGTTCTACACCGCGCCCACCGCCATCCGGGCGCTGATGAAGCTCGGTGATGAGGTTCCCGGCGGCTACGACCTCTCCCGGCTGCGCCTGCTCGGCAGCGTCGGCGAGCCCATCAACCCCGAGGCCTGGGTGTGGTATCACCGCGTGATCGGCGGGGGGCGCTGCCCCATCGTCGACACCTGGTGGCAGACCGAGACCGGCGCCATCCTGATCTCCCCTCTCCCCGGGGTGGTCGCCACCAAGCCCGGCTCGTGCACACTGCCCTTGCCCGGCATCGAGGCGGACATCGTCGATGAGCGCGGCGAGAGCGTGACCGATCCACACACCGGAGGGTACCTGGTGGTCAAGAAGCCCTGGCCGGCGATGCTGCGTACGCTCTGGGGCGACAACGACCGCTACCGCGTCAACTACTGGGGTAAGTTCGACGACCGCTATTACGTGGCCGGCGACAGCGCCCACCGGGACGAGGACGGATACTTCTGGATCATGGGGCGCATCGATGACGTGCTGAACGTCTCGGGCCACCGTCTCGGGACAATGGAGATCGAGTCGGCCCTGGTGTCGCATCCGCGGGTCGCGGAAGCGGCCGTGGTCGGCAAGCCGCACGACATCAAGGGTGAGTCGGTTTTCGCGTATGTCGTCTGTCGCGGCAACCGCCCCGGCGGCGATGCAAGCGCACTGATGAGCGAGCTGCGTGACTGGGTGGGCGAGCAGCTCGGCGCCATCGCCAAGCCCGACCACATCCGCTTTGCCGACAACCTGCCGAAGACCCGCTCGGGCAAGATCATGCGCAGGCTGCTGCGCTCGATCGCCCGCGGGGAGGACATCACGCAGGACGTCTCGACGCTCGAGAACCCCGCCATCCTGGATCAGTTGCGGGGTGTCGAGGCGCCGGCCGGGGCGTAAATCTGCATAAACGCACCCGAAATGCCCCCTGTTGCCGGCAGAGGGCGGTGCTCTAGGCTGCATGCCTCGTCCACGGAGGCACGCTCATGGCCCACAACAGCCGTTGCGCCCGGTCCGCCGGCGCCCGCTTCAGGACTCGGCGCGATTGCGCCGTCGCGTATCTGAACGCCCGGCTGAGCGACGCCGGGCACGAGGAACTCTCGGCGGTCCTGTGTCGGATCGCCGAGGTTTGCGGCGGAGTGGCCCTGGCCGATAAGGTCGAGCTCAGCTCCGATGTGCTCTACCGCACGTTGTCTCAGCGCGGCAATCCGGAACTCAGGGCCACAGCTACCCTGCTCAGGGCAATGGGGCTGAGGCTCGTCCTGCAGCCGATCGGGGCGCATTGAGGGACGGAATGTGCGAACGCGCGCGAGGCCGAACCCACCGGGGCCTCCATTGGGGCCTCGACAGCGGAGAATCACTCATGGGTGACATCATCCGTGTGGCTTTCGGCGCGGAGCGCGAGTGGGAGTGTACCCGTGCGCAATGGGCCGAGGGCCTCAGTGCCGTTGGCGCGCTGTTCGGCGACGACGAAGACCTCATGCGGGCCAAGGCCGACTGTTTCTATCACCTCCTGCGACGGATCGTGGAGGATGTGCCCGCTGTGCGTATCAAGGCCCATCTGCCGCAGGATCTGCCGACCGAGCAGGTCGAGTTCCTGACGGGAGCGATTCGCGAGGCGGCGTTGAAGGGAATCGAAACCAGCTTGACTCACTCGGTGCGGGCGGTCATGGCCGCGGTCTACGACCTGTGCACCTCGAAGCTGAGGGAGCGTCCGTCGTAATCAACGCGCCGGGACGAGCTCGAGCGCGAAGCGCGCCGTGTCGGTATGGATTAAACCGACGTGTCCCGCGGCTTCGCAGCGGCGCCCTGCCAGCCGAGCTCGATCTGGGTCCAGCCCTGGCAGTGCCGGGCAATGTGGCTGGCGAGGAGCCTCGCGTGCTCGGGCCGTGCATTGAGCGCCGGCACGTATTCGAAGCGCTGTCCGCCGGCTCCGAGGAAGGCGGCCCGATTCTCGACGTCAATCTCTTCCAGCGTTTCCAGGCAGTCGACCGCGAAGCCCGGGCACACGACGGTGACATCGGTTATGCCGCGCGCGGGCATTTGCGCGAGCGTCTCGATGGTGTACGGACGCAGCCATTCGGTGGGCCCGAAGCGGGACTGGAAGGTGACGCTCCACTGTCCTTCCTCAAGCAGCAGCTCCTCGGCGAGCAGGCGCGCGGTTTTCTGACACTTGCAGAAGTACGGATCACCCTGGTGGAAGTAGCGCTCCGGGATGCCGTGGAAGGAGATCAAGAGGTGGGCCGTGCGGCCGCGCGAGCGCCAGTGCTCCACGACGCTCTCTCGCAGCGCCTCGATGTACTCCGGCTGGTCGTGGTACTCGGCGATGAAGCGCAGCTCCGGCAGCCAGCGCCAGCGCGAGAGCTCGGCGTTCACCTGGTCGTAGACCGCGCCGGTGGTCGCGCCGCAGTACTGCGGAAACATCGGGACGACGAGGATCCGTTGTGCGCCCGAATCACGCAGCCTCGAGAGCCCCTCGGGCACGCTCGGAGTACCGTAGAGCATGCCGAGTTCCACCGAGAACGGGGCCAGCATCCGCTGCGCGAGCGTACTCGTGAGCGCCGCCCTGAGCCGCTCGCACTGGTCGAGGAGCGGCGACCCCCGTGAGGTCCAGACCTTGTGGTACTTCGGGGCCACCTTCGCGGGCCGCAATGGAAGGATCAGCCCGTAGAGGATGGGCAGCCACAGGGCCCGGGGCAGATCCACCACGCGCCGGTCACCGAGCATCCGGGCGAGGAAGCGGCGCACGTCACGTGGCCGGGGCGAGTCCGGCGTGCCGGAGTTCACCAGCAATATGCCTATGCGCTCCGCCGTATCGCGGTGGAAATCAGGCGAGGTGTGATAGCGCATATCGGTCAAGATACCCCAGGGCGCGAGCCGCCAACCAGGGTCTTGCGGGAAGTCCCTAGGGACCCGCCGAAGCCCGGTCCGGGGAACTCAGGCGCCTTGCGAGACATCGATGCACACGTATTTGATTTCGGTGTAATCGAGGATGCCGTGGCGGGAGCCCTCGCGGCCGATGCCCGACTCCTTGATGCCCCCGAAGGGGGCGAGTTCGGTGGAGATGAGCCCGGTATTGAGCCCCACGATGCCGTACTCGAGCGCCTCGGCCACACGCCAGGCGCGCGCCAGATCGCGGGTGTAGAAATAGGCGGCCAGCCCGAACTCGGTGTCGTTGGCCATCTCGAGCGCCTCCGGCTCGCTCTCAAAGCGAAACAGGGGCGCCACCGGACCGAAGGTCTCCTCGCGCGCAATCGCCATCCCCGCCCTCACCCCGGTCAGCACCGTGGGCTCGAAGAACCTCCCCCCGAGGGCGTGACGCTTGCCCCCCAGGGCCAGCTGCGCCCCCTGGGCAAGGGCATCGGCGATGTGCCGCTGCACCTTCGCCACCGCCTTCTCATCAATCAGCGGCCCCTGCTCGGTGGGGCCGGCCAGCCCATCCCCCACGCGCAGCTTCGAGACCGCCTCCACCAGCTTGCCCGCAAAAGCCTCGTACACCCCCGAGTGCACCAGCAGCCGGTTCGCGCACACACACGTCTGGCCCGCATTGCGGTACTTGCTGGCCATCGCCCCGGCCACCGCCGCATCCAGGTCCGCATCCTCGAACACAATAAACGGCGCATTGCCCCCAAGCTCCAGCGACACCTTCTTCACCGTCCCCGCACACTGGGCCATCAGTTGCTTGCCCACCGCCGTCGAGCCGGTAAAGGAGAGCTTGCGCACCCGCTCATCCGCGGTCAGCTCCCCTCCAATGGCCGCCGCATCCTCCCCGGTGACCACGTTGAATACCCCCGCGGGCACCCCCGCCCGCTCCGCCAGCTCCGCCAGCGCCAGCGCCGAGTACGGGGTCTGAATCGCCGGCTTGCACACCACCGTGCACCCCGCCGCCAGCGCAGGGGCCGCCTTGCGCGTGATCATCGCCGCCGGAAAATTCCACGGCGTGATCGCCCCCACCACCCCCACGGGCTGGCGCAACACCAGCAGCCGCTTATCCCCCTGGTGCCCGGGAATCACCTCCCCGTACACCCGCTTGCCTTCCTCCGCAAACCACTCAATGAAGGAGGCCGCATAGGCAATCTCCCCCCGCGACTCCGCAAGCGGCTTGCCCTGCTCGGCGGTCATCAGCCGCGCCAGATCCTCCTGGTGCTCCATCACCAGCTCGTACCAGCCCCGCAATATCCCCGCTCGCTCCTTGCCCGTGCGCCCAGACCACCCCACAAACGCCCCGTGCGCCGCCTCAATCGCCTCCCGCGTCTCCCGTGCACCCATGTCCGGCACCGTCCCAAGACTCTCCCCGCTGGCAGGGTTCAATACCTCCACCACCGCACCTCCCTGCGCAGCCACCCACCGGCCCCCTACATATCCCCGCTGGCGAAGCAGC
>DAHVQK010000105.1 GCA_027317845.1 Gammaproteobacteria bacterium
GCCCGGGGACAACATCAAGATGACCGTGGACCTGATTGCCCCGATTGCGATGGAAGATGGTCTGCGGTTCGCCATCCGCGAAGGTGGCCGCACCGTCGGCGCCGGCGTGGTCAGCAAGATCCTGAAGTAATGTAATCAACAGGCCAGTAGCTCAATTGGCAGAGCGGCGGTCTCCAAAACCGCAGGTTGGGGGTTCGATTCCCTCCTGGCCTGCCAGTCGATGACATGACAGACGAAATCAAGATCGAAGACATCGGCACTACGGACAAGGTCAAGCTCGGCATCGCCGTGCTGGCCGTGGTCGCGGGCATTGCCGCCTACTACGTGCTCGGCGCGCAGGCGGCCTGGCTGCGCTGGCTGTGTGTGCTCGGCGGCATCGCGGTGGCCGCGTTGATCGTGGCGTTCTCCCGCTACGGCAGCGAGCTCGGCCAGTTCATGGCGAGCGCGCGGGTGGAGCTGCGCAAGATCGTCTGGCCGAACCGGCAGGAGACCGGCATGACGACCCTGGTGGTGTTCGTGTTTGTCGCGATCGCCGGTCTGTTTTTCTGGGGACTCGACGTCGTGCTGGCCTGGGCCACACGGGCATTGACGGGACAAGGGGGCTGACGTGGCACTGAGATGGTACGTGGTGCACGCCTATTCGAATTTCGAGCACCGGGTCGCGGAGTCACTCAAGGAGCGCGTCAAGCGCGCCGGGCTCGACGCGAAGTTCGGTGAGATCCTGGTCCCGACCGAGGAAGTGGTCGAGATGCGCGACGGCCACAAGCGCCGCAGCGAGCGCAAGTTCTACCCGGGCTACGTGCTGGTGCACATGGAGATGGACGAGGATACCTGGCACCTGGTGCGCGAAGTGCCCAAGGTGCTCGGCTTCATCGGCGGTACGCCCGAGAAGCCCGCGCCGATCACCGATCGCGAGGCGATGCAGATTCTGCGTCGTGTCGAGGAAGGCGCGGACAAGCCCCGGCCGAAGGTGTTGTTCGAGCCGGGAGAGGTAGTGCGTGTGACCGACGGGCCGTTCAACGACTTCAACGGCGTCGTCGAGAACGTCAACTACGAGAAGAGCCGGCTGCAGGTGGCCGTGCAGATCCTCGGGCGCTCGACGCCCGTGGAGCTCGATTTCTCGCAGGTGGAGAAGGCATAGGGACGGCCACTGGTTTGTGTGTCCGGCCTGGACGGCCGGTGGCACGGCGCAGCGGACCAAGGGCCGCTCCCGGGCCCGCGGTAACTGTGTAGGGTATCGCGGAAGTCGCCGAGGCGATTTCCGCCTATTTGAACGGGGAGCCTGACAGGCGTTTGAACCCGGGAGAGATCGATGGCTAAGAAAGTCCAAGGCTACGTGAAGCTGCAGGTGCCCGCGGGCTCTGCAAACCCCTCACCGCCCATCGGGCCGGCACTCGGCCAGCAGGGCGTGAACATCATGGAGTTCTGCAAGCAGTTCAACGCGCAGACCCAGAAGCTCGAGAAGGGTCTGCCCATTCCGGTGGTGATCACGGTCTACTCGGACCGCAGCTTCACCTTCATCATGAAGACGCCGCCGGCGTCGGTGCTGATCCGCAAGGCCATCGGCATCGAGAAGGGCAGCGGCACGCCCAACACCGCCAAGGTGGGCACGATCAAGCGCTCGCAGCTCGAGGAGATCGCCAAGACCAAGCAGCCCGATCTGACCGCGGCTGATCTGGACGCCGCCGTGCGCACCATCGCCGGCAGCGCGCGCAGCATGGGCGTCGACGTGGAGGGACTCTGATCATGGCACTCAACAAGCGCGTGAAGACCTGGCAGGGCAAGCTCACGCCGGGCAAGCAATACCCGGTCGAAGAAGCGTTCAAGCTCATCAAGGAATTCGCCAAGGCGAAGTTCGACGAGTCGGTCGATGTGGCCGTCAACCTCGGTATCGATGCCAGCAAATCCGACCAGCAGGTGCGCGGCTCGACCGTGATGCCGAATGGCACGGGCAAGACGGTGCGCGTCGCCGTGTTCACCTCCGGCAAGAACCAGGAGATCGCCAAGGCCGCGGGCGCCGACATCGTCGGCCTCGAGGACCTGGCCGCCCAGGTCAAGGCCGGTCAGATCAATTTCGATCGCGTCATCGCCAGTCCCGATGCCATGCGCGTCGTCGGCCAGCTCGGTCAGATCCTCGGTCCCCGCGGACTGATGCCGAACCCCAAGGTCGGCACCGTCACGCCCGATGTGGCCACCGCGGTGAAGAACGCCAAGGCCGGCCAGGTGACCTACCGTGTGGACAAGGCGGGCATCGTGCACTGCACCATCGGCAAGGCGAGCTTCGAGGTCACGGCGCTGCGGGAAAACCTCGCCGCGCTGATGGCGGACCTGGCGAAGGCGAAGCCGGCGTCCGCCAAGGGCGTGTATCTGAAGCGCGTCACCGTGTCCTCCACGATGGGGCCCGGCGTCATGGTCGATCACTCCACCGTGAGCGGCTGAGAGCGAGATGACGAGAGACGTGTCGATTTCCTGATTCGTGTGCGGGGTTCGCCAGAAGCCGCGAATCCCGTGAATTCCGCGCGTTCGCGCGCGGCAGGCTTCGCGGATTTCGTCTCGATGGAATCCGCAGTTGAATCAGAGATGCGGGCTGGTCCGCCTTTGGGGCCAGTCATCATCGAAGACCGCAGGTGAGGGGCCGGCCCTCTTAATGACCGCCTGCGCAGATGGTGAACCGCTGATCGTAGCGAGGTTCGTCCTCGAGGCGAGAAGGGTCACCGAGTGGCCGCGGCACCGCAAGGCGTCACGGTCGTGGATGGGGAAGCCCAACCGGGCAACCGGCGGCTTCATTCGTAAATCGTGATCTTCTCACCCGAGAGGAGAGAAGTAATGGCACTCAACCTGGAAGACAAGAAGGCGTTGGTCGCCGAGGTGGCCGAGGTGGCCGCCCGGGCGCAGTCCGTCGTGGCTGCCGAGTACCGCGGCCTGACCGTCGGACAGATGACGGAGCTTCGCGCCAAGGCGCGCGCCAAGGGCGTGTACATGCGTGTCGTGAAGAACACGCTGGCCCGCAAGGCGCTCGTCGGCACGACCTTTGAGCAAGTCGGACCGAAGCTCAAGGGACCGCTCGTGCTCGCGTTCTCGAATGACGATCCGGGCGCCGCCGCGCGCCTGGTGAAGGATTTCGCGAAGGCGAACGAGAAGCTCGTTGCGACCCTGATTTCGCTCGGTGGGCAGGTTCTGCCGGCCGCCGAGCTCGACAAGGTCGCGAATCTGCCGACCCGCGAGCAGGCGCTGTCGATGCTGCTCGGCGTGCTCAAGGCGCCGATCCAGAAGTTCGTCGCGACTCTCGCGGAGCCGCCCGCGAAGCTCGCCCGCACCCTGGCCGCGGTCCGCGACCAGAAGCAGGCCGCCTAGCCCGGCACCGACTTGTCCAATATCAATCTCCGGAGACTCAACATGGCTGTCAACAAAGACGAAATCCTCGATGCAATTTCCAAGATGACCCTGATGGAGGTCGTCGAGCTCATCTCCGACATGGAGAAGAAGTTCGGCGTCACCGCCGCCGCCCCGGTGGCCGTGGCCGCGGCTCCGGCCGCCGGCGCCGCCGCCGCCCCGGTCGAAGAGAAGACGGAATTCACCGTGATTCTCAAGGAATACCCGGCCGACAAGAAGGTCACCGTCATCAAGGTGATACGCGAGATCACCGGACTTGGCCTGAAGGAAGCCAAGGACCTCGTCGAGGCCGTGCCCTCGACCGTCAAGGAGGCGGTGTCCAAGGCCGATTCCGACAGCTTCAAGAAGAAGCTGGAAGATGCCGGCGCGAAGGTGGAGATCAAGTAGCGATCGCCCCGGCGCAAGCGCCGAGCGTGAGGGCGGATCGATGGCACTTCACGGTGCCCTCGGTCCGCCCGAACCGGCGGCGCGGCGCGGTGAATCGACCCGGGCGGTTGGATGCCCGCGGAACGGACGATTCCCCAGGGAAGGACGCAAGAGGAAGGACATACGCGCCGCAAGCCACGAGGGCACGACGCGCACACCGAGCCGGGACGGCTCACTATATTTTGTTTCTGAGGTGAACCCGAGATGGCTTATTCCTTCACCGAGAAGAAGCGCATCCGCAAGAACTTCGGCAAGCAGCCGGGTATTCTGGATACCCCCTACCTGCTCGCCATCCAGCTCGACTCCTACCGCACCTTCCTGCAGGCGGACAAGCCCGAGGATGTGCGTGACTCCGTGGGGTTGCACGCCGCGTTCAAGAGCGTGTTCCCGATCACGAGCTATTCCGGAAACGCTTCCCTCGAGTACGTCAGCTACCGGCTCGGCGAGCCGGTGTTCGACGTCAAGGAATGCCAGCTCCGCGGGCTCACCTATGCGGCGCCGCTGCGCGTCAAGGTGCGCCTGATCGTGCTCGACAAGGAAGCGCCGGGTGCCAAGAAGCCCGTGAAGGACGTGCGCGAGCAGGAGGTGTACCTCGGCGAGCTGCCGCTGATGACCGACAACGGCACCTTCATCATCAACGGCACCGAGCGGGTCATCGTCTCGCAGCTGCACCGCTCGCCCGGCGTGTTCTTCGATCACGACCGCGGCAAGACCCACTCCTCGGGGAAGCTGCTGTTCTCGGCCCGGATCATTCCCTATCGCGGATCCTGGCTCGACTTCGAGTTCGATCCGAAGGACTGCCTTTTCGCGCGCATCGACCGTCGGCGCAAGCTTCCGGTCACCATCATCCTGCGCGCCCTCGGCATGAACGAGGAGGAGATCCTCGCCACTTTCTTCGACACCAACACTTTCCATCTCGCCGCAGACGAGGTGGCGCTGCAGCTGGTGCCGCAGCGCCTGCGCGGCGAGACCGCCACCTTCGAGATCCGCATCGGCGAGAAGGTGATCGTCGAGGAGGGGCGGCGCATCACCGCCCGCCACGTCCGTCAGCTCGAGGACGCCAAGGTCACGCGCCTGCGCGTGCCGCGCGAGTACCTCTACGGCAAGATCCTGGCGCACGATGTGGTCAATACGGACACCGGCGAGGTGCTCGCCAAGGCCAATGAGGTGCTGACCGCCGCGTCCGTCGAGAAGCTCATCGAGGCGGGTATCGCCCAGGTCAACACCCTGTACGTGAACGACCTCGATCGCGGCCCGTACGTGTCCGACACGCTGCGCATCGATCCGACCCGAACCCGCTTCGAGGCCCTGGTCGAGATCTATCGCATGATGCGTCCCGGCGAGCCGCCCACGCGGGATGCCGCCGAGAACCTGTTCGCGAACCTGTTCTTCAATGGCGAGCGCTACGACCTCTCGGGTGTCGGGCGCATGAAATTCAACCGCCGCGTCGGGCGTGATGCCATCACCGGTCCCGGCATCCTCTACGACCACAAGTACTACAGCGCCCGCACGGACGAGACCGCCAAGCGCATGGTCGGGGAGCTCGGTGAGACCTCGGACATCATCGATGTCCTGAAGGTGCTGATCGACATCCGCAACGGCAACGGCCAGGTGGACGACATCGACCATCTCGGCAACCGCCGCGTGAGGAGCGTCGGCGAGATGGCGGAGAACGCCTTCCGCGTCGGACTGGTGCGCGTCGAGCGCGCGGTCAAGGAGCGGCTCACGGTCGCGGAGACCGAGCCGCTGATGCCGCAGGAGCTGATCAACGCGAAGCCGGTTGCGGCGGCGGTCAAGGAGTTCTTCGGCTCCTCGCAGCTCTCGCAGTTCATGGACCAGAACAACCCGCTTTCGGAAGTCACCCACAAGCGGCGCGTCTCGGCGCTCGGCCCGGGTGGACTCACCCGTGAGCGGGCGGGATTCGAGGTGCGCGACGTGCACCCGACCCACTACGGGCGCGTCTGCCCGATCGAGACCCCGGAAGGTCCGAACATCGGTCTGATCAACTCGCTTGCGGCGTATGCACGCACCAACCAGTACGGCTTCCTCGAGACGCCCTACCGGCGTGTCGAGAACGGTCGGGTGACCGACCGCATCGACTACCTGTCGGCGATCGAGGAAGGCAATTTCGCGATCGCGCAGGCGAACGCGAATCTCGGGCCCAAAGGCGAGCTCTCCGACGAGCTGGTCTCGTGCCGCTTCCAGAACGAGTTCACGCTGATGCCGCGTGACAGCATCAATTACATGGACGTGAGCCCCAAGCAGATCGTGTCGGTGGCCGCCTCGCTCATTCCGTTCCTGGAGCACGACGACGCCAACCGCGCCCTCATGGGATCGAACATGCAGCGCCAGGCGGTGCCGACGCTGCGCGCTGAGACCCCGTTCGTCGGCACCGGCATGGAGCGCTCGGTCGCGATCGACTCCGGAGTGACGGTGGTCGCCAAGCGCGGCGGCATGGTCGACTCGGTGGACGCCTCACGCATCGTGGTGCGCGTGAACGACGAGGAAACCACCGCCGGTGAGCCGGGCGTGGACATCTACAACCTCACCAAGTACACGCGCTCGAACCAGAACACGTGCATCAATCAGCGGCCGCTGGTGAATGCGGGCGATCGCATCGCCCGGGGCGATGTGCTCGCCGATGGCCCCTCGACGCACCTGGGCGAACTCGCGCTCGGCCAGAACCTGTTGGTCGCGTTCATGCCCTGGAACGGCTACAACTTCGAGGATTCGATCCTCATCTCCGAGCGGGTGGTGCAGGAGGATCGGTTCACGACCATCCACATCGAGGAGCTGACCTGCGTCGCGCGCGACACGAAGCTGGGGCCGGAGGAGATCACCGCCGACATCCCCAACGTCGGCGATGCGGCGCTCGCCAAGCTGGATGAGGCGGGTATCGCCTACATCGGCGCGGAAGTGAAGGCCGGCGACATCCTGGTGGGCAAGGTGACTCCGAAGGGCGAGACCCAGCTCACTCCGGAGGAGAAGCTGCTGCGGGCCATCTTCGGCGAGAAGGCCTCCGACGTGAAGGATACCGGCCTGCGGGTGCCCCCGGGCATGGACGGCACCGTGATCGACGTGCGAGTGTTCACGCGCGACGGTGTGGAAAAGGACTCCCGCGCACTCTCGATCGAGAAGGCCGAGATCGAGAAGGTCCGCAAGGACTTCGGCGATCAGCAGCGCATCCTGGAGGATGACCTGTTCCAGCGCGTCAGGGCCATGCTGATCGGCCAGAGCGCCGCCGGCGGACCCCGCAAGCTCAGAGCCGGCACGAAGATCGAAGCGGCGTACCTCGATGAGCTGCGCCGGGAGGAGTGGTTCGAGATCCGCCTCCAGGACGAGGATGCCAACTCGCAGCTCGAGCAGGCCGCCGAGCGGCTGCAGTCGCAGCGCAAGGCGTTCGAGAAGCGCCTGGAGGACAAGAAGGCCAAGATCACGCAGGGTGATGACCTTGCGCCGGGCGTGCTCAAGATGGTCAAGGTGTACCTGGCGGTCAAGCGCCGGGTCCAGCCGGGTGACAAGATGGCCGGCCGCCACGGCAACAAGGGCGTCATCTCGACCATCGTGCCGGTGGAGGACATGCCGTATCTCGAGGACGGTACGCCGGTCGACATCGTGCTGAACCCGCTGGGCGTGCCTTCGCGCATGAACGTGGGCCAGGTGCTCGAGACGCATCTCGGCTGGGCGGCGAGGGGGCTCGGCCTGAAGATCGGCCGCATGCTCGAGAAGCAGGCTCAGGAAGTGGAACTGCGCGGTTTCCTCAAGCAGATCTACAACCAGAGCGGCGGCCAGCCCGAGGACATCGACAGCCTGGACGGCACGGAGCTCTACCAGCTCGCCGGCAACCTGTCGCACGGTGTGCCCATGGCGACTCCCGTGTTCGACGGAGCGAGCGAAGCGGAAATCAAGCGCATGCTCGCGCTCGCGGATCTGCCCTCGAGCGGCCAGACGTATCTCTATGATGGCCGCACGGGTGAGCGATTCGAGCGAGCGGTGACCGTGGGCTACATGTACATGCTCAAGCTCAATCATCTGGTCGACGACAAGATGCACGCGCGCTCCACCGGGCCTTACAGCCTGGTGACTCAGCAGCCGCTCGGCGGCAAGGCGCAGTTCGGCGGGCAGCGATTCGGCGAGATGGAAGTCTGGGCGCTCGAGGCCTATGGGGCCTCCTACACCCTGCAGGAGATGCTGACGGTCAAGTCCGATGACGTGAACGGCCGCACCAAGATGTACAAGAACATCGTGGACGGCAACCACCAGATGGACGCGGGCATGCCCGAGTCCTTCAACGTGCTCGTCAAGGAAATCCGCTCGCTGGGCATCAACATGGAGCTGGAGCAGGACTGATCACGGCGCGCCGTGAGGAGAATATCCGATGAAAGACCTTCTTAAGTTTTTCAAGACCAACGCTCCGGTCGAGCAGTTCGATTCGATCAAGATCGGACTCGCCTCGCCTGAGATGATCCGCGCATGGTCGTACGGCGAGGTCAAGAAGCCGGAAACCATCAATTACCGCACCTTCAAGCCGGAGCGCGACGGCCTTTTCTGCGCCAAGATCTTCGGCCCCGTGAAGGACTACGAGTGCCTGTGCGGCAAGTACAAGCGCCTGAAGCACCGCGGCGTGGTCTGCGAGAAGTGCGGAGTCGAGGTGACCCAGGCCAAGGTGCGCCGCGAGCGCATGGGCCACATCGAGCTCGCGAGCCCGGTGGCGCACATCTGGTTCCTGAAATCGCTCCCCTCGCGCATCGGCCTCATGCTCGACATGACGCTGCGAGAGATCGAGCGGGTGCTCTACTTCGAGGCCTTCGTGGTCATCGATCCGGGCATGACGCCGCTCACCCGCGGCCAGCTGCTGACGGACGAGATGTACCTCGAGGCGATCGAGGAGCACGGCGATGAGTTCGACGCCCGCATGGGTGCCGAGGCCGTCTATGAGCTGCTGCGCAGCATCGATCTCGCCGCCGAGCTCGCCCGGGTGCGCGAGGAGATGGGCTCGACGTCCTCCGAGACGAAGCTGAAGCGCCTGTCCAAGCGCCTGAAGCTCATCGAGTCGTTCATCGAGTCGGGCAACAAGCCCGAGTGGATGGTCATGACCGTGCTGCCGGTGCTGCCGCCGGACCTGAGGCCGCTGGTGCCGCTCGACGGTGGCCGCTTCGCGACCTCCGACCTGAACGACCTGTACCGCCGCGTCATCAACCGCAACAACCGTCTGCGCCGGCTCCTTGAGCTGAATGCGCCCGATATCATCGTGCGCAACGAGAAGCGCATGCTGCAGGAGGCGGTGGACGCGCTGCTCGACAACGGGCGCCGCGGCCGGGCGATCACCGGCACCAACAAGCGGCCGCTGAAGTCGCTCGCCGACATGATCAAGGGCAAGCAGGGCCGCTTCCGCCAGAACCTGCTCGGCAAGCGTGTCGATTACTCCGGACGCTCCGTCATCGTGGTGGGCCCGCAGCTGCGCCTGCACCAGTGCGGTCTGCCGAAGAAGATGGCGCTCGAGCTCTTCAAGCCCTTCATCTTCCAGAAGCTGCAGCTGCGGGGCGAGGCCTCGACCATCAAAGCCGCGAAGCGGCTGGTCGAGCGCGAGGGACCGGAGGTGTGGGACATCCTCGAGGAAGTGATCCGTGAGCATCCGGTGCTCCTGAACCGCGCCCCGACCCTGCACCGTCTCGGTATCCAGGCGTTCGAGCCGCAGCTGGTCGAGGGCAAGGCCATCCAGCTCCATCCTCTGGTGTGCACCGCGTTCAACGCGGACTTCGATGGCGACCAGATGGCGGTGCACGTGCCGTTGTCCCTCGAGGCACAGCTCGAGGCACGCGCGCTCATGATGGCCTCCAACAACATCCTCTCGCCCGCCAACGGCGACCCGATCATCGTGCCATCACAGGACGTGGTGCTGGGGCTTTACTACATGACCCGCGAGCGCGTCGGCGCACGCGGCGAGGGCATGCTGTTCGCCGATGTGCACGAGGTGCACCGCGCGTACGAGAGCCGCACGGTCGATCTGCAGGCCAAGGTGCGTGTGCGCATCAAGGAGCGCGTCCGTGGAGCGGAGCCTCAGGATCGCACCCGGGTGGTCAGCACCACGGTCGGCCGGGCGCTGCTGGTCGAGGTCCTGCCGAAGGGGCTGTCCTTCGACCTGATCAACCAGGACATGACCAAGAAGGCCATCTCCGCGACCATCAATGCCTGCTACCGCACGCTGGGACTGAAGGAAACGGTCATCTTCGCCGACCAGCTGATGTACACCGGCTTCCATTACGCCACGCGCGCGGGCGTGTCCTTCGGCATCGACGACATCGTCATTCCGGAGCAGAAGCCGCGCATCATCGCCGGTGCCGACAAGGAGGTGAAGGAGATCCAGGACCAGTACGCCTCGGGCCTGGTGACCAATGGCGAGCGTTACAACAAGGTGGTCGACATCTGGTCGCGCGCCAATGATCAGGTGGCCAAGGCCATGATGGACAAGCTCGGCGCCGAGGAGGCCAAGGACTCCAGGGGCCAGCTCGTCCGGCAGAAGTCCTTCAACTCCATCTTCATGATGGCCGACTCGGGCGCGCGCGGCTCCGCTGCGCAGATCCGCCAGCTCGCCGGCATGCGCGGCCTGATGGCCAAGCCCGATGGCTCCATCATCGAGACGCCGATCACGGCCAATTTCCGCGAAGGCCTCAACGTTCTGCAGTACTTCATCTCCACGCACGGCGCCCGCAAGGGTTTGGCCGACACGGCGCTGAAGACGGCGAATTCCGGTTACCTCACACGCCGCCTGGTCGACGTCGCCCAGGATCTCGTCGTGACGGAAAACGACTGCGGGACCGTCAACGGCCTGGCCATGACTCCGCTCGTCGAGGGCGGCGATGTGGTCGAGGCTCTGGGAGAGCGCGTCCTCGGCCGGGTGCTGGCGGAAGACGTGAACAAGCCGGGTAGCGAGGACGTGCTCATCGGGCGCGACACGCTGCTCGATGAGAAGCTCGTGCGCGATCTCGAGCAGGAGGGGGTCGACCAGATCAAGGTCCGTTCGCCCATCACCTGCCAGACCCGCTACGGAGTATGCGCCCAGTGCTACGGGCGCGACCTCGCCCGCGGCCGTCTGATCAGCGTCGGCGAGGCGGTGGGCGTCATCGCCGCGCAGTCGATCGGCGAGCCCGGCACTCAGCTGACGATGCGCACCTTCCACATCGGCGGCGCGGCCTCGAGAGCGGCCGCGGCGAGCAGTGTCGAAGTGCGCAACAAGGGCACCATCCGCTTCCATCGCATCAAGACCGTGCAGCACGAGAAGGGTCACCTGGTGGCCGTGTCGCGCTCGGCCGAGATCGGTGTGGTCGATGACTTCGGCCGCGAGCGCGAGCGCTACAAGATTCCCTATGGCGCGATGATCAGCGTCAAGGAAGGCGATCAGGTCGGTGCGGGCCAGGTCGTGGCCACGTGGGATCCGCATACCCACCCCGTGGTCACCGAAGTGGCCGGCTTCGTGAAGTTCCAGGACTTCATCGACGGCATGACGGTCACCACCCAGGTGGACGAGGTCACGGGGCTCTCGAGCACCGTGGTGCTCGACACGAAGCAGCGCGGCGGCAAGGATCTGCGTGCCACCATCAAGCTGGTCAGCGCCAAGGGCAAGGAAGTGACCTTCGCCAACACCGAGATTCCCGCGGTGTATTCGCTCCCGGCCGGCGCGTTCGTGGCGCTGGAGGATGGGGCACGGGTGTCGGTCGGTGACGTCATCGCCCGTATCCCGCAGGAATCCTCCAAGACCCGCGACATCACCGGCGGTTTGCCGCGCGTGGCGGACCTGTTCGAGGCGCGCAAGCCCAAGGATCAGGCGATCCTCGCGGAGAAATCCGGCACCGTGAGCTTCGGCAAGGAAACCAAGGGCAAGCGGCGTCTCATCATCACCGCCGACGAAGGCGACAAGTACGAGGAGCTGATCCCGAAGTGGCGACAGCTCAACGTCTTCGAGGGTGAAACCGTGGAGCGCGGCGAGGTGATCGCCGACGGTGAGCCCAATCCGCACGACATCCTGCGCCTGCAGGGTGTCGAGGCGCTGGCCAACTACCTGGTGCGCGAGATCCAGGACGTCTATCGTCTGCAGGGCGTGAAGATCAACGACAAGCACATCGAGGTGATCATCCGCCAGATGCTGCGTAAGACCGAGGTGCAGTCTTCGGGCGAGACGTCGCTCCTGCGCGGTGAGCAGCTCGATCGCGCCCGCGCGCTCGACATCAACGATCGCGCGCAGCAGGACGGCAAGCAGTTGGCTGCGCTGCAGCCCGTGCTGCTCGGCATCACCAAGGCCTCGCTCGCGACGGAGTCCTTCATCTCTGCGGCTTCGTTCCAGGAGACCACCCGCGTGCTCACCGAGGCGGCGGTTCGCGGACTTCAGGACGATCTGCGCGGTCTGAAAGAGAACGTCATCGTTGGCCGGCTCATCCCGGCGGGCACGGGCTTCGCGACGCATGCCTCGCGTCGGCGCAAGACCGAGGGTGTCGAGCGCCGCAGCTTCATGGAGGTGGGCGGTGGCATGCCCGAAACCGACGACACCAGTGTCGGCGAGGAGTCCGAAAGCACGGCGGGCTGATCCCGTCTCTGAGGCGATCTGAGGGAACCGGGCCGACGGGAGCGGAAGCTTCCGCCGGCCCGTTGCTTTGGGGCGACCGGATCACTCCCGTGCGCGAATTGTCATGCGCGGGGACCCCGAGCGCGGCTGCCGCGGGCGTGGGCGCCCCGGGGAGCTCTTGCGGAAAACCCGCTCATCGAGCGTGTTCCGCTCCCGGGAATCGTCGTGGGGATCTACAGGTTCGCCAGCAGACCGCGGATACGGCGTGGCGCCCGATGCCTCGCGTACATCCGCTGCAGGTGGGCTTGCAGGCGTGGGAAACCACCGAGCAGCTGGGCGGTGTCACCCCAGTCGAGCGCGTAGGCCACGATGGAGTCCGCGGCCGTGACCCGGTCCCCCGCCACGAAGGGCGCGGCCCGACATGTGGTGCTCGAGCACGGTCCCCAGGTCCCTGAACTCCCGCTGGGCCATCGGTACGTCGGCGGGTGGGCGCTCACCTTCCGGATACAACATCGTATGCCGCGAGATGCGACTCCCTACAGACGCAGGGCGGCGCTCCACATCGATGCGCCCGATCGTGTGGGTGTGGAAGGGGCCGCACCGGGGTCCGGTCCGCCTCGCATTCCCTCGCTCGCGCCGAAGCTTGGGGCGTGTCAGTTGCCGTCCGGATCCGGCACTGCGCCCTCGGGTGTCAGATGATCGATGGCTTTCGGCAGGTGGGCCGCAAGCTGCTGGCACAGGCTTTCGACCGAGAGGCCGTGCTGGGCGGCCAGCTTGGCAAGCGTGTCCGGGTCGAGAGCCTGCTTGAGCTGTTCGGCGGACACCGGCAGGTTGCCGCCCCCGCCGATCCAGCTCTGGGCCGCCTCGCCGAGGCCCCCCTGCTGCAGTTGCTGCACCAGTCCGGCCACGCCGCCGTGCTCGGAGAGAACGCTCTCCACCACGTTGCCGGCCTGGCCCCCGATCACATCGCTCAGCAGTCCGTCGAATAGTCCCATGGTCATCCCCTGGTTCTGGTCGAGCGCGGATGTCCGGGCCGATCGCGAAAGTGCGCCGGCCCGGACCGCCGGGTCATCGTTACTTCTTCAGGCACTTGCTCATGAATGCACGGTGCGTCGCGCCCTTCATGCCTTTTGACTGGTGCGCGCACTGGGCCATCTTCTGCTGCTGGGCGGTCATCTTGTGGCTTTTGGTTGCCATTTTGTGATGCATCGCCATCTTGTGGCTCTTGGTCGCCATCTTGTGATGCATCGCCATTTTGTGGGACATCGCCATCTTGTGTGACTTCGTCATCTTGTGGTGCATCACATGATGAGTTTTGGCGTGATGATGGTGATGGGTCTTGGCCATCGCGGCCGGGGCCAGGAACAGGGCGCCGGTGGCGGCGAAGGCGGACATGAGGCGGACGAGCTTGTTCATCGTGATCTCCAGTGGTGTTGAGTGCGCCACGAAACAGTCGGGAAATGACTGTAGCATCCGCCATGCCCTGCCGCCACCGCCGTTGTTGAGGCGCGCGCGGGCCGGCCACATCCGGGTACGGGAGACCGGGTTTGATGAATCGCCGTTCATGTTTAGCCGCGACATGACGCATTTGTAATGTTCCGCGCGCCCTCATCGGCCGCCCATTCACGCTTGGTTCATCGCCTGCGGCTGCCAGGTGGGATGGGGTGAGGTTCTCAGGCCGTTGGCTCGATCCAGGTGATCTTCCATTCCCGTACGAACACCTGTGAAGAACCGGAAGTATGCACCGGGTCGGCGGAGGCGCGGGACTGCGCCTTCAGAAGTTAGACACCGTCTGACTTGTCGGTGAACGGCCCGAATCCCGCCAGCACTCTGCGCGCCTGCAGATCGTCGAGAAAGGCGGGGTGCGCCGGTATCACGGCCGGGGCGAACCACGGTGTGCGCAGAGTGAGGACACGGTAGCGTTGCATGGCCGTATGATGCGAGCCCATCTCGCGATGGCGCGCAGGAGTTGCAACGCATGAGCACGAACGACCGGCCCGTGGCCATCGTCGCCGCCGAGGCGCAGCCGAAACTCACGACCTCCGGATATCCCGCCCGGTTTCTCTCCCGAGTGAGTGGACGCATCAAGCAACGACTGGGCGCTCCCTTCGGCCTGACGAATTTCGGTGTCAATCTAACTCGACTTCTTCCCGGGGCTCAGTCGGCTTTGCGGCACAGTCACACGCAGCAGGACGAATTCGTGTACATCCTCGAGGGCACCGCGATCCTGCGCACCGATCGCGGCGAGACCGTGTTGTCGCCGGGAATGTGTGCGGGCTTCGCGGCCGGCAGTGGCGACGCCCATCATTTGGTCAATCGCTCGGCTGCCGACGTGGTGTATCTCGAGGTCGGTGACCGCAGCGGCGGGGATGCGGTCGACTACCCCGATGAGGACCTGCGCGCGCAGTTCACGGCCGAGGGGGCCTGGCGGTTCCTGCACAAGGACGGAACGCCCTACTGACTCCACCGGCGAGGGGCCCGGGGTTCCCGGCGTCAGGGGTCATCCGCTGCCCGCCTCCCGGCTTCTGCATGCCGCGGATCCCCGGCGCTTCGGCGCCGGATGCCTTCCTCGGCGTCGCGCCTTGGGATTTCGGATTTCCGTCATTGTCTTCTCTCGGGCTGACTGATATTCTTTATGCAAATGCGAATCACTCTTATTTTCTGCCGCGGGTAGTCCCCGGACGCTCCCTTCGCCCGCCGCATGAGGTGTGCTTGTCCATGGATCAGCCTGCCGCTGACATTCTGATGTCTCGCCGCGTCTCCCTTGTCAGCTGGAAGACCTTCCTGGCTGTCATGGGGCCGGGACTGGTCGTGATGCTCGCCGACACGGAGGTCGGCAGCATCATCACCGCCGCGCAAAGCGGCGTGCAGTGGGGCTATCGGTTGCTGCTTCTTCAAGTGTTGCTCATGCCGGTCCTCTATGTGGTGCAAGAGCTCACCGTGCGATTGGGCGTGTTCACCGGGCAGGGCCATGGCGAGCTCATCCGCAAGAGCTTTGGCACTGGCTGGGCCTGGCTGTCCGTCAGCGGCTTGGGCGTGGCCGCCATCGGGGCACTGGTGACGGAGTTCTCTGGCGTCGCCGGCGTGGGGGAGCTGTTTGGCGTTCCGCGATTGCTCAGTCTCGGCCTCACCGTGGTGATGCTGCTCACCGTGGTGTTGACGGGCAGCTACCGCCGTGTCGAGCGGATGGCCATCGCGCTCGGGCTGTTCGAGTTCGCCTTCTTCATCGTGGCCTGGCGGGCCCATCCCCATGGAGCAGAGGTCGTGCGTGGCCTGACGCAGGCTCCCCTTTCGAACAAGGCGTATCTGTATCTGGTGGCGGCCAACATCGGCGCGGTCATCATGCCGTGGATGATTTTCTATCAACAGTCCGCCGTGGCCGACAAGAAGCTTCAGCCTCACCATTATCGCTACGCCCAGTGGGATACCGCCTTCGGCTCGGTCGTCACGCAGCTCGTCATGGCGGCCATCCTGGTCGCCGCCGCCGCCACGATAGGTGAGAAGAACGCCAGCGCCAGCCTGAACACGGTCGGCGACATCACCAAGCTGTTGGTGCCGTTCCTGGGCGCGAACGTCGGACGCGTGGTTTTCGGCCTCGGCACCATTGGCGCGGCCATGGTCGCGGCCATCGTGGTCTCGCTGGCCTCAGCCTGGGGCTTTGGCGAGGTGACGGGCTACCGTCATTCCCTGGAGCACCATCCGCTTGAAGCTCCATGGTTCTACGGCATCTATGCCGCTGCGGTCATCGGCGGGGCCGTGCTCGTGGACCTCGTGCCGGATCTGGTGAAGTTGAACATCGGTGTCGAGGTCATGAACGCCCTGATGCTGCCGCTGGTGCTGGGTTTTCTCGTGGCGCTCGCCTTCAAGGCGTTGCCGCCCGAGCATCGTCCGAAGGGGCTTTACGCCTGGATCGTCATCGCCGTGTCGGTGCTGACGGCGGGTCTGGGCGTGTATGGCGGCATCTGCGGGGCGGGTCTGTTCTGATCAGTCCCTGATCACACCGCTCCCTCACGCCGGATGAAGTCGATGAACGCGCGCAGCGCCGCGGGCATGTGGCGGCGGCCGGAATAGTAGAGATAGGGTCCCGGAAAGCTCTGCCACCACTCGGGCAGGACGGGCGCCAACTCCCCTTCTCGAGTGCGGCATGCAGCGTATCCTCGAACGTGAAGATCACGCCGAATCCAGCCACGGCTGCGGCAAGCTCCATCTCGAACGAGTTGGCAATCAGCGGGCCGCCTGGTTTGAGGCGCACGCCGAGGGTGCCTTCCAGCCGGCGCACGGCCTCGCTCAACGAGGAGGCCGACACTCCGCGCAGGCGGGCCGCCCCGCGAAAGCTGCGGATTCGCGCGATAGCGACGAAGACATCCAGGTCAGCGAGGCTGGGGCTGCTCAGTGTTCGATAATCCCCACGGCCTGTCCAAATTGGATGAATTTACCGCACACGCGAGGTCGGCCAAAATGCCGCCACCCGTCACTGGATTGAGGAGCATCCCCATGGAACTGCGTCTCCTCGGCAACGGAGGCCCCCAGGTGTCCGCCTTCGGGCTCGGGTGCATGGGTATGTCGGGTCTGTATGGCCCGGCGGGCCGCCGCCGTCCATCCGATCTGCGACCTCCAGATCGAATACTCCCTGATCTCCCGCGACATCGAGGCATCCATCTTGCCGACGGCGCGCGCGTTGGGTATCGCCATCACAGCCTATGGGGTGTTGTCCCGCGGACTCATCAGCGGGCATTGGACGAAGGGGGCGGCGGGGGCGGGGGATTTCCGCTCCCGCAGTCCCCGGTTCGTGGGCGAGAACGTCGACCGCAATCTCGAGCGGGTCGATGCGCTTCGGGCCGTGGCGCCAGCGTCGCGCAGATCGCCATCGCGTGGGTGGCCGCCCAGGGGAGCGACATCATCCCGCTCTTGGGCGCGCGGCGGTGCGATCATCTCGCCGAGGCCCTGGGCGCAGGCGCGGTGCGGCTCAGGAGTGAGGATCTTGCCGCCATCGAGCGTGCGGTGCCCAAGGGCGCCGCGGCCGGCGAGCGCTATGCTCCGGCGCAGATGGCAAGCCTCGACAGTGAGCGCGGCTGAGGCATCGGGCCACCGTCTCGACGGCTCGCGCAGGCTTTTCATACCTCGTACCCCGAGGTATAGTGTTCCCATGAGCGAGCGAGACCCGACGCTGATGTCCGGCATTCCGGAGCTAGTGGTCCTGCGCCTGCTGGCGCAGCAGGAGATGTACGGGTACGAAATCGCCCGCTCGCTCAAGGTGCTGAGTCAGGACGCCTTGACGCTGGGGGAGGGGGTGCTCTATCCCGCGCTGCATACGATGGAGGCGCGCGGTCTGCTGCGCTCGCGGCCGAAGCAGGTCGACGGCCGCACCCGGATCTACTACCAGGTGACGCCGCGCGGCCGTAAACGGCTCGAGCGTCTGACCGCCAGCTGGCAGCGCATGAGCGAAGGTGTAGACCGGGTGCTGGGGGCGCCAAGTCATGAGTGAGCAACGCTTTCGGGAGCTCGAGGAGGCGCTGAGGCGCCATGGCGTCTCGGTGAGGCACGCGAGGCGCGCCGTGCTCGAGATGCAAGGTCACTATCGGCAGCTCGTCGAGGACGCCCTCGCCAGGGGTGAGGGACCACAGGCGGCAGACCGGGATGCGCACCAGACTCTGGGCACGGACCGCGAACTCATCGAACGCTTCGCCTGCCGCCGCGAACTGCTGAGCTGGTCACATCGCTGGCCCGTCGGGTTCGTGCTGGCGCCGCTGCTGAGCTTCGTGGGCCTTGCCGTCGCGGACATCATGGCGCTCGTCTTTCTCGTGAAGGAGGCGGCGAAGTTTCTGCACCACGTGCCCATTCCCGCTGCCGTTGCAGCCGACCTCAACACCCTGCTGGGCACGTTCTTCGTGTGGGTGCTGCCGATCACGGTCGCCGCGATGTTCGGACTGCTCGCGTACCGGCAGCGCCTCGCCCTGCGCTGGTCCGTGGCCGCGATCTTCCTTCTCTGCGTGTTTTCCGCGCTTCTCAACGTCTCGTGCACCCTCATGCCGGACTGGAGAGGTCGGGCCACGGCCGGCATCGGCATCAGCCTGAGCAGCCTGCCCGCGGACCTGTTCTGGGCCGGGAGCAAGGCGGCCCTCTCGCTGATCCCGCTCATCTGGCTGCAACTGCGGTCCGTGCGGGATCGCCTGCCCGTGGGCTGAGCGGTTCCCACTGGTCTGAGCTCCGTTGGGCATGGCAGCGCGGAGCGTCAGGTCGGGACGATTCTGCGCCGCGGCCCTCGTGGCGGCACTGCACCTCGGCCTTCTCTGGATGCTCCTTTCGGGGAAACCTCCCCTCGCCATCCCCCGGGAAGCGCCCCCGCTGTCCGTGGTGTTCTTTGTCCCGGTGAGGCGTCCGCCCGCCCCGCCCGCCGCTCGCCCGACGGTCGGGTCGAGTCCCTTGGGGCCAGAGTCAGACGGCACACTCCGTGATCACACGGCCCGTTGCGACCTCGCGATCTGCCAAGCGCCCCGCTCGCGCCCGGATCAACTGGCTGCGGGCGATGCATGCGGAGGTCCGGTCCTTCGAGTCCCCCGCCGGACACCCGCCCAGGGTGCGCATCGGGTTCCCCGGGGTGCCGAAGCGTGTTCCCCCGCAACATCACTTCGGTTGGGATTACGCGGCCACGCACCGCATACGGGAGCTACCGACGGGCGGGATCCTGGTCATGATCAACGATCATTGCGCGATCGTCTTCGCACCACTGCCCTTCGGCGGCTGTGCGCTCGGCAAGCTCGAGGCCAACGGCGGCCTCTTCAAACACATGAATGAGCCGCGGAATCAGGGCCTGGGTTCCCTGCCGTAGCGGCGGCTGCGCCCGTCATTCGAGTCGGCCCATGAAGGGCGAAAATCGATCGCTCCATGCGAGCGGGACCGCGGTGCGTCGGTACGGTCAGACTGGATATCAGATCAGCCTCGTCGGCAGATAAATCGCTGCAGCGGTGCAGCGAATGTCTCGGCGGATGGTGCGCCGCGACACGATCTGACTCGGCGGCGATCAGCCGCGCCGATCCACGGCGAGCGACAGAAGCCTTCAAAGGGCGCACACTAATGCAGTTATCCGCGGCATGGCATCGGAGAGCGTCGATGCGCATCATCAGCGTGGGGCATGCGGTCTTTGCGGCAACTCTGATCGCGCTCGGGCTCGCGAGTCTGATCACCGGGCACTTCGCCGCGATCTGGCAGCCGGTGTCGCAAGGCATTCACGGGCGCAAGGCGCTCATCTACCTGTGCGCGTTCGTCCCCCTGGCGTGCGGCATGGGCGTGCTCTGGCGGCCCGCGGCGGCCACCGCCGCGCGAGTGCTCTTCGTCTATCTGCTGCTGTGGATGGTGCTGTTCAAAGTCCCCTACATCCTGCGCGCGCCCACCGTGGAAGTGAACTATCAAAGCTGCGGGGAGACCGCGGTGTTGGTGGCGGGCGCCTGGGTGCTGTACGCCTCGTGCGCCGGTGGTTGGGACAGGCGCTGGCTCAGGTTCGCCGTGGGGGAGCGCGGCGTTCACGCCGCGCGGGCGCTCTTCGCCCTGGCGCTGATCGCCTTCGGCCTCTCTCATTTCGCCTATCTCGATCTGACTGCGCCGCTGGTGCCTCGCTGGCTGCCCGCCCCCGTTGTGTGGGCGTATTTCACCGGCAGTGCCTACCTTGCGGCGGGACTTGCGGTGCTGAGCGGACTCTGGGACCGGCTGGCGGCGGCGCTCTCGGCGCTGCAGATGGGTCTGTTCACGGTGCTGGTGTGGGTGCCCATCATTGCATCGGGCGTGGCCACGGCCGGGCAACGGGTGGAGTTCGTCGTCTCCTGGGCGCTGACCGCCGCAGCCTGGGTCGTGGCCGACTCCTACGGCGGCACGCCCTGGTTTGCGTTTGGCGGGCACTGGCGGCCCGTCACGCGATCCTGAGTGTCGTCGGAGCGGGTGTCCGCGCCCAGGGGTGTGAGCCGGGCGCAAGCGCTGCCCGCGGGCGGCCGTGAATGGGCTCAAGCGGCGGGCGCTGGCGCGCGCCCCTCCTCCATGCGCAGCACAGCGCTCAGGCCTTCGGTGCCTTGATGCCAGTGCAGGAGCCACTCCGGCAGCGGGGGTGAGCCTCCGCGGGCGCCTGCGGCCATCAGTTCCTGCGGCCTCAGCGTACCGTCGGGACCGCGGAACACTCCTCGGGCGATGACGACGCCGAGCACGCGGCCGCCGCGGACGAATCGATGCTCCAGAAATCCCCAGCGATCGTCCCAGCCGAGCAGTCGGGTGTGGATCTCGAAGCGCTGAAAGACACGCAGGTCGCGGCGGAACTTGGCCATCACATCGCCCACGACGGGCAGCGCCTTTTCCCGCCGTGCCCGCTGCAGGAGGCCGGTCCGCAGGAACCAGTCGATGCGCCCGAGATCGGCGAGCGTCAGGTAGCGTCCGTTGTTGACATGGAAGTTGAGATCCAGGTCATTGGGCCACACGCGCAGGCGGATCCGTGTGCTCGCCATCAAGTCCACCGGCCGCCGACGTCGAATCAGCAGGAGCCCGAGCAATCGCAGCCATAGATTCATTCGCGCCTCGCTCGCGGGCGGTTCGGGTCCCGTCTGCCCGTCCAGCGAGGATCCTACGAGACCTTGCGCAGCCAGAACAATCCCGTCCGCAGGGTGAATGACCCATCGGCCTCGAGGCTCAGCGCCTCCCTCACTTCGCGCGGCGCGGCTTCCTGCAGGCCGCGGATCATGGCCGCCCGGTCGGTGGGCGTGCGCATCCGCGCGACCCACGAAGAGAACTCGAGCCGCGTCGGCCACTCGCGATACTCCAGCTCGGTCAGTCCCACGCGGTGCAGGAGCGAGTGCCATTCGCTCCTCGAGCGGTTGCGGACGTGTGACACATCGCGCAGCAGTTCGATGGACTGCAGGTAGGTGTCGGTCAGAGGGTCCGTGACGCCCACGGTGTCGATGACCAGTGCATGACCGCCGGGGATCAGGACGCGCCGCATCTCGCCCACGGCCGCCTCGAGTCGCCTCCAGTGGTGTGCGCTGTAGCGGGTGCAGACCAGGGCGAAGCTCTCGTCCGCATAGGGCAGCGCCTCCGCTCTCCCTTGGCGGACTTCGATCTGGCGCAGACCGCGTTGCGCGGCGCTGCCCGATACAGTGGCCAGCATCGACTGCGATGGATCGAGCGCCTCCATGCGGCCGACGTATGGCGCGAGGGCGAAGGTCAGATGGCCCGCGCCGCAACCGATGTCGAGCGCCGCGTCGCAGTGGGCGAGAGTCTTCTCGAGGAGCTGTCGGGCGTATTCGAGGTCGGGGCCGCAAGAGTGGACTGTGCTGGTGAGATACGCTTCGGCCCGTGGATCGAACTGCTGCTGGACGGTTTGCTCGTGAGTGCGCATCGGAGGGGCTCCACAGTGGGAAAGAGCTGCAGACTAGGCGCGCCGATATCCTGGTACAAGATTGCTGATTATCCTGGTATAAAAAGCACTCCTCCCGTGGCCCCGTCCCGTTCCCATGTCCGCCTCCGATCGATCCACCGTCGGCCGCCCCGCCCGCCCCTCGCTCGGGGAATTCCTGCGCGCGCGTCGCGACCGGCTGCGGCCCGAGGATTTCCAGTTTGCGCGCGGCCGGCGGCGCGCCCCGGGACTGCGCCGGGAGGAGGCGGCGCAGCTCTGCGGGATCAGTCCCACCTGGTACACGTGGATCGAGCAGGGGCGCACGACGGCGATCTCCGTCGCCACGCTGAGCGCCATTGCCGACGGACTGCGCCTGTCGCGGGCGGAGCGGGCCTATCTGTTCGAGGTCGGCGCGCGCGCGGATCCTTCGCCACGTTTCGAGGAATCCGATCCACGACGGCTGGCCGCGCTGGTGCGGGCGATCCGGACGCCGGCGTACCTACTCGATCGGCACTGGGATGCCCTCGCCTGGAACGTGCCGGCGGCCGAGCTGTTTCCGGACTGGCTGGGCGGGAAGGCGGGCAAGGGTGCGCAGTCCGCCGTTCGGGATCCGGAGCGGAACCTGTTGCGCTATGTCTTTCTCGATCCCCGCGCGCAGCGGTTCATCGTCGACTGGGAAGGGCGATCGCGGCGGCTGGTGGGCGAGTACCGCGCCGACACGGCCAGCTGGGATGATGATCCTGTGCGGTGCGCGCTGGTTTACGAGTTGAGCGCGGCGAGTCCCGCCTTCGATGTCGCCTGGCGCTCGCAGCAGGTGCTTGCCCGGGAAGGCGGCACCCGGGTCTTTCAGCACCCCAGGCGGGGTCGATGCCGGTACGAGCAGCACACGCTGCGCCCGGCCCAGCACTCTGAACTGAAACTCACCGTTCTCGTGCCAGGGGACACCTGAGCGCGCCGCGAATCCGCCCGCCGGGACGCGCTCGGCCGCGCGGAGCCGGACTATCGCACCATGCCGATCGGCCGGGAAAGAAAGACCGCCGCGAGCCCGTTGAACGTCTCCCGGCGGGTCACTTCGAAGCCGAATTTCCGCAGTACGTGCAGCGAAGTCGCATTTCGCGCATCGACGAGACACACGCACTGGCCGTGTGGCAGCTGCGCATCACCCCAGGCCAACACCGCGCGAACGGCTTCCGTGGCGTAACCCCTGCCGTGAAAACGAGACGCGAGCGCGAAGCCGAGCTCGGGTCCCGCGCGCAAGAGCGGGGCGCCATCGCGTTTGAAGTCCGCGAAGCCGATCTCTCCGACGAACTCCCCCGAGTCGCGCTCCTCGATGACCCAGTAGCCGAAACCCATGAGTGTCCAGTGTCCTAGGTAGGACAACAGTCGCGCCCAGGTCCGCTGCTCGCTCGAGGGCATGCCGCCGATGAAACGGGTGACGAGGGGATCGGACCACATCATCACGCACCGCGACAGATCGTCGCGGCGATGACCGCGCAGGCGCAGCCGCCCGGTCTCGATGACCGGCACGGTGGTCTCGCGCCGTGGATTCGGTGCTGAATCGCTCGGGATCAAGGCTCAATGCTAACACGGCATCGAATTGTTGCGCGGGACGCGGCCGGGTGGGCCCTGCCAGTTGCCAGCGGGGGGCGCTCGTGCGAGCCTTTAGCCCTCGAGCTGCTCAGCCGGAGAGTCGCCCATGCCAATCCCCTCCTCAGCGCCCGGCACAGATAGACTGCCCACGCGTCCACTCGGCAGGACGGGCATGGCCATCACGCGGGTGGGGTTCGGCGCCTGGGCCATCGGCGGCACCGAGTGGGGCGCGCAGGACGATGAGATCTCGATCCGCGCCATCCGCCATGCCATCGAGCGGGGTGTCAACTGGATTGACACGGCGCCCATCTATGGACTCGGCCACTCCGAGGCGCTCGTGCGCCGGGCCTTGAAGGAAATGCCGTCGGCAGAGCGCCCCTATGTCTTTACCAAGTGCAGCCTGGTGTGGGACGAGGCCAGCCGCGAGGCGCCGCCGCGCAGGCTGGGCTCGCGCGAAAGCCTGCGGCGCGAGCTCGATGAATCGCTGCGCCGGCTCGGAGTCGAGCGCATCGACCTGTACCAGATGCACCGGCCCGCGGATGACGTGCCGCTCGAGGAGTACTGGCAGACGCTGCTCGAGTTCAAACGGGCCGGCAAGGTGCGCGCGGTGGGCCTCTCCAATCACACGGTCGGGCAGCTCGGGCGCGCCGAGCGCCTGGGGCATGTCGATTCGCTGCAGCCGCCGTTCTCCGCCATCCGTCGCCAGGCGGCGGAGGAAATCGCCTGGTGCGATGCGCACGACACCGGTGTCATCGTCTACAGCCCCATGCAGGCGGGGTTGCTGACCGGAGCATTCACGGCCGAGCGCGCCCGTGCGCTGCCGCCGGAGGACTGGCGCACGCGCAACGTACAGTTCATCGGCGATGCGCTGGTGCGCAATCTGCGGCTCGCCGATGCCTTGAAGCCGATTGCGGCCCGCCATGAAGCGACCCTGGCCGCAGTCGCGGTGGCCTGGGTTCTCACCTGGCCCGGCGTGACGGGCGCCATCGTCGGGGCGCGCAATCCCGCGCAGATCGACGGTTGGATCGGGGGCGGGACGCTGCGGCTCACCGACGCGGACCTGCGCGAGATCGCCGGCGCCATAGAGCGCACCGGCGCCGGCAGCGGACCGCCGTTGCCGCCCGGGTACTGAAGGAGTGCGCCCATGAAAGCCATTCGATTCCACGAACACGGTGGTCCGGAAGTTCTTCTCGTCGAGGACTTCGATCCCGGCAAGCCTGCTGCAGGCGAGGCGCAGGTGCGCCACAGCGCGATCGGTCTCAACTACATTGATGTCTACGATCGCACCGGCCTTTATCCCGGAGAGCTGCCGAGCGGGCTCGGCCGGGAGGCCGCGGGAGTCATCATCGCGCTGGGGCGCGGTGTGCGTGGCTTTCGAGTGGGTGACCGGGTTGCATACGTGCACTCGAAACCCGGCACCTACTGTGAGGCACGCAACGTGCCCGCCGGACGGCTGGTGAAGGTGCCCAAAGGCATCTCCGGCGAGCAGGCTGCCGCGATCATGCTGAAAGGCCTCACCGCGCACTTTCTGCTGCGCCGAACCTACCGCGTGCGGCGGGGCGATGCCATCCTGGTCCACGCGGCGGCCGGGGGTGTCGGGCTCATTCTCATCCAGTGGGCGAAGGCGCTCGGGGCGAAAGTGATCGGTGTCGTCGGCAGCGAGGCGAAGGCGGAGTTGGTGCGCAAACATGGCTGCCGGCACGTGCTGATCTCGGGCCGCGACGCACTCGTCGAGAGCGTCAGGAAGCTCACACGCGGGGAAGGCGTCGCGGTCGTATACGACTCCGTCGGCAAGGACACGTTCATGGGCTCGCTCGATTGCCTGCGTCCGCTTGGCATGATGGTCTCCTACGGCAACGCCTCCGGGGCGCCACCCGCCATCAGTCCTCTCGAGCTCAGCCGGCGCGGCTCGCTCTTTCTCACCCGACCCACGCTCTTCAACTACATCGCCGAGCGGGAGGCCCTCGATGCGGCGGCGCGCGAGCTGTTCGCCGCGGTCCGCAAGGGCGTGGTACGGGTCAGGATCGGACAGCGCTATCCCCTCCTCGAGGCGGCGGCCGCGCACCGCGATCTCGAGGCGCGGCGCACGACCGGATCGACAGTCTTAGTCCCTTGAGGCCGAGTGCCCCACCGATGGGCTGCCCGATTCGGGCATCATGAGCGTCTCGACGACCCGCGCCGGCCCCGAGCCCCACATGGACAGACGACCCGGATCCTCGCCATTCTCCAACCGCTCCTTCCGCCTGCTCTTCGCGGGCAGCTCGATCTCGGTTGTCGGTGACCAGTTCACGCTCGTCGCGCTGCCCTGGCTGGTGCTGCAGCTCACCGGGAATCCGGCGCAGCTGGGTCTGGTGTTGGCGGTCATGGCCCTGCCGCGCGCGGTGCTCATACTCGTCGGTGGCGCCGTCGTCGATCGCATGTCCGTCCGCCGCGTCCTCATCAACGCGCGGGCGGTCAATGCCGCCCTGGTCGGCCTGTTGGCCGCCCTGGTGCTCGCGGGCGCCATCCGCATGTGGATGCTGTATGGGTTGGCGGCGGGCATCGGCGTTGCCACGGCCTTCGCCTATCCGGCGAGCAGCTCTCTGCTGCCGCGGCTGTTGGGCGTGGAGCAGCTGCACACGGCGAACTCGCTCATGATGGCTGTCCGCCAGTTGAGTCTGCTCATCGGGCCGGCGCTGGCGGGCTTGCTCATCACGGCCGGCGCGGCCTCGGGAGCCGCGCCGGTACGCGGAACCGGTATCGCGTTTGCCGTCGACGCCCTGAGCTTCCTGGTCTCGGTGGGCTCATTGCTGATGATCCGTCTCGAGGACGACGGGCGACGGCCGGCACCCCCCGGCGGCATTCTCGCTAACCTGATCGAGGGTGTTCGGGCGCTGTGGCGCGACCCCCAGCTGCGGGCGCTGATCGGGTACTTCGGCGCTGGCGCCCTGCTGGTGGGAGGGCCGCTGCAGGTCGCTTTGCCGCTGCTCGCCAAGACCCGTCTCGCCCAGGGGGCTGCCGCGTACGGCATCCTGATGACCGCCAACGGCGCCGGCATGCTCCTCGGCAGCGCGGTGTCGGGATCGGTGACGCGCAGGACCAGCGGTCGCCTGGGCGTCATGCTGCTCACCGCCGACACGCTCATCGGCCTGGCGGTCGCCTCCTTGAGTGTGGTGCATTCCCTCGCCGTGGGCGCGGCGATCCTGGTCATGGTGGGGGTGTTGCAGGGCACTCTGCAGATCTCCATGCTGACCTGGCTGCAGCGCCGGGCGCCGCACTCGCTCATGGGCCGGACCATGAGTCTCGCGATGTTCGCCTTCCTGGGCGTGGCACCCCTCGCGGCCGCTCTGGCGGGGGTGCTCTTGAACACCCTCTCGCTGACCGGGCTGCTCGCGGGCTCGGGCGCGCTGTTCAGCGCCATCGCGCTGGCGTGTCTCTCCCGCCCCAGTCTGCGCGCGATCCGTCTGGAGCCCGTGGCCGCGCCCGCGGGCAACTGACACGAAGGCTGTTACGCACGCGCCGAGCGTTCACCGTCGGCGAGCATTATCCGTCCCAGCTCGTGCGTGGTGCGCTGCACGAGGCCCGGGGGGGGGGCGCCGCTCGATCCGGGTCGGCTGTGGCAGATCGATGCGGCGCCGGTGAGCCGTGACCAGTCCCGGGGACAACCTCGACACCTCGGGCCGGGAGCGACAGAGGAAAATTCCACACGTGCCGACCACTCGCTCGGGAGTGACGCGTCTCGGCGATGGCGCGATCGGACGGGATCCCCGGCAGAGCGGGTCCGTGTGCGCCCCGCGGGGCACGACATTGTTGGTCACCGCGACTGCCCGCGGCGGACTGAGGGCTGCCGGCAGCGCCTACGGCTGCCGGAGCAGCTCGAGTGTCCGCGGGTCCTCTTCGTCCCCGAAGTACTTCTCGAGCGCAGCGTGGAAGACATCGGGACCCGCCGAGGCGGATCCCGAGGCCGCCGCCCGGGCGAACAGCGTCATGCAGGAGCGGAACTTCAGATCATCCGGGAAGCCGAAGATCTCCCCGATGGCGCGCCCCTCGATCGCGTTGACGAGCTGGGTGCACTCCCGCAGTCGCGGGCCGAGGACCGGATCGGCGAGGTATGCCTGCGCTTCCTCGAGCGAGGTGATGGCGTAGAGCTCCGCGGTCGGACTGCGGCCAAGGCCCCGAAGCTGGGGGAACACGAACCACATCCAGTGCGTCTGTTTGCGTCCGGCGCGCAGCTCCGCGCTCACCTGGCTCAGGACAGGCGCCTGGGCCCGGGCGAATCGCTCGAGAGGCCCGGGAGCGCCCATGCCGGGCTACCGGCTGGCCACCGTGCTCCAGTCGCGCGACCGGTTGGAGGCGGTCTGCTCGGTACGGCGCTCCTGGAAGCGGGCCGTGAGCCACTGCCGCACGCGCTGGGCATCGGCAAACCCGGTGTAGCGGCCCCAGGAATGCATGAGCACCATGACGATGTCGCGGTGATCGATCCAGGTGTCCATCACCAGACAGTGGCCGGCTGGATCGGTGAAGCCGGTCTTCTGCACGACGATGCGCCAGAGCCGATTTCTGACCAGGGGGTCGGTGGGATAGTAGGGCAGGCGCCACCGGCCGACCCGGATCGCGTATCCCGGGCTGGTGGAGTAACGGCGCAGGATGGCGTTGTGCGAGGCGGCCAGGACCAGCCTCGCGAGGTCATCGGGAGTCGACACGTCACCAGGGGACAGCCCCGTCGGCTCCACGTAATGGGTGTGCATCATGCCGAGCGCTCGGGCCTTGGCATTCATGGCGCGCACGATGGCGGCCACCCCGCCCGGGTAGTTGCGGGCCAGCACGTGTGCGGCGCGATTCTCCGAGGACATCAATGCCAGATGGAAGAACTGCGCCCGCGTCAGCCGAGCGCCGAGCGGCAGATGCGAGTAGGGCATCATGTCCGCCCGCGTGACGGTCAGGTACTCCCCGAGCGGCTGGTGCGCCTCGGCCACGACCAAGGTGGTCATCAGCTTCGTGATCGATGCCATGGGCGTCACGCCGTCGGCCCGCTTGGCGTACAGCACCCGACGGCCGTGCACGTCGATGACCAGCGCCTCGCTCGAGCGCACATACGGGTGGCTCAGGTCGACCCGGCGATAGACCGGGTGATGGATATAGCGATGGACGAGGTAGCGATGGCAGACGCGGCGGTGATGCGCGTAATGGTGACAGACGTAGTGATAGCGGGCGGCGTAGGCGGGAGAGAGGAAGGCCAGGAAGGCAGCCAGCAGCACGGCGGTCTGCTTGAGGACCGACAGCCCGAAACCTCGTCTGTTCATTTTTTGGATTCTCGCGGTCGACCTGCGGGTCAAGGGAGACCCGGCGATTCGAGGCGAGCCGCCCGGGCGGCGCAGCGGCCCGCTACCGATGCACCAGTCTAACATTAACATATTGCCGAGATCGCGATCTGTGATCTGAATCCCCCTGTGATCGAATCTGTGATCGCAATCGGCGCGCGGACGCTCGGGCGCAGACTCGGCGTCGAACCCGCGACCGCAACGGGACTGTCAGGATCAGACTTGCCCGGGGGCGATCAGGCGCGATGGCGTCGCAATCGCACGCCGGACCGGATGAGCAGGCAGGTCCCGGTGAGCAGTGTGGCGGCGAACAGGACCATCCAGATTCGGAACGCGCCGTAGGGCAGGGGCAACAAGGCGAACGCCGGCTCGAAGGCCACGAACCATGCGCTCGCCACGATGAGCAGTGCCGTCTGGCGGCGCAGCGTCTTCTCGGCTGCAGTGGTCTGCGGCAACCCCATTTGCGGTGGCTGGCGCACCAGGAGCCAGGCGAGCGCGAGAAAGGCGAGGCAGATCGCGCCCATGATTCCGATGAGCGTGGCGACCGCCGATGGAGTGCGACGCACCCAGTAATCCGGATATCCGGTGAGCCCCCAATGCACCGGCATCATCGGCGGCAAACCTGACCAGCGCACCAGCACCCACAGGGCCAATCCCAGAAGCCACAGCAGGGGGGGCGCGCCGAGCCAGTGCCCTGAGGGCCGGAGCGGGGAGGCGCGGTTCAGGGACGGGTCGAGTCCGGGCATGGCGGGTTTCGCATCACGAGGAAACGCACGCCGCGCATGATACGTCATGGCGGGCGCACCGCACCGGGGCAGTGTCCCTGCGGCGGGGAGCCCCCGCCGCGCGCGCAGCCGATCTCGGCGCAGCGGCACAACAGGGTCCTCGCCAGATTGAGGAATGTCATACCCAATCCCGGCGCGGCCCTCCCCGAGTGATCGCACCCGCCGTGTGGTCGCCGAGATCTGTGCGCGGCCACGGCATCGCGATCGTGGTCGCGGCGCCGGCCGCGAAGGCCGCACCGATGAGCGTGCCCAGAGTGCTGCGCCGTACGCGCACGTGGTCCGCTCTCGGCGCCTCGCTCTGTTGCCGTCGTGCGCTCTCCAGGTACGCGCGCATTGCCGCCAGATCGGTCCCGGCATGCCGGGCCTGCGTGGTATTCAGATGGGTGCGCAAGGCTTGAGGGACCTCGGGCGCCGGCAATACCCGTCCCAACGCCTCATCGAAGCGCTCTCGGGACGCGTTCGTGTGCCGTTGGATTCGCTCATGATGCGTCCTCCCGCCAGTCAGCCGGGTTGTCCCATCCCTCGCCTCTCAACATCTCGGTGAGGGCCGTGATCGAGACGGACGTCGAATTGCCGCCAATGCCCTCTGATAGCGCCCACGACCCCTCGCCTGAGATCCAGCGCCAGCCCCGTGGCGTGGAGGCATCGACACGGCATCGTGAACGTGAACTCGCCACGCTCCCGGTGGGAATCACCATCACCGTGGGGATGTGGCAGACGGACAGGGACAACAAGCTTCTGGGGCGCTGATCATCGTCGCTGCACGCCTGGGACGCCCTTTGACCGGCTCGGCGGAGTCCCGTGACCGGAGCCAGTCGGCTGGCGCTCCCCGTACCCCGGCCCCCCCACCACCAAGCCCAGGGCAAGGCTGATCGGCCCGCCACCAGGCACGAGCCTTGACGGTGGGAGGGGGTTCCAGATACCCGCGTGGCGGATACGCTTGCCAGCCCAAAAGGTGGCGAGGAGTGCAAGCCGTGACTCGCCACGGTTGACACTCTTCGCCCCCCTCCCTAGAATCGCCGGCCTTTCTCGGGTCGGCCCACTGCATGCCGCCCCCGGAAACCGCGACACACCGACACCGGGCCAAATCTTCGCGAGCGCGCTAATAAAGGGGTGCGCAGGCGCAGGCGGCCCGGTTTTCGTCCGGACGCTCACCGCGCGGGCGCAACCTTTGAGAGTTCAGGGGGTGCGATCCACGCCCGAACGCAGGATCTTGGAGACAGCATGGCGACCACGGGTCAGCTCATCCGGCAACCACGCCGGACGAAGGCAGAAAAAACGAAGGTGCCCGCCCTGGGGGCCTCTCCCCAGAAGCGCGGCGTCTGCACGCGCGTGTACACCACCACGCCGAAGAAGCCGAATTCCGCGCTGCGGAAGGTCTGCCGCGTACGCCTGACGAACGGCTACGAGGTCACCAGCTACATCGGCGGCGAAGGCCACAATCTGCAGGAGCACTCGGTGGTGCTGATCCGCGGCGGCCGCGTCAAGGATCTGCCGGGTGTGCGTTACCACACCGTCCGCGGCACCCTTGATTGCGCCGGCGTTGGCGAGCGCAAACAGGGCCGCTCAAAATACGGCGCTAAG
>DAHVQK010000110.1 GCA_027317845.1 Gammaproteobacteria bacterium
GCCTGCGCCTCGCTGATGAGCGATTTGCCCGGGCCGCTGCCCCGAGGGTATGTCTCGGAGGTCTGTCTGCGTGTGGCGCCGTGGCTCACCGGCGTGGGCGAATGCCTGGAGCGTGGCCTCATGCTGCTGTTCGATTACGGCCTGCCGCGCGCGCAGTATTACCATCCGCAACGTGTCAGCGGAACGTTGCGCTGTCACTTCAAACAGCGCGTTCACGATATTCCCTACGTCAATCCCGGCGTACAGGACATCACGGCGTGGGTCGACTTCACTCGTGTCGCCGAGGCGGCGTTGTCGTGCGGACTCGATGTCAGCGGTTTTGCGACCCAGGCGGCTTTTCTGCTGGGCACGGGGATCGAGCGGTCCGTGGGCGAGGAGACCGACCCGGTGCGGCATGCGCGTCTTGCTGGTGAGGCACGCCGCCTGTTGCTGCCCGGTGAGATGGGTGAGGCATTCAAGGCGATGGCGCTGACGCGGGAGCTCGATGCGCCGCTCTCGGGCTTTGCGCTGCAGGATCTGCGTGGGTCGCTGTAATGCGATTGCCGCGGCACAACCGCCGGTCCCGCTCCTCCTCGGGCTCTTTCGCCAGGCGGCGTGCGGCGGCGTAGAAGCGTGGCAGGTTCCCGCCGTCCCGATCGAGCAGACGCTCGAATCCCGGCAGGCAGTCGTAATAGGTCCCCACCGAGGCCAGGTCGGCGTTGTTCAGACCCTCCGCGATCCAGCGGTCGTAGAGGGGTGAGCGGAGGCCAAGATGGTGCTCCAGGGCGTGGATTCGCTGCGCGAGACGTGAGAAGACGGCCTGTTTCTCCCGCAACATCCGCCCGTGTGCAATGCCTGAGGCATATACCCTTGCGAGCCGCCCGCGCGTGCGCCGCAGCAAGCCTGCGAAGCGACGGTCGGCCTCGCTCTCTCGCTCGAATTGCGCGAAACGCTGCGGCTCGTGGCGATAAGCGAGCCAACGCTTCATCCCCTCGTTCTCCACGGTCATGGCGAAGGCTTCGTCGAACCGGGAGTCGCCCTCGACGTACAATAGCTGGTGCGCGAGCTCGTGGAATATCATTGCCACGAGCTCATCGCTGCCGTAACGCACCATGGTGCTCATCACCGGATCGGGAAGCTTCCCGAGGGTTGAATAGGCCGGCACGCCCTCGACTGCGACATCGTACCCGCGGCGCCTCAACTCCTGGGCGAACCGCCTGGCACGCTTTTCGTTGAAGTAGCCGCGATAGGCCACGCAGCCGGCGATTGGAAAGCACCACTGTCTGGGTTTGACGGAAAACTGCGGTGCCGCAACCACGTTCCAGACCACGTAGCGGCGGCCGATGTTCACGTAGGTACGGTAGCTGTCATTGTTGGGTAGCCCGAGTCGTTGCGAGGCGAAGCGGCGCGCCTCCCGGACAGCGCTCAGCTCCCGGATCAACGGTTCCGAGGTCCCGGGGTCATCGATCACATCGACGATGGGTCTGCGTCCGTGAATGACGTGCCATTCGCCGCTTACCGCTTGCAGCAGGTACATTGTGCTGGCGCAGCCGGCGAGCCCCGTGAGAGCCGCCGCCGCGAGCGCCAGCCGCGCAGCGCGCAATCCGGCGCCAGAGCGCTGAGTGGCAGGAGCATTCCGGGGGGTGGGCGCCGCCTGGGTTACCATTTGCGGATGGAAGTGTACTTGGTCGGTGGTGCGGTGCGGGATCGGTTGCTCGGGCGGCCGGTCAAGGAGCGTGATTGGGTGGTGGTTGGGGCGCGCCCCGAAGACCTCGAGCGTCAGGGCTATGTGCCCGTGGGAAGGGAGTTCCCCGTGTTTCTCCATCCGAAGACCCGCGAGGAGTACGCGCTCGCGCGCCTGGAGCGAAAGGTGGCTCCGGGCTACCGGGGATTCGCCACGCAATGCTCCCCGGACGTCACGCTGGAGGAGGACCTGCGGCGCCGCGACCTGACGGTGAACGCCATGGCCGAGAGCGGCTCGGGGGAGATCATCGACCCTTACGGGGGACAGCGGGATCTCGAGGCCCGGCTGCTGCGCCACGTGTCGGAGGCTTTCGTCGAAGACCCGGTGCGGGTGCTGCGGGTGGCGCGCTTCGCGGCGCGATACGCGGCGCTGGGATTTCGCGTGGCGGAGGAGACCCTCGGGCTCATGCGCCGCATGACCGAGTCCGGGGAGCTGTCGGCGTTGGTGCCGGAGAGAGTCTGGCAGGAGACCGAACGCGCACTCGGGGAATCCCACCCCGAGGTGTTCTTCGAGACCTTGCGCGAGTGCGGGGCGCTGCGGGTCATCTACCCCGAAGTCGATGCGCTCTTTGGCGTTCCGCAGCCGTCGCAGTGGCACCCGGAGGTCGATACCGGCGCGCACATCATGCTGGCGCTGCGCTGGGCCGCAGGGGCCTGCCTCCCGGCGTCCGCGCGATTCGCGGTGCTCACCCATGATCTCGGCAAGGCCCTCACCGCGCCCGAGCGCTGGCCGAGCCATCATGGGCACGAGGACGGCGGAGTACCCGCCATCGAGGCGTTGTGTGCGCGGTTGAAGGTGCCGAACGAATACCGCGACCTGGCGCTGCTCACGGCACGCAACCACACGCGGGTGCACCGGGCCCGGGAGCTGCGGCCCGACACGGTATTGAAGCTGCTCGAGACGACGGATGCCTTCAGGAGGCCCGAGCGGTTCGAAGAGCTGCTTGCGGCCTGCGAGGCCGATGCCCGCGGACGTGCCGGACTCGAAGCGCAGCCCTACCCGCAGGCCGGATACCTGCGCCACGTCCGCACCGCCGCCGCGGCGGTCACCTTGTCGCCGGATGAGCGCCAGGGGCTCAAGGGCCCGGCGATCGGCGAGCGGCTGCGCGAGAAGCGTCTCGCGGCGATCAAGGCGCTCGCTTGAGGGCGGTTCCGGGATGAGAAGGGTGGCGAGCCCGCCCGGCCAACCGGTGGGGTCATCGGCTGCGCGCCTGGCGCACAGCCGGCGAGTCGCGCGATTGGGGCCGGTACCGTTTCAGGTGGAGGAAAGCGTGAGCCTTTCCGGCAGCGGCAGATAACCGGGCAGGACCTCCATCATCCGGCGGGGGGCCAGCCCGAGGCGGGCAAAGCCGTCCACGCCGCAAACGCTGTCGACGGTGAGGGAGCGGAAGTTATCGAGTGTGAGCGGCTTGCCGGGCAGCAGCCCGAGCACGGCCGCCTGCAGCCGGCCGAGCGTGTCCGGGAGCCTGAGGATGTGGCATGGGAGCCTCGCCACCCGAGCCGTCAGGCGCACGATATCCTCCAGTGTCATCACCTCCGGCCCCCCGAGCTCATAGGTCTGGCCGCAGCTCCTGCGCTCGCCGAGCGCACGTGCGACGGCCTCGGCCACATCCCCCACGTACACTGGCGCGAAACGCGTGTGGGCGCGGGCGAGGGGCAGCACACCGCCCGAGAGGCGCAGCAGCGCGGCGAACCGGTTGGTGAGGGAATCGCCGGGGCCGAATATGACCGAGGGACGGAACAGGGTGAAATCGAGGTGTGTGGCCGCACGGAGGTGCGCTTCGGCCTCACCCTTCGAGCGAAGATAGCGGCTCGGCCCCTGCGCCGAGGCCCCGAGTGAGCTCATCTGCAGGAGCCGGCGGACACGCGCGGCCTTGAGGGCCGCGACCAGCTTTCCCGCCAGCGCCGCATGCGCCGCCTGGAACGTGGAGCGGCCGTGCTCGTTGAGAATGCCGACCAGGTTGACCGCCACGTCCATGCCGGTGAGGAGTCGGCCCAGCGTGCCCGGGTCGTGTATGTTGGCCTCGACCAACTCGACGGTGGGCAGCACGCGCAGCGCCTCGCCATGCGTGCGATTGCGCGTCGGCACTCTGACCCAGTGGCCATCCTGCGTCAGCCGGCTCACGAGCGCAGTGCCGACGAAACCCGTTCCGCCCAGGACGCAGATATTGAGAGGCTCAGTGCTCATGCGCATCCTCCCGTCCGCCATTGTACTCCCGGGCCGGTAGATTCCACCGGCCCGGGC
>DAHVQK010000129.1 GCA_027317845.1 Gammaproteobacteria bacterium
ATGCGCTCGACCTCCGATCTCGCCCCGAACACAAAGCTCACACGCTGATGCACGTTCTCGGGCCGCACCTCGAGGATCGGCCCGTGGCCGGTGCTCGCCCGGCCGCCGGCCTGCTCGATGAGATAGCCGATCGGGTTCGCCTCGTAGAGCAGGCGCAGCCGGCCCGGCTGGGCGGGATCCCTGCGGTCGCGCGGATACATGAACACCCCACCGCGCATGAGGATGCGGTGGGTCTCGGCGACCAGGGAGGCGATCCATCTCATGTTGAAATCCCGGCCCCGCGGCCCGCTCTGGCCGGCGAGGCATTCATTGACATAGCGGCGGATCGCCGGCTCCCAGTACCGCGAGTTCGAGGCGTTGATGGCGAACTCGGAGGTGGTCTCGGGGATGCGCAGATTCGGATGCGTCAGCGAGAACTCCCCGATCTCCCGATTCAGCGTGAAACCGTTGACGCCGCTGCCGGTCGAGAGCACGAACATGGTCGCCGGACCGTAGATCGCGTATCCGGCGCACACCTGGGCGCTGCCGGGCTGGAGGAAGTCCGCCGCCGTGGGATGTGTCACACCCTCCCGGCAGCGCAGGACGGAGAAGACGCTGCCGACGGAGACGTTGACGTCGATGTTCGATGAGCCGTCGAGCGGATCGAAGAGCAGCAGATACGGTCCACGCGGATACTGCTCGGGGATGGCATACGGCTCATCCAGCTCCTCGCAGACCATGCCGGCGACGGTTCCGCCCCACTCGTTGGTATGCACGAAGATCTCGTTTGCCAGGACATCGAGCTTCTTCTGCACTTCGCCCTGCACGTTCATCGAGCCGGCATCGCCGAGGGCGGCGGCGAGAGCGCCCTTGCCGATGAGCGCCGCGATGCGCTTGCACGCGAGACGGACGTCGTGGATCAACGCGGTGCATCCGCCGCGGCGGCTGGTACTGTCCCCATTGAGCCGCCGCTGCTCCTCGATGAGGAACCGCGTGATGGGTGTCGTATTGAACGTATCGTGGGTCATGACGGCCCCTCCCCCCCGGGTGGCTGCAGGAACACACGGCTCGCGCGGATGTCGGCGGCTTCGAGCGTCTCGAGGTCCTGCCGCTCGATGGACCCGCCGCGACGCTCGAAGAGGCGACTCGCCTGGCGCAGGCGCGACCGATCGAGCGCATTGCGGATCGAGCGGGCGTTGGCGAAATGCGGCAGCGCCCGGCGCTTCCCGATGTACTCGCGCAACGCCGCATCGGCCTCGGGACTCAATCGATACTGCATCTGCTTCAGCATCAGGTGCGCGATGGTGATGAGCTCCCCGGGCGTGTAGTCCGGAAAATCGATGTGGTGCGCGATCCGGGAAGACATGCCCGGATTGCTGCGAAAGAAGGTCTCCATCCGGTCCTTGTAGCCTGCGAGGATCACCACCAGATCATCGCGCTGGTTCTCCATCACCTGCAGCAGAATCTCGATCGCCTCCTGCCCATAGTCCCGTTCGTTCTCCGGACGATACAGGTAGTAGGCCTCATCGATGAACAGCACCCCGCCCATGGCGCGCTTGAGCACCTCGCGTGTCTTCGGGGCGGTGTGGCCGATGTACTGCCCCACCAGGTCATCGCGCGTGACGGCCACGAGATGGCCTTTGCGCACGTAGCCCAGGCGGTGCAGGATCTCGGCCATGCGCACCGCCACGGTGGTCTTGCCCGTGCCCGGATTGCCGGTGAAGGACATGTGCAGCGCCGGCGCGCCGGAGCTCAAGCCCACGGCGTGCCGGAGCTTGTCGATGAGCAGAAGTGCGGCGATGTCGCGGATGCGGCCCTTGACGGGCGCGAGCCCCACCAGCTCACGATCGAGCCGCTCGATCACCTCCCCGACATGTGAGTCGCGGTAGAGGGCCTCCAGATCAAGCGCACGCTCCTCGCCGGCCGCGCTCCGCGGTTGTGCGTCGACTGCGTTCATGGGACCTCCTCAATAGCGAGCTCCCTCGGGACGCTCCGTCGCGTACGCTCGGGTCGTGTAGTGGATGGTGCGCCCCGGCCCTTCCTGGCGCACGAGCGCATATCCGGGCTCCTCGGCGGGCCGGTTGACGATGAACGACAACCGCACCGACTCCCGCCCGCGGGCCGAATCGAACGCATTCACCTTGATGTAGTGGCTGGGAAAGGTCCTGCGGCAGGCATTGACTTCGGACATCACGCCGGCGGCATCCCTGATGTCGAACATGGGGATGCCAAACATCTCCCAGTACGTGTTGCGCGGATGCGGATCGTCTGTGTACTCGACCGAGATCGCCCAGCCATTGGCGAGGCCGTACTCGATCTGCTTCAGGATCTGCGCATCGGTGAGATCCGGCAGGAATGAAAAGGCGCCTTGGGTGATTCTCATGGACATGTCTCGCGTGTTGCGGTGCGATCAGGCGACCGAGGGGGTGGGCACGAAGTCCGGCGTGTCGGTGCTCGCGTAGTTGAAGGTCACCTCGCCCCAGGTATCGAGCGCCGCCTTGAGGGGCGAGCAGTGGCGCGCGGCATCGGCGAGGATCTGCGGACCTTCGGTCCAGATGTCCCGTCCCTCGTTGCGCGCGAGCACCATCGCCTCGAGCGCGACGCGGTTCGCCGCCGCGCCGGCGGCGATTCCCATGGGATGCCCGATGGTGCCGCCGCCGAACTGCAGCACGGTGTCCTCGCCCAGGTAATGCAGCAGCTGGTGCATCTGCCCCGCGTGGATGCCTCCGGAGGCGACCGGCATCACCCCATGAAGTCCGGCCCAGTCCTGCTCGAAGAAGATGCCGCGCGCGAGGTCCATCGGATTGTGTCCCTCGCGCAGCACGTTGTAGAAGCCCTGCACGGAGTTCGGATCCCCTTCGAGCTTGCCCACCACCGTGCCGGCGTGCAGGTGATCGACTCCGGCGAGGCGCATCCATTTGGAGATGACGCGGAAGGAGACTCCGTGGGTCTTCTGGCGCGTGTAGGTGGAGTGGCCCGCCCGGTGCAGGTGCAGGATCATGTCGTTGCGGCGCGCCCAGCGCGACATCGACTGGATCGCCGTGTAGCCGATCACCAGGTCGATCATGATGATGACCGAGCCGAGCTCCTTGGCGAACTCCGCGCGCTCGTACATGTCCTCCATCGTCGCCGCGGTGACGTTGAGGTAGTGGCCCTTGACCTCCCCGGTGCCCGCCTGGGCGCGATTCACCGCCTCCATGCAGTAGAGGAAGCGGTCGCGCCAGTGCATGAAGGGCTGGGAGTTGATGTTCTCATCGTCCTTGGAGAAATCGAGCCCCCCTTTCAAGGCCTCGTAGACCACTCGCCCGTAGTTCTTGCCCGAGAGCCCCAACTTCGGTTTGACCGTCGCCCCGAGCAGCGGCCGGCCGAACTTGTCGAGCCGCTCCCGCTCGACCACGATCCCGGTGGGGGGGCCGGCGAAGGTCTTCACGTACGCGGTCGGGAAGCGCATGTCCTCGAGCCTCAGGGCCTTCAGGGGCTTGAAGCCGAACATGTTGCCGATCACCGAAGCGGTCAGGTTGGCGACCGAGCCGGGCTCGAAGAGATCGAGATCGTAGGCGATGTAGGCGAAAAACTGCCCCGGGGAGCCGGGCACGGGATCGACGCGGTACGCCTTCGCCCGATAGCGATCACACGCGGTGAGCCGGTCCGTCCAGACCACCGTCCAGGTGGCGGTGGAGGACTCCCCCGCCACCGCCGCCGCGGCCTCCTCCGGCTCCACGCCCTCCTGGGGCGAGATGCGGAACACCGCCAGCACATCGGTCGGCGCGGGTGCATAGTCGGGTTGCCAATAGCCCATCTGCGCGTACTTCAGCACTCCGGCGCGGTAGCGCTCGGCGCCGGTCTTCATTCGCTTTGCCCCTTCGATGACTGCACTCATGGCGGCTCACTCTCTCGTGCAAGGACACGCTACGGAGCGTGAGGCTTGCTTTTCATTAGGTCCAGTTAGATATTCTTGTCCTCTTGATAAGCTTTTCTTATGCATGTCATGCGCAACGTCACGCTACGCCAGATGCGGGTATTCGCCGCCGTGGCCCGCCATCAATCCTTCACGCGCGCCGCGCGGGAGCTGCACCTGACGCAGCCAGCCGTCTCGCAGCAGATGAAGCTCCTCGAGCAGGAGGCCGGCATGCCGCTCATCGAGCAGATCGGTCGCAGGATCCGTCTCGCGCCGGCGGGCGCGGAGCTGCTGCGCTATGCGACCCAGGTCACCGAGCTTCTGCGCGAGGCCGGCGAGGCGCTCGCGGCAATGCAGGGCCTGAAGCGCGGGGTGCTGAAACTCGCGGCGGTGAGCACCGCCAAGTATTTCGCCCCCGCGCTGCTCTCGGCCTTCACGCGCGAGTACCCCGAGGTCACCATCAAGTTCGCGATTGGAAATCGCGGCGAGGTGGTGCGGATGCTCGGTGACAACGAGTCCGATCTCGTCATCATGGGGCGCCCGCCGCGCGAGCTCGCGACCGCCTCGGAGTCCTTCGCCCGCCACCCCTTCGTCATCATCGCTTCCCCGCATCATCCGCTCGCCGCACGGCGCCGCATCCCGCTCGAGGCGCTCGCCAGCGAGAGTTTCATCATCCGCGAGGAAGGCTCCGGCACGCGCGTCTCCATGGAGCATGTGTTCCGCGAGCGCGGCGTGCCCGTACGCACCTCGATGGAAGTCAGCAGCAACGAGACCATCAAGCAGGCCGTGATGGCCGGGATGGGCCTCTCGTTCATCTCCTCCCACACCATCGGCCTGGAGTTCGAAGCCGGCCGCCTCGCGATCCTCGATGTCACGGGGCTGCCGATCGTGCGCGATTGGTACGTGAATCGCCTGCGCGAGAAGGTCCTGCCGCCGATCGCGGCGGCGTTCTGGAGCTTCCTGCTGCAAAACGGCGCCCGCCTCATCGAGCAGACCGTCGGCGATCCCTCGACCGGCAAGGCGGCGGACACGGCGCCACGCGCGCGTTCCCCCGCCTCCCACCCTCGCACCCGGCGCCGCGGTGCCCGGACATGAGCCCACGCGCCTGGCCGGCGTTGGCGCTCATGTGCCTGTTGCCGCAGGCCCATGCCGCCCGTGTCGTGAGCGTGCGCATACGCCGCTCGGGTGCGCACTTTCTGATCCGAATGCGCATCACCCTCGATGCGCCGCCGGCGGCGGTATTCCAGGCGCTCAAGGACTACGCGGCGCTGCCGCGCTACGAGCCCGATGTGCGCGCCCTGCGCACTGAAGCGACCCGGGAGCCGGACCGGGTGCGCCTTTTCATGACGATCCATGCCTGTGTGCTCTTTTTCTGCAAGAGGATGCATCAGGAGCAGATCATGACGGCCAGCCCCACCGGGGATGGCGGCGTGGTGCGCTCCGAGCTCGTGCCGCAAGGGAGTGATTTCAGGCAGGGACGCGGCCTCTGGAGGGTCGCGCCGTGCCCCTCGGGAAGCCCCTCAAGTTGTCTGAACGTCAGGATCGAAGCGGTGCCGTCCTTCTGGGTGCCACCGGTCATCGGCCCGTGGCTCATCCGCAGAAAACTGCGCGAGCAGGCGCATCGCGCCAGTCTCGGGCTCGAGCAGATCGCGCGCGCGCGAGCCCTCCGACAGGCGCCCCCCAAGAGCGCGAGACGCCACTTGCGCGCTATTGATCCGAACACCCCGACGCCTATATCGTCTCCCGCACACGCGCCGCGAGCAGCCCGACGCCGCTCCCGCCCGAAACCCGGAGGTTGATGATGGCCGCAGCCGAGTACGCGCTACCGAAGGGGTGGACCTGGAACACGCCAAACGGCGGACAGTTCGCGAGCATCAATCGCCCGATTGCCGGCGCCACGCGCGAGAAGACGCTCCCGGTCGGACCGCACCCGCTGCAGCTGTCCCCCCTCGGCACGCCGAATGGCGTCAAAGTCACGATCCTGCCGGAAGAACTCCTCGCGCCCGGGCACAGCGGCGCCGAGTACGACGCGGGGCTCATCCGGATGTCCGATGGCGATCAGTTCGGCGGCGGCTTCGTTGCGCGCAATCCCAACTCCAGGATTCCGGCGCTGCTCGGGCGGCGGCGGCGAGGGCTCAGGGTCGACCGCATCGACGGTGAGCCCTCCGAGCGGCCGCACGAGCGTCACGATGCGCGGAATGTCGACACGAAGACGCGGGACAAGATCCCGGCGGGTTGATCGGCGTGCGCGCGCGAAGCGATACCACCCCCATGAGGCCTGAGCACTCGGATCACGCCGGACATGAACATGGCCATGGGCACGATCACGCCCACGGCCACGTCCATGATGCCAGCGAGCGCCGGTTGCTCTTGAGCCTCGCCATCCTGCTCGTCTTCACGGCGGTCGAGGCCTGGGGCGGATGGCTTTCCAATTCGCTCGCGCTGCTTGCGGAAGCGGCCCACATGCTGGCGGACTGTGGTTCGCTGCTGCTCGCCGTCGTCGCCGTACGCGCCAGCCGCAGACCGGCGGATGCGCGCCATACCTACGGCTCGAGCCGTTACCAGACTCTGGCGGCCTACAGCAACGGGCTCATCCTGCTGGCGCTGACGGCCTGGGTGATGGCAGGGGCGATCCTCCGCCTGATCGCCCCGCCCGCGGTCGACGGCACGCTGATGCTCAAGATCGCGCTGGTGGGCGGCGCGGCGAATTTTGCCGCGTTCCTCGCGCTCTCGGGTGCGAGCTCGCTCAACGAGCGCGGCGCGCGGATCCATATCCTCAGCGACCTGTTGGGCTCGATGGCCGCCGCGGGCGCGGCCCTCCTCATCCTCGAGCTCCACTGGCGGGCAGCCGATCCGCTGCTGTCGATCTTCGTGGCGCTGCTCATTCTGCGCTCAGGCTGGCAGCTCACGCGTGAAGCCGGGCACGTGCTGCTGCAGGGCGCCCCAGCGGCGCTCGATGCCGACGGGATCTCGCGCGACCTGGCCCAGGTCCCGGGCGTGTGCGACGTGCATCACCTTCACGTCTGGTCGCTGACTGGTGACGCACCCGTCGTGACGCTGCACGCCACGGTCGATGCGCAAGCCGATCGACAAGGAGTCCTGGAGGGCATCCTCGGCCGATTGCGCGAGCGTCATGCCATCACCCACGCGACGGTGCAGCTCGAAGGCGCCGAGTGCCTCGATGAAACCAAACACCCCTGCCACCGTCCGCGAGACCCGCCCCAAGGTGAATAAGCTCACGCTCTTCGGCCTCTTCGCCGTCAGTGCGATGCTGGTGTTCTACGCGCTCGAGGAGCGTCGGCCGACCTACGTGCTGGCTTTCGCCGGCGCGTGCGTGCTCGGCTCGATCTACGGCTTTCTGCAGGGGGCGTGGCCGTTTGGGATCGTGGAAGGCATCTGGGCCGCGGTGGCCGTGCACCGTTGGCGACAAAAGCGCCGGACGGAGCGATGAGCCGTGCCACGCTTGAGCTCTCACGCTAGCTGGCGCTCACCGGCCGCAGCGGAACCGGTGTATGCCGCGGAACGTATTCGCAGTCGTCGCCGAGGAGGAGCCGCCGGATGCTCCGCCGACCGTGTGTGCCGCACACGATGCGGTCCGCCGGCCACTCGAGCGACTGCTCGATGGGGCGCGCCCCCGGCCTGTGGGTCCTCGGCCGCGCTAGGCGGGCTCGGCGCTCTGGCGCAGCAGTTGCAGAAAGACCTCCGCCACCGGCTCGAGCGGCGCGCGCTCGCGGCTCAAGACCATGAGCGGACGAACGATCTTCAGCTGCTTGAGTGGCAACTCGCGCAGGGTCCCCTCGTGAAGCTCATTCACCATGCTGATGCGCGGCAGCCAGGCGATCCCGCCGCCGTGCACCGCCGCGCGCTTCAGCGCCTCCGCGCTTCCGAACTCCATGGTTCCGCCCTCGAGGATTTGATGCCGGCGCAGCGTCTCGGCGACCAGCTCCCGAGTCCCCGAGCCGTGCTCGCGCATGAGCAACGGCTCTCCGGAGAGATCTCCGACCGAGAGCGGGCGCCTGCGAAATAGCGGATGCTCGGGACAGACCACCGGAACGATCTCATCGCGCTGGAAAGTCTCCGTGTGCAGCCCCTTCACGTGCAGCGGCCCCTCGATGAATCCCAACATGAAACGCATGTCCCCGACACCCTGGGACACCTGCTCGGTGTTGCCGATGAAGAGCGTCACCTGTACCTGGGGACGCTCTCGCCGGAAAGCCGCGAGCACACGCGGCAGCACATAGGTCCCGATGGTGTTACTCGCGCCGATCGACAGTCGCCCGCGCTGGGCTCCGACGACATCTCCCATCGCTGCCTCGGCCGCCCTCTCGAGCTCAAACAGCCGCTCCGCGTAGCGGCGCAGCACCTCACCCGCCTGGGTGAGACGCATGCCCTTCGCATGGCGCTCGAAAAGGGTGACCCCGAGCCGGCTCTCGAACGCCTTCAACTCACGCGAGAGCGCCGGCTGGGAAATGTGCAGCTTCCCGGCCGAGGCGGTCAGGCTTCCGGTCTCGGCGATGGAGAGGAAGACCGCGAGATGGTGGAGATTCATATAGATAAAGTATATGCAATCTCTACCTTATTTGCATTGGATACATATCTCCATCTCACCCATGATACCTTTTCATCATAGGACCACCCAGAGACTCATCAATGGCGGCATCGTCGGGGCAGCCACGGCCGGAGCGAACCGTGGCGCGGACCACGTGCTACATGTGCGCCTGTCGTTGTGGCATCAAGGTGCATCTGGAAGACGGGAAGCTCCGATACATCGAGGGCAACCGCGAGCATCCCATCAACCGCGGCGTGCTCTGCGCCAAGGGCTCCGCCGGCATCATGACGGCCATCTCCCCCGCCCGACTCTCCACGCCCTTGAGGCGCATCGGTCCGCGTGGCTGCGGCTCGTTCGAGGCCATCTCCTGGGATGAGGCGATGGGCATTGCAACGGATCGCCTCGCCGCGATCCGCGCGAGCGACCCCAGCCGCCTCGCCTTCTATACCGGGCGCGATCAGTCGCAGTCGCTCACCGGGCACTTTGCCCGCATGTTCGGCACGGTCAACTTCGCCGCACACGGCGGGTTCTGCTCGGTGAACATGGCGGCCGCGGGTCTGTATTCCGTTGGCGGCGCATTCTGGGAGTTCGGGGAGCCCGACTGGGAACACGCAAAACTCTTTCTGCTCTTCGGAGTCGCCGAGGACCACGACTCCAACCCGATCAAGCTCGGTCTTGGCACGCTCAAGGCGCGCGGCGCGAAGATCATCTCCATCAACCCCGTGCGCACCGGCTACTCGGCGATCGCGGACGAATTTCTCGCCATCACCCCGGGCACCGACGGACTGCTCGTGCTTGCGCTGATTCACTGCCTGCTCGAGGCGGGCCGGATCGACACCGAATTCCTCATCCGCTACACCAACGCCCATCACCTGGTGATCGATGCCCCCGGAGCGCCCGATCATGGCCTGATCGCCCGCGATGCGGCCGGGCGGGAGGTGTGCTTCGATCGCGCTTCCCGCGCCCTGCTCGCCGCACAGACCGTCGGAACCGACCCGGCGTTATCCGGCCGCGTCATGCTGCCCGACGGACGATACGCCCGACCCGCCTTCGCGCTGCTCGCCGAGCGCTATGGTGATGCGCAGTACTCCCCCGAGGCCATCGCCGCCCGCTGCGGCATCGATGCCGCCACCATCCGGCGCATCGCAGCGGAGATTGCCGAGGTCGCCTTCAATCAGCCGGTGGTGCTCGAACAACCTTGGACGGATACGGCGGGCCGAGAGCACGCGACCATGACCGGTCGGCCGGTCGCAATGCACGCGATGCGCGGCGTGTCCGCGCATTCGAACGGCTTTCACACCTGCAGGGCGGTACACGTGCTGCAGATGCTGCTCGGCGCGATCGACACCCCGGGCTCCTGGCGCTACAAGTCGCCCTATCCGAAGCCTATTCCCTGCGCCAGCGCGCCGGGCCGGCCGCGCGTGCCCGGCGGGGCGCTCGATGCGCCACCGCTTGGCTGCCCGCGCGGACCGGAGGATCTTCTGGTCGATGAGGCGGGTGAGCCGCTGCGGCTCGACCGGGCGTTCTCCTGGGACGCCCCGCTCGCCATCCACGGCCTGATGCACATGGCGATCGCGCGCGCCTACGAATCAGGCCCGGAGAAAATCGACACGCTGTTCCTGTTCATGTCCAACATGGCGTGGAATTCCGCGATGAATCCGGGTGAGACCACGCGGATGCTGACCGAGTGCGATGAGCACGGCAATTACCGCATTCCCTTCGTCATCGTCGCGGACGCCTTCGCCTCCGAGACCGTCGCATACGCGGACCTGGTGTTGCCGGACACCACGTATCTGGAGCGCCACGACTGCATCTCGCTCCTCGACAGGCCCATTGGTTCAGCGCACGGCCCGGGGGATGCGATCCGTGTGCCAGTATTGAAGCCGGACCGCGACGTACGGCCGTTCCAGGACGTGTTGATCGACCTCGCCGGCCGGCTCGAGCTCGCGGACTTTGCGGATGAGCAGGGCCGGCCGCTTTATTCCTCGTACGCAGATTACATGGTCCGCCACGAGCGCAAGCACGGCGTCGGTCCGCTCGCGGGCTTTCGCGGCGAGGACGGTCTTGCCAGAGGCAAGGGCGAGCCGAATCCACGACAGCTCGAGCGCTACATCGAGAATGGCGGTTTCTGGAGGTACGAGCTGCCGCACGAACAGCGGTACTTCAAGCATGCAAACCGCGCCTATCTCACCGGCGCCAGGACGATGGGCCTCATCGACGATGACGACCAGATCGTCCTGCAGTTGTATGTCGAGACGCTGCAACGGTTCCGTCTGGCCGCCGAGGGGCACTCGCCGACACGCCCCCCCGAGCGTCTGCGCGAGCGCATCATCCGCTATTTCGATCCGCTGCCCATCTGGTACGTGCCGCTCGAGGAAGCGCTGAGCGACCGCGCACGCTTTCCGCTGCACGCCATCACCCAGCGGCCCATGGCGATGTATCACTCCTGGGGCTCGCACAACACCTGGCTGCGCCAGATCCTCTCCGAGAACCGCCTCTACGTGCATCAGGACCTCGCCGCCGAGCTTGGGGTCGCAGACGAGGACTGGGTCTGGGTCCGTTCGCGCAACGGCAGCCTGCGATGCCAGGTCCGTACCATGCGTGGCGTGAACCGCGACACCGTGTGGACGTGGAACGCGATCGGCAAGCGCACCGGCGCCTGGGCGCTGAAGCACGATGCGCCGGAGTTCGGCCGCGGCTTCCTCCTCAATCACATCATCTCGGAGTACCTGCCGAAACAAGGTGATGACGCGCCGCACTCCAATTCGGATCCGATCACCGGCCAGGCCGCCTGGTTCGATCTGACCGTGTCCCTCGAGCGCTGCGCCACGCCAGGTCCCGAAGAGACCTCACCCCGCTGGGACGCGAATCCCTTGCGCATCCGGACAGCCCCGGAGGACACCCGATGACGATGCTCCCCGAACGAGCGCCTGGGGCGAAGAAGTTCGGCCTGGTGATCGACCTCGACACCTGTGTCGGCTGCCACGCCTGCGCGGTGAACTGCAAGGAGTGGAACACCGGCGGCGAGGCCGGGATCCTCCCGGACTACGACCAGTACGGTGCGCAGCCCGATGGAGTGTGGTTCAACCGGATCCACTCCTACGAGACCGAGGAAGGTGGATGCTCGCGCACCGTCAACCTCCCCCGCTCCTGCCTGCACTGCGAAGACGCGCTGTGCGTCACGGTGTGCCCGACCGGCGCTTCCTACAAGCGGGTCGAGGACGGCATCGTCCTGGTCGACACCGACAAGTGCATCGGCTGTCAGCTCTGCGCCTGGGCTTGTCCCTACGGAGCGCGCGAGCTCGATGAGAAGGCGGGCGTCATGCGCAAATGCACGCTGTGCATCGACCGTATCCATGACGAGAATCTCCCCCCAGCCGAGCGCGAACCGGCCTGCGTCGCGACCTGTCCCGCACGGGCGCGCCATTTCGGCGATCTCGCCGATCCCGAGAGCGAGGTCTCGAAGCTGCTCGAGGCGCGCGGCGGGCTCGATCTGCTCTCCGACCTCGGCTATCGCCCGACCAACAAGTATCTGCCGCCGCGCCGGGCGACGATCCCCAGCGCCCCGGCGCCCGCGCCTTCCCCGGACGGGAAGGGACTCGGCGCGGCGCTGCTGAAACTCCTCGACAAGGCGCTCAGCCGGTGAGACCCGCGACTTCGATTCTGCTGCTCACCACCGCGACCGGGTTCGGCTTTGGGCTCCTCGCCTGGCTCGGAGCGTATGCGACCCTCGGGCTCTTGCCGCCCGCGGCGCGGGTACTGCTCGCTGCCGGCATCACCGTGTCGCTGATCTTCGCTTCTTTCGGCCTCGCCGCCTCGGTATTCCATCTCGAGCGCAAGGAGCGCGCGTGGCGCGCGTTCACTCAGTGGCAATCCTCGTGGCTCTCCCGCGAGGGGGTTGCAGCGGTGCTGATATACCCGGTAGCGATCGCCTTCGGCGTCGCATTCTGGAGGGACGGGCAGAGCCTCTGGGTGCGGTTGCTCGGCGCGACAACGCTCATCGGCTCGCTCGGCACGGTTTATTGCACAGCCATGATCTACGCCAGCCTGAAGCCGGTCCGCCAGTGGCACAACGCTCACACGGCACCGGACTATCTCCTTTATGCCCTTTTCTCCGGCGCCGTTCTCTTTGCGGCGCTGCGCACGGTGGTGCTCGGGGCGCCCGGCGCCATGGCGAGCGTTGCGGCCGGGATGGCGGCGGTGGCCTTTGTCGCCAAGCGCGCCTACTGGCGGCACATCGACCAACAGGCGCCGCTCGCCACCCTGGCCGCCGCCATCGGAATGCCGAACGGCAAGGCCAGAGCGCTCGATGCGCCACATTTCAGCGAGAACTTCATCCTGCGCCAGATGGGCTTCACCATCGCCCGGCGGCATGCCGCAAGGTTGCGCCGCCTCGCCCTCGGCATCGGATTTGCGCTGCCCCTCCTGCTCGAGGGCATGGCGAGTCTTGCCGTGGCACCTCGCGCGAGCACGCTGCTCGCGTTCGCCTGCGCGGCGCTCGGGCTCCTGATCGAGCGTTGGTTGTTCTTCGGGGAAGCCACGCATGTATCGGCGCTTTACTACGGGAGGCGGGTCTGAGCCACGCCGGCGCGAGGTTCGCGCCGCTGCGGGGCGCGCTAGCTCGGTAGGCCACTCTGCGGAGGACGGGCGCTTCGGCCATGGCGAGCGTCGAGGCCGCCCGGGCCGGGGCCCGCAGCCGTTTCGGGGTGGGCATACAGCCGGACATCGTGACCGCTTCGGTGTTGGCGGTGTTGAACTCGGCGCTGCGGCCGGGTCTGACCGCGAAGGACCTGCCGCAGAGGCCCTCGAGCACCGCCCAAGGACCTGACAGACCCCCGTGCGGCGGCACGTGGACAGGGCGCCGGCGGGGTCACCTGCGTCCCGGGGCGCTCCAGGGAGCTTGAAAGGCGTCACAGGTGCCTGCTTGACACAAGCGACGGTCCTGTGATGTGGTGCATCACACGAGACGGGAAGGTGCGCCGAGACACCGGCAACATGGAAACCCACACTGCATGATCCCCGCCCGCCTGCGCCTGATCGCCTGCATCGCGCTGGCCGCCGGCATCGCCCGCGCCGGTGCCCCGCCGGTGACGGCTCCCACTTTTGATGTGCTGCTGCATACCCACCGACTGCTGCACTCCGGAGACCGCGGACAGGGGGTCCGCGTGGGTGTGATCTCGAACGGCACCTCGTTCTACGCGACCCTGGCCCGTCAGCGCATCCTGCCTTCGGTCACTTTCTATGGGGGGGATGCCTCGCATGGCGATGAGGGCGACTGGATGCTGCAGATCCTCCACCGGATCGCCCCGAGGGCTCAGCTCGCTTTCTGCCCCGGAGGTTCACCCGCGCGCACGGTCAGCTGCGCGCGCGACCTGGTGAGACAGTTTCACGCCGACATCTTGGTCGACGACACCAACCCGCAGCCCGTGTACGCGTTCCCCGACGACAAGGAGATCGGCTACGCCGCGCTGTCGCGCGAGCACCCCGACGTGCTGTTCTTCACCGGCGCCGGCAACAACGGCGGCGGTTATTACGAGGGGCGCTGGACCCCGACTGCCATGATGCTGCACGACATCCGCTACGAGGCGCAGGACTTTGGCGCCTCGATGGGCAGGCCGGGGGATCCCTACGAGCGGTTGACGGCGCCTCCGGGGACCGCGGTGGACGTCGTGCTCGGCACCAACGCCGACCCGAACGGCCCGCCGCGGTGCTCGACTTCCAATCCCGATGTGACGCTGGCCCTGGTCGATGGCTCGGATGAGATTCTGCGCTCCGTACACGGCCGCTGTCCCGTGCTGAGCCTCTCGGAATCCCATCCGCCACGCGATGTGAGCTCACTGGGAATCCTAGTGTTGCTGCCCTCGGGCCGATCGCCGGTGGATTTGCGCCTCAAGCTCGTCGCCATCGCACTCAGTGGCGAAAGTGTCACACCGCTCCCTCTGGAATACTGGACCGGAGGCGGCGCGGGCAATTCCGCCGCCGCGCCCCAACTCATCTCGGTCGCCGCGGTCGATCCGAACACCGGCTGGCACGAGCGCTACCTCTACGAGCCCTTCGCCAACTCCGGCCCGCAGTGCATGCAGTACCTGCATACCGGCGCCCGATGGACCCGCCTCCCGGCACCGCGTTGCTACCGGCAGCCGGCCTTCGTGGTTCCCGACGGCATGCCGGTCGTGATGGCCGGTGTGGGTGAGGAGCGGTATGCGCCGTTTTCCGGCGATTCGGCCGCTGCACCCGCGGCGGCGGGTGTGGCAGCGCTGCTGCTCTCGGCGCACGTTCCCGCCGGGGGGATGATCGGCCTGCTCGAGCGGACCGCCATCCCGCAAGGCGACGTGCCGGGCTGGAACGCCCATTACGGCTATGGAGTGCTCGATGCGGATGCGGCAGCCGTCCGGGCGGGAGCCCTGCCGCACGGACGGCGCGACTCTCGCGCCACCGGCATCATCCCCCTCTTTCATCGCACCGCGACCGCCCTCGAGGACCGGCAACTGGCGCGCCAGGCCCGGCAGGGTGATCGCGGCGCGTTGGCGCAATTGCGCACTGCCGCGCAACAGGGTCGTGCCAACGCGCAGGCATGGCTCGCCCGATATGAGCACGACGTCGGCGATGAGGCGCTGGCCGCCCATTGGGCCCTGTTGGCCGCGGACCGCGGCCAACCCGATGCGCAAAACCTGCTCGGGTCGCTGTACGACCGCGGCTGGGGTGTGCCGTCAGACCCCCGCGCCGCGCAAGCCTGGTGGTGGCGCGCCGCACGCGCCGGCCTCCCCGCGGCCATGTACAACATGGGAACCACCCTGTCAGACGGGCGCGGCGCGCCGGCGAACCCCGAGGTAGGCTATGCATTGATGCGGGCGGCGTTCGTGCGCGGATTGCGCTTCCCGGCCATGGTCCGCGCCATGGCCCTCGCGCGCCTGCGCATGAAGTTCGGGCAGATCGGGGCGGCCGAACGGCTCGTCCCACGCTTCGCAAGCGATCCCGGCTCGATACCTCCACCGTAGGGGCTCCGGGGGTCGGGCACGCTCCGCGTGAGCCGAGGAACGCCCGGCTGAACGCACCCAGATCAGGGCAAATCCCAGGGCCGTCCAGAGGATCCCCACATGGGCGAGCAGCCGGATCTCCCTCCGCATTGCCACGGCGGCCAGCAGATGAGCCCTGATGCGCGAGGAGCCCTGCGGGCGCGGGCGATCTGACTCAGGTTTCGGACTCCAAAATCCATCGCGATGAGCGCCGCCACGCCGATGAACACCCCAAGCAGGGTGAGACGGGTCACCGCACGCCCCCACTCCGAAACCGGCCTCACGGATGAAATGTTCCCGGCACGCGCTCATGATGGTGTGCGTCGCTGCCTCTACCCGATGATGGGATCGCGATGCCGATCCGCCCTTGCGTAGAAATCGCAGTGACTGGCTCGCGGTTTCCTCTTCAGGATATGCTCCATCACAGGCGTATCGGGGTGGCGACGATGAACCCGATGGTGGCCCGTGCGATCTCGATCGAAGCGCGCGCAACGCGGCTCGAAGGCATTTTGCGCATTCCCCGCTCGCCGTGCGGACTGGTTCTGTTCGTCCACGGCAGCGGCCGACTCAGTCCCCGCAATACCCACGTTGCACAGCGACTGTCCGCCCATGGACTCGCAACCCTCCTGTTCGATCTGCTCACGGCACAGGAGGAGGAGATCGACGCGATGACCGCGCAGCTGCGATTCGATATTGCACTCCTCACGGAACGGCTGGTCGCCGCGACAGGCTGGGCGGTGCGTCAGGCGGATCTGAAGGATCTGTCGATCGGCTACTTCGGCGCGAGCACCGGGGCGGCCGCCGCGCTCGCCGCGGCCGCGCGACTGCCGCAAGTCAGAGCGGTCGTCTCACGAGGCGGGCGGCCGGATCTCGCCGGCACCGCGCTGGTGGCGGTACGCGCCCCGACCCTGCTCATCGTTGGAGGCCATGATCCACACGTCCTCGCACTGAACCACGCCGCGCTCGCACAGCTCGGGTGTGCGGCGGAACTGGAGGTCGTGCCGGGCGCGACACACCTGTTTGTCGAACCGGGAGCGCTCGAGCGCGTCGCCACTCTCGCCAGCGGCTGGTTCGAGCACCACCTGCCCGCCTCGAGCCCGACACCGGACGCGGATCATCCAGGGTGAGGCCCTCGTGGGCCAGTGCGGGGTATCAGTGAATGGCTCTGCATCGACCCGTCAACTGGCTCCGGAGGTTCCGGCGCGATGCCGGCGCCTGAGGAGCACAGGCGATCCGCGCTGCTGTGCGTCCCCATGCCTCGCCCCCCGACCCGGCTTCACTGATCCGAGAGCCAACGTGAGGGCTTGCCGTTTCCAGGAGACACGTGGGCGAGAACCGCTGGCACAGGGGACACCGTTGGAGCCGCCAGTGCGCTCGCCACCGGCAGCAGGCAACGCCCGCCAAATCAGGCCGGCATACGTATCATGCGGCTCATTGAAGTCTCCCGTAAACCCGGCACTCCACTGATCATGCTGATACAGGTCGCCGCACACGGACAGCGTCGAGCGTCAGAACAAGGCCGCCCGACATGACAGTTTGTTTGAGGGTATCATCGTCTGAAATCCCTGGATTATGCGAAATTGCCCTGCTCGCGCCACGGACCTGAAGTGGCGCACGATACTGGACAATCTTGTCGTCCAAAAAGATCCTCAGAATGGGGAGAGCATGCGATCAACACGTTGTCCGGGGGCCTGGAGGTGAGATCGGCCCGCGCCAATCGGGCTCACGCTCGAGGTCCGCTCCGCGGGGGAATCCCCCTCGCGCTGCTCGGTCCTGCCGCCCTCCGCGG
>DAHVQK010000131.1 GCA_027317845.1 Gammaproteobacteria bacterium
ATCGTCACTGAAAGCAATGTCAATAGCAGATGCTATGCGACGAAAGTCACTCGCACTGATCTCGTTGGCCAGATAAGCTGCATAAGCCTTTGCGAGCCATGCCGGCTTTTGAAAATCATTCAGTCGTTCGAGCACAAGAAAGAGAATCTCGCCAACTTTCCTTCCTTCCGCTGACCCGGCGCGCTCACGCATTCGCGTACGTGCGTCGTCGGTTTGTAGGCTGGGATCGGTAATGAAGGACAGGAGCTTTCTGGCCAGCATCGCATCCCGGAACTTACCTACTGCGCGCCAGATCTTGATTGCGCGGTCCACAAACGGGATGGCTTCGCCAATGGGGCTGTCGTCCAGCGCTTCGAGGACATTGTCGAGGTCGGTCAGCGATTCTTCGATCGATGGCAACATGTTTGGCATGGCGTCACCGCTCCTGATGCGGTGCTTAGGAGTCCGTCTCCGCTGGCTCCTGGTACGCTTCGAGTAGCCATGGGCCTTGATAGTTGGCAATCAGGCCCTGGGTGGGTACTGGCATGCCGGCGATCGCCGCAATCTGTGCCAGGCACCGGCTCAAGTGTCCGCGTAGGACCTCCAGCGCGTCGAAATAGGTCTGCCGCGTGTCAGGAGGTCGATGAAAGTCTGGAAAGCGCGGATGGGGCGGCGCGCCTGCGTCGCGATTTAGTAGTTCCTCGAACGTCATGAACTGACGAATTCCTGTCGCCATTGCGTCTAGTAGCAGATAGAGCGGTCCATCTTGCAATTCGGTGAGTTGAATTTGCTTCTCAACAAGAGTCTTTCGAATCTCGCGCAAGGATGCCAGGGACTTATCGATGCAGTCGTCGCAGCACTCCCAAGCGGACAGTACGCGCCGGTCCTTTAGCCAGATAACGAGTTCGCATGCGATCTTCTGCTCGCGGCTCGCCGGACTGACACCAATGCTCAAGAATGGGAGAGTGATATTTACATCGCCCAAGTGGTTATTAGCCAATCGGCGTGCCCGCGCCAGCAGGTCGGTCACGTCAAATTTGAACGGGATATCACCACTTCTCATGAGAGCGCGATCCGATGTTGATTCGTGAGAAACCTATTAGGCAGCGGCGGAATGCTTGACGAAGTTCGTCCGGGTTGTCTTGAAGGGAACGCAGATTTTGCCGTCATCGGTCTTCCTATGGATATCCGGGTAGCTACGTGGATAGCTACCTGGATATCACCGGCTGTGGCCCTTGTGGGGCTCGTCATCATCAGGTTCCGGGCCGGCCTGGGGCTCGATCGCGACGCCTGCGCGATCCTGCTGCGCGGTCTCGGCGTCGATGATCTCTTGCAGGAGTGGCATCGCGCGTTCGAAACACTCCAGTCCCAGGATCTGCATGGCCCGGTACCGCGAAATCTCGCCGGCTGAAAAACCAGCGAGCACCCCTTCAGCGAAATGACGCAGCATGCTCTCCAGGTATTTCCTCACTTTCTCGCCGCGCTCTGTCTCGTGCACCGCGTCCCACTCCCGGTAGAAGCGGTCGAGACCAAACGCTTCGAGCGCGTCCAACAGGATATCGAGGTGCGGATCGAGGAGCGCCGCGCGCAAATAGACCGAGTCATCCGCCGCGCGGTTCGACGACACGAGCCAAGCGTACTTGCTTTTCCATTGAGCCGGAGTCATCAATTAATTGTAACTCCCGCGGTCGCGATATAAATACCGGCTCGGGCTCCTCGTCGTCATGCTCAGGGCCGTCCTGGGCGATCGGCCGCCGAGGTCAATCCTGCGCTCTCTGGCGTCCGTGCTCTGCGAACCATTTCCGGAAAAACTCGGCACGCTCTTCGTCGGTCAACACGCCGGCAAATGGCGATGATTGCCGGAGTGCGGTCGCTCGCTCGGAATCCTCCGTTGCGAGCGCGAGTGCCGCTTCTATTCCTTGCTCGAAAACTCGCTCCCACTCGATCATATAGGGCTGGCTTCGAATATCGACAATCCGGCGGAATCGAGCCAGCGTCGCGCGAGCGCGATCGAAGCGAATGGGCTCGGCGCGGATTTTTTCCGCAACGAGTTGGTGCAGTTCGAGGCTTCGTTGGTCGAGTTCTGGGTGCGTGACCATGGAGGGCATCCTACCGCGGGGCGGGGGGAATAGGTCGCGGGTCCTGGATATAGAGGCAGGGGAATTTACTCGCGGGTGCACAACCATCCAGAGGAAATTGTCGGCGGGTACTGGCGATGCATCCAGGGGAAATTGGTCGCGGGTCGCGTGGCGACGGGCGGTGCGTCTAGCGGCGCGCACTGCGGGCGCGACGCGCGGTAGTACACTCGGGGCTGACAATCAGGAGGATCAAGCCATGGGGGTTGATGCTGTCACCATCCTCGTCGAAAACGAGACATGCATGCACCAGGCGGCAGACTGCGCGCTGGATTGGCTGAACAAGCAGCCGGAGCATAGCCCGGGCGCCAAGTACGCGTTCATTGTCGCATCCCAACCCGATGGTCGTGTCACGATCACGGGAATGCCAGCGGATGTGTTGCCGGATCTTCGACGTGCGGGCATCGAGTTTGAGGTCCTTCTGGATTCGTCGAACTGATCCGGATCGCTGGGGTCAGACGCTCATGCGACAATGATGAACTAGGGTCGAGCCGATCAGGCACTGAGCGATGAACGCCGCGTCAACAGACGCCAGCTCGTTCTCACTTGCGTTCTCGCCGCAGCCGTTCGCCGACCGCGAACGCCAGCGCCATCAACTCATTGTGTGTCCGGAACATTTGGGCTCGCTCTGCGGGACTCATCCGACGAATGGCCTCGCGCCGCCTTTCTTCAAGCATTGCGCTGATCGCGCTCGGCTGCCGTTTGGCAGTGGAGATCTGTTCTTCGGTAAAGATTCGCAGGCGCGGGAGGGAAGTATTTTCGGCGCTCATGTGGAAATTCTACGCCGGGCAGGCGGAATAGGTCGGGGTCTGGGGATACAGCCAGATTATATACGTGACAAACCGTTAAGGCAAAGATTGTGTCTACGCTTACTCAAGAACAGCTTGATGCCTACGTAACCGACCGCCTTCTGGATTTCTACGAGGGACTGATTGAGAGGGGCCAGATTTTGCCTCCCGCGCAGAAACCAAGCATCGAAATGCGGCGACCTACTCTCGGTTGCAAGGCGGATCGAGGCTATCAATCAGATCGCGCTCAATTCGACGGCGCGCCTCAGCATTCGACTCTCTAAAGATCGAAATGCAGTTATAGCCATTTTGCTCAAAGCACTTTTGCCTGTGGTGACTTGAGTGGCGCTCTTTCAAATTGTCGGTTTCGCCAACGTAAATGCGGTCATGGGAGCCGGTTCCGTCTTGGCTCACTGTTCTACGCGAGACGTAATAGACGCACGCAATGCCGTCTTTCCAGTTGGCGTCCGCACTATGGACATCGAACTCGTATTTCGTTCCGGAAGCGCCCTTCAAGGTCAACGTGCCTAGCTTCGCCATTTCCCCTCTCCTTCGGCGTTGTTATTGGCGAGCAGAGTTTACGCCTACTTGTGTGAAGCGGCTTTGGCGTCTTTCCTGGGCGCGGGCTTGGCAGGCTGTTTGTGCGGTTCCGGTGGAGTGCTGAGCATTTTGCGCAGCACGTCCTCAGGGTTTGGTTGTTTGGGCTGTTCGGGTTTCATGAGTGGAGTTTAGATCGTGGGTCCGCAGATTTACACATTAGGAGACGGTACGCCAGTCGAGGTTTCTAAGGAAGCGATCCGGGCGTTTGATCGTGCCTTGCGGGAGGTGGCTCCTGATCATTTCGACTACGGGCTTCCGCTTGGGGAGCCATTGTATTCGCTGCGCTTTCTGATAAAGGCCCTCCTTGAAAAAGTTCAAATAGGCGAATCAGTGTAAAAAATGTGGCGTCTGAAGCAGCTTGTGCCAAACGCAATTTCTCTAGCAGATATTCGCGAGTGAGTTTTTCGGTCCCCGCTTCCCAATCGGCCATCTTGAACCTAGTCATTCGCAAAACGCCCGTTTCGTTATCATTGGCCACAATCGAATGCGCAAATTCATTTCTTTGATTGTTAGCCTTTCGTGCTTCCGAGATGATTTGTTCAACACACTCCATTTTCTGGGCATCAAGCTTTTGAGCTTGCGCTACTTTTCGGGTGATTTTCTCCTTGGCGGAAATTGCGTCCAGTGAATAATAGATGGCTCGGCTTATCGGAGGCTGAGCGCCGCTTAGCACGGTAAATACAACAAACATGTTGAAGTCCGCCACATTAGGGGCGAGCATAATTTTCCCAATCAAGAGGAAAGATTCTTCTTGTGTTATGTCTTTGGTTTCCATGGCAGTATTTCCCCGTGAGAGGACGATGCTGTGGCCGACACAATAGAAATTGACTTAGCGACGCTTAAAAGCGTCCTTCATGATGGATTCGGCTTTGCTTCTCACGGCGTCAAGGGCTGTGTTCCTGAGATCCGCATAAGTTCCGAAGCGCTTGCCGCACTTCTTGCAAAAAATCTCAGTGGTATCGACGGTATCGTCAGGCCATGTAAGCCTTTCGCCGCAAGTCTTGCAGTTGAATGAAACAGGAATTGTTGTGGTCATCGCGGCGCCCTCCTGCCGACCTCAATCAGTGCCGTTAATCCAACTCATGTAGCAGATTTCTATGATTTCCTCTTTGATTGTCTTGACCAAGGCCTCAAGCGCAATCTGTTTCGGCGCAGTCAAGCCTGCGGTACGTTAGACGCTTGCCTTCGATACCGGCCAGCGCATTGATGGTGCGCTGACGGTCGTTGATGTCTAGGGCGGTGCGATTGTTGTAGCGGAAGCTGAACTCTGAGACGTAGCGGTTCAGATGTTCCTTGCTGACGTGCTGGTAGATGCCGCCAATGCCGCGCTTGAGGATTCCGAAGAACCCTTCGACGGTATTGGTGGTCACATCCCCGCGCGTGTACTCGCCAATGCTGTGATTGACGGTTTCGTGAGAGACAAAGTCTGAGCCGATTTCCTTGTAGAAACTGGCGGTGTCCGTCATGAGGCGCGCGCTGGCGGCGATCTGTCCGGTCAAGATCGGCTTCAGGGTTTCCTGATTGACCACTGGAACATGGAAGGTGCGCACGCGCCCCTTACGCTCGACGAGTGCCACGACCTTTTGCTTCTGAGAGGCATGGCTGCCACTGCCACGGCCTTCGGTCTTGCCGAAGTAGGTCTCATCGGCCTCTACGATGTCGCTGGTGCCTTCGCCGCCGATCTGCTCCGAGGACGTATCGCGCATGGCCTCACGGATGCGGTGAGCCATGAACCAAGCGGTCTTGTACGTGACGCCGAGGGCGCGGTGCAGCTGATGTGCGCTGAAGCCCTTCTTGCTGGAGCACATCAGGTAGGTGGCCATGAGCCACTTGGTGAGCGGGATCTTGGAGCGCTCGAAGACGGTCCCTACGGTCACGCTGTACTGCTTCTTGCAGTCGGCGCACTTCAGCAGCCCCGGACGATGCGCCTTCCCCTGGAGCTTATAGTGGCGCTGGCTGCCGCAATGCGGGCAGACCGGGCCATTGGGCCAGCGAATGGCCTCAAGGTGCTCGCGGGCTTTATCTTCGTTCTGGAACTGCGGGGCGGTAAGGGCGGTCATGGATATCTCCTTGATCCATATGCTGCCCTAGGTACTAAGGTTTGTCAAGTATATAATCTCGGGATACAGACAGGGGGATTTACTCGCGGGTGGGCAGGGGAATTTACTCGCGGGTCGCAGGGCATAGGGCGGCGGCAGCAGCGGGCGAGGCGTGGAACATCCCCCGGTCCGGCAGGGGAATAGAGTCTAATAAATTCAACGAAGTAGCAGGTATTGGCCTGTGCGAGCTGGCACGTTCCACGCAGGTAGCACTCGCTTTGCCGGGATTTGGGGAGCAGTTGCTCCCATTCCCCCGGGCGCGCTCCGGGCAGGGAGGCCCTGAGCCACGGCGCCGGGAGTGC
>DAHVQK010000148.1 GCA_027317845.1 Gammaproteobacteria bacterium
CAGAGGTCATCGCCGATGATGGCGAGGACGTCACGTGCGAATTCTTCGCAATCCGCGTCGGGGTGTTTCGTCCTCTGGTATCTGAGGCGTAACGCCTTCGGATTTCCCGTGCTCGTCCGGGGTCTTTGATCGAGCATTCCCCGTGGCAGTCCGAGACGATCCTGGCTCGGGAGCCGGTTCGCGGCCTGCGACATCGTGGGACAGTGCGAGCCGCGCCGGCCGAGCACGGCCAGTCGGCGGCCGTGCCGGGTTGCCGGTCGCATCAGCCCCCGTGAGTGCGTAGGGTCGGGTAAAGTGCACGACCTTATGAGTGCCAAGACCGTCGGCCGAAACGCCCCGTGCCCCTGCGGCAGCGGGCTGCAATACAAAAAATGCTGCCGGGAAAGGGACCGGGCCGAGCGGTCTGCGCGGGACCGGGCCCGGTCCATCGCGGAGCGAGAGCGGCAGGAGGCGGCACGGCAAGCGCAGCTTGAGGCCTTCGAGGAGGCTCGCGCGCTGGATAATGCCTCCAATGCGGTCTTGGACCTATTGGAGGCCGGCAAGCTGGATGAAGCCGAGCAGGCCGCGCGGGAGCTGCTGGAACGGTACCCGCAGGTGCCTGATGGGCACGAGCGGCTCGCCAGCGTGTATGAGGCGCGCGGCGATCAGCAGCAAGCGGCAGAGTGCTACCGCAAGGTGATCGAGTTCATCCGCGCCAACCCCGATCACTTCGATCCGGAATATGAGCAGTATCTGGTGGAAAAGCTGGCCGCGAACTGACCGTTCGCCTCTCGGCGCCGGCCGCACACCGAAGGCTGGCTCCCTGACCATCAACTCGAAGAAAGGCAGGACTCATGCATCGGATAGTACCGCTCGTGGCCTCACTACGAGAGCATCTGGATCGGTTGAGCGGAAGGCCCGAGGATTATCGGCCGGCCGGGTGCCCGAGATGCGGGTTGGGACGACCGTGGTGCCACGGTCACTATGACCGCAAGGCCGACCGGGACGGCGGGCGTTTGAATCCGGTGCCGGTCCCGCGCTACGTGTGCAGGAGAAAGGGGGGATGCGGGAAGAGTTGCTCGAGGGTGCCGAGTTGCCTGCCCCCGAGGCGTTGGTATCTGTGGAGTATGCAGATGGCGGTACTGGGGTGCCTGTTGTCGGGCATGTCGCTACGCAAGTGCGCGGATACGGTCGGGTGCATCCTCGGCCCCTCTGAGCGCACGATCCGGCGTTGGTGGCGGTGGCTCGAAGCGCGCCACGCGCTCTTCAGCTTCCGCTTGCTCGATCGCGAGCCCGAGTGGGGTCGGGTGGTGCACTGGACGGACTTCTGGCGCCGGGCGCTCGCGCGGGAGGGGCTGCGCGAGCTGATGGCGTACCTCGATAATCGAGGACTGATCGTCCCGTAAATCCTCGGATCGCGAGCAGCCTGAAACAGGGCTGATCGCCTCTCATACACCCCCCACACGCTTTGGCCCCTGCCTATCAGGCAGGGGTTTGGGGTTGCATACGCCTCCAGTTGTTGCCGTGGAGAAGCGTATGAACGAGATCGATCCGATGGCCCTGTTCCGTCTGAGCGTGTTGGGGCCGCTGGTCAGCCGGCCGAAGCTTGACCGCGGGGAGCAGAAGGCGCTGCTGCGCGAGCTTGCCGCCAAGGAATACGACATCCCGGGTTCTCGCCGGCGGCACATCGCCGAGAAGACCCTGCAGGAGTGGTTGCTGAAGTACCGCCGGCAGGGACTCGATGGTCTGGTCCCGAAGGGGCGTTGCGACCAGGGGGTCTCGAAGCTCTCGGCCACGGTCCAGGAGCGCCTCCTTGCCGCCAAGCGGGACAATCCGCGCCGCTCGATCCGCGTGCTGCGCTGGATGCTGGAGCAGGAGGGACTGGTGGCGCGCGGAGCGCTGTCGCGCTCAGCGATCCACCGCTTCCTCAAGCAGCAGGGCCTGTCGCGTCCGAGCGGCGCGGCGACGGTACCCGAAGAGCGGCGCAGCTTCACCGCCGAGTGCGCCAACGAGATCTGGTACGGCGATGTGCTGCACGGGCCGCGGGCGCTCGTGGCGGGCCGGTGGCGCAAGACCTACCTGGTCTCGCTCATGGACGATGCCTCGCGCCTCATCACCCACAGCGCGTTCGCACTCTCGGAGACGGCGCTCGAGATCGAGAACGTGCTCAAGCAGGCGGTGCTCAAACGAGGGCTGCCACAGAGACTGGTCGTGGACAATGGGGCGGCCTATCGCTCGGTGTCGCTCCAGGGGATCTGCGCGCGGCTCGGCACCCGCCTGATTTTTTGCCGGCCCTATCATCCTGAGGGGAAGGGAAAGTTGGAACGCTGGCACAAAACCCTACGGGATCAGCTCTTGAGCGAGCTTGGCAGCGCGCCGCTCGAGTTGCAGGAGCTCAACGCTCGGCTGTGGGCATGGATCGACTCGCTCTACCATCGCAGCCCCCATGGCGGGCTCGGCGGCCTGACTCCGCTCGCCCGGTATCAACAGGATCTCGGCCGCATCCGCCTGCTTGGGTCCCTGGCGGCAAAGATCGATGAGATCTTCCGTCATCGCACCGAACGGCTGGTCCGCCGGGACGGCACCGTCTCCTACGGCGGTCGCTTCTTCGAGGTCCCCTACGAGCTCGCCGGCAAGATGGTCCACCTCGTCGTCGATCCGCACGTCCGGAGCGTCGTCGGCGTCGAGGACAAAGAAGGCGCCTCCCTCGGCGCCGCAACCCCCATGGACAAGCTCGCCAACCGCCATCGCCGACGGCGCAAGCCCCGCGGTCCCGAGGCTGAGCCGGTGAGCCCCTCGGCACCGGTCACTCGCTCGGGACCGACGCTCATCGACACGGCCTACCTCGAGCATTACCGGCCCATCGCCGACGATCCGACCTCGGAGGAAAAATAATATGTACCTCGCTCACTTTGGCCTGCGCCATGCCCCCCTCGGCAAAGAAGCGCTCGAGCTGTGGGACGACGGGGCGCTTACGCTCCTGAAGGAGCGCTTCCAGTGGCTGCTGGACTCCCCTGGGCTGGGGCTGCTGACGGGGGCGCCCGGCGTCGGGAAAACAGCGGCGCTGCGTTCGCTTCTCCAGGGCGTCAATCCCCATCGCTTCCAGGTCGTCTACCTCTCGGAGACCGACTTCGGGCGGCTGGACCTGTATCGCTCGTTGGCCATCGCCTTAGGGATCGACCCGCCGAGCCGTCGCGCCCGGCTCTGGCGCGAGCTCAAGGCCCGCATCACCGACCTCGCCGACAACAAGCAGAAAGTGCCCTTGTGGATCATCGATGAGGCGCAAAACCTCCCCGAGGAGTTCTTCCGCGACTTCCCTTCGTTCGTGAACTTCGCCTTCGACAGCCGCGACCTGATGACCGTCTGGCTCGTCGGCCATCCGCAGCTCTCGCACACCTTGGACCGCGCCCCGCACGCCGCACTCGCCGGGCGCCTGCACGTGCGGCTGCACCTGCAGGCGATCTGCGAGCGCGAGCGCTTCGTCGCTCTCATCCAGCACGCCTTCAAGACCGCAGGCTCCGCCCACACCCTGATCTCGGACTCGGGCCTGGAGTTGCTGCGGCAGGCCTCCCAGGGGCTGCCACGGCAGGCGGCCCGCATCCTGCGCGCCGCGATGCAGATCGCCGCCGGCAAGCGCCTCAACCACCTGCCGGACGAGGTGCTCCAACAGGCCATCACGGAGCTGCGATGAGCACCGCACTCGCTGATCCCAGCACCTTACCCGTACAACCGGCCCATCAGCTGCCGCTGCGCCCCGAGGCACAGCGTTGGCTCGTCACCGATCTGTGGTCGGAGCAGGCGGTTGGCCTGGTGGGCGGGGAGCCGAAGTGCTGCAAATCCTTCCTCGCCCTCGATCTGGCGGTGGCGGTCGCCTCCGGCACCGCGTGCCTACGCCGTTACTCCGTTCCCCGTGCGGGCCGGGTGCTGCTCTACGCCGCCGAGGACGCCCTGCACATCGTGCGCGGCCGTCTCGAGGGGAT
>DAHVQK010000158.1 GCA_027317845.1 Gammaproteobacteria bacterium
TCAATCTGCTGGAGATCACGCCGGCGCTGCAGGCTCTCAACGGCGTGGTGATGGAGCTCGCCGACTGCGCCTTCCCGGGTCTCAACAAGGTGACGGCCACCGACGATGCGAAGGTGGCGTTCCGCGACTGTCACGTGGCGCTGCTCGTGGGCGCACGCCCGCGCGGCCCCGGCATGGAGCGCAAGGACCTGCTGCTCGCCAATGCGCAGATCTTCTCTGCGCAGGGCAAGGCACTCAACGAGACGGCCGACCGCAACGTCAGGGTGTTGGTCGTGGGCAATCCCGCCAACACCAATTCGCTGATCGCCCGCGCCAACGCGAAGGACCTCAATCCGCGCAATTTCACCGCCATGACCCGGCTCGACCACAACCGGGCGCTGTCGCAGCTCGCGCAGAAGACGGACAGCCACGTGCGCGACGTGCGCCGCATGACGATCTGGGGCAATCACTCCTCCACCCAGTACCCCGACATCAACCACGCCCTGGTCGGCGGCAGGCCGGCCCGCTCGCTCGTCGATGCCGCATGGGTGGAACAGACCTTCATACCGGTCGTCCAGCAGCGCGGAGCGGCCATCATCAAGGCGCGGGGCGCCTCCTCGGCCGCCTCGGCCGCCTCGGCCGCCATCGATCACATCCATACCTGGGTACACGGCACGCCGGAGGGTGACTGGGTCAGCATGGCGGTGCCTTCCGATGGCAGCTACGGCATCCCGGAAGGGGTGATCTACTCCTATCCGGTCACCACGAAGAACGGCGAATACCAGATCGTCCAAGGCCTCGCCATCGACGAGTTCAGCCGCAAGCGCATGGACGCCTCACTCGCGGAGCTGCACGAAGAGCGCGACGGCGTCAAAGCGCTGCTGGGATGATTGGGCCGTGCTGGCCGCGCCCCTGGAGTATCGGCGGGGCGCGGCCGGACGGTCGGTTCAGTCGCCCGGGGTCTTACCGCCGGCGGAGACGCCGTTCGACCACCTGGGCATGACGACCCTGAAGAGGGCTATCGGCTTGTAGCGGGTCGAGTCAGCGAAAACCGCTGAGCCCGCGAGATTCGCCCTCCATCTCGCCGCCGGCGTGTCGGCGATGCCGATCATGACGTGAGGACGCCACGGACCCCGGACGATGTCGTTCAGATATCCGCCCGCGGACATCATGTGGCGCATGGAGCCCGAGTGCGCCGGGGAGTTCCTCGAGGCCGTCAAACCGGACCCTGGGGTCATGCGCTGGCGATGGGCCGATGGCGGCTGGGCGGGCCCCGCTATGGAGGGAAAACCGCTATAGTTCCCCAAAGCCGTGGCCACCCACGAAACGGCCCGAAGGAGCTTCCATGCTGGGTGTCGTCCTGTCGCTGGTCATTCTTGCGGCCGTCGCCTATGCCGTGACTCAGGCGGGCGGAATCATCACGCTGATCTTCATCGCTGCGGTGCTGTACCTCGCCTACCGACGGTTGTCCCTGCTCGCCTTCACCGCCACGTTCACGGTCCTCCTTGCCGCGTACAGCTATTTCGGCGCCACCGGCGCCGCGGCGCAGACCTGGAAGGGGTTTCTGTGGCTCATGCTCGCGGGACTGTGGCTGCTCAACGTCCGGCCGCTGCGCAAGGCGCTCATCACGCGCCCGTTCATGAAGGCCTACAGGAAACTCCTGCCTGCGATGTCACAGACCGAGCGCGAGGCGTTGGAAGCGGGCACGGTATGGTGGGACGGGGAGCTGTTCACCGGCGCGCCTGCGTGGTCGAAGCTGCTCTCTGCCCGGCCGCCGCAGCTGAGGGCCGAGGAGCAGGCGTTTCTCGATGGCCCATGCGAGGAGCTGTGCCGCATCCTGGATGACTGGAACATCACCCACGAGCGTGGGGATCTGCCGCCCCACGCATGGGAATTCCTCAAGTCGCGCGGCTTTTTCGCGATGATCATCCCCAAGCGTTACGGGGGACTGGAGTTCTCCGCTTATGCGCACTCGTGCGTGCTCGCCAAGCTCTCCAGCCGCAGCACCACGGCCTCCTCCACCGTCGCGGTGCCCAATTCACTCGGACCCGCGGAGCTGCTCAACCACTACGGCACGGAGGAGCAGAAGAACCATTACCTGCCCCGGCTGGCGCGTGGCGAGGAAGTGCCCTGCTTCGCCCTCACCGGCCCGCGCGCGGGCTCGGACGCCGCCGCCATCCCCGACACCGGCATCATCTGCCGCGGACAGTGGCAGGGGAAGGAGATCATCGGCATCAGGCTGAACTTCTCCAAGCGCTACATCACGCTGGCGCCCATCGCCACGGTCATCGGACTCGCCTTCCGGCTGTTCGATCCGGAGGGACTCCTCGGCGGCAAGTCCGATGTCGGCATCACCTGCGCCCTCGTTCCGCGCGACACACCGGGAATCACGGTCGGGCGGCGCCACTTTCCCGTGAACATCCCGTTTCAGAACGGCCCCATCCAGGGACGGGACGTGTTCGTGCCGCTCGACTTCATCATCGGCGGACAACGGATGGCGGGGGCCGGCTGGCGCATGCTGGTCGAGCAGCTCTCGGTCGGCCGCTGCATCTCGCTGCCTTCGAACGCCACAGGCGGCGCCAAGGCGGGCGTGTGGGCGAGCGGCGCCTACAGCCGCATCCGGCGGCAATTCAACATGCCGGTGGGTCGATTCGAAGGCGTGGAAGCCGTGCTCGCGCGCATGGTGGGCCTCACCTACACCATGGATGCGGCCCGCTCGGTCACCGCCGGCGCCATCGACGGCGGGGAGAAACCCTCGGTGCCTTCGGCGATGCTGAAGTACCACGTCACCGAAATGGGCCGCCAGGTGGCCAACGATGCCATGGATGTCCACGGCGGCAAGGGCATCTGCCTCGGACCCCGGAACTATCTGGCGCGCGCCTGGCAGGCGGTGCCGATCACCATCACGGTCGAAGGCGCCAACCTCCTGACGCGCAACCTGATCATCTTCGGCCAGGGCGCGGTGCGCTGCCATCCCTTCGTGCTGCGCGAGATGAACGCCGCACGCAATCCGGACCGCGGCCGCGGCGTGGACGAGTTCGACCGGGCGTTGTTCGGACACATCGGCTTCACCATCTCCAACGCCGTGCGCTCGCTCATCATGGCGCTGACCCACGCGCGCTTCACGCGCTCTCCAGTCAACGGACCCACGACCCGTTACTACCAGCACATCGTGCGCTTCAGCGCCTCGTTCGCCTTCACGGTGGATGTGGCCATGCTGACACTCGGTGGATACCTCAAGAAGAAGGAAAGCCTCTCGGCGCGCCTCGGTGATGTGCTCTCGGACATGTATCTCGCCTCGATGGTGCTCAAGCACCACGAAAACCAGGGCCACCCGGCCGAGGACCTTCCCATCGTGGAGTGGGCCTGCCGCAACCTCCTCTACCATGCCCAGGAGCAGCTGCACGGCTTCCTGCGCAACTTCCCCAACCGGCCGCTCGCCGGTCTCATGCGGGCGGTGGTGTTTCCCCGCGGCCGGCACTACTCGGCACCTTCCGACCGGCTGGGCCGGCAGCTCGCCGAGCTCGCGACCCGGCCGTCCGATTCACGCGAGCGGCTGTGCCAGCACATCTACCGCACGGTCGAGCCCGGCAATCCACTCGGCCTGCTCGAGGAGGCGCTCGAGCTCAGCGAGCGCATGGAGCCGATCGAGAAGCGCATCCGCGTGGAGGGCGTGAAGACCGGCAGGGTCATCGCGCTCGATCTGCCGGGGCAGATCGAGCAGGCGCTCGCCGCGGGCATCGTCTCCGAACAGGAAGCGGCGCAGCTGCGGGAGTATGATCGTAAGGTCATGAATCTCATCCACGTCGATGACTTCGCGCCTCACGAACTCGGCACCCAGACACATTCGGAGCTTGAGGACTCGGGGGTTTCGAGCGCCCTCGCATGAGCTCCCCTGCGGATCCAACCGCCGATCCCGGCGCGCTGGATGACAGCACGCTCGAGATCGAGCCGGCTGCGGCGCGACACGCCGGAACCCGGGCGTGCGAGAACTGCGGCGCGGCGCTCTCCGGTCCCTATTGCGCCCGGTGCGGCCAGCGCCATCACGATCATCCGGTGCATCACTTCTGGCACTTCATCGGCGAGGCGACCGAGGATCTCACTCACGCCGACTCGCGCCTGTGGCAGACCCTCTTTGCGCTGTTGTTCCGACCGGGATTCCTGACGCGGGAATTTCTCGATGGCCGTCGGGTCCGCTTTCTGCCGCCGGTGCGGCTGTACCTGGTCGTCAGCCTGATCTTCTTTCTCGTCGTCGGCCTGCACACGCGCCTCTCGAGCCCCGCGACGCCGACCTTCGCGAGCACCGGCGGGTCGTTTCGATACAAGGTCGTTCCGGCCCACGTGGCCGCCAGAGTGGGCGCCGTTGCCCATACGCCCGCCCGTGTCGCCGGCGGAATCGCCTCCGGACTGGCCGGAGCCGGCTCGACACCGGGGACGCGCCAGCGCATGTGCGAGCAGACGGGAACGTACGTGAAACAGCACGCGGGATGGCTCGGCCGCTTCGGGCCACGACTGACACGGAGCTGCCTGGCGACCACCGCGAACGGTGGAGCACGGCGCATGGGTGAGGCCATCGAGCGCAACCTGGAGCGAGCGATGTTCCTGTTCCTGCCGCTGCTCGCGCTGGTGATGAAGTCTCTTTACCTCGAGCCGCCCCGATACTACGTCGAGCACCTGCTGTTCTTCCTGCACAACCACGCCTTTTTGTTCCTGGTGCTCGGGCTCGACAGCCTGCTCAAGATGCTCACTCATTCCCCCGTGCTGCTCGAGCCCATCGACATGGCGGTCACGATCTATATTCCGGTCTACTTCTATCTGGCGATGCGCCGCGTCTACGGACAGGGGCGCTGGCTGACCCTGGGCAAGCTGACCACCCTCGGTTTCGCCTATTCTTTCCTCGGTGCGCTGATGTTCGCGGCTACCATTTCATACAGCTTCCTGATGATGTGAGCGCCAGGCCACCCGTGCCCTCGCCATGAAACGCGCCATTCTGCATGTCGACATGGATGCGTTCTACGCCTCCGTGGAGCAGCACGACAACCCGCAGCTTGCCGGCAAGCCGATCGTGGTCGGCCACGACGGCGGCCGCGGAGTCGTCGCGGCGGCCAGCTACGAGGTGCGCCGTTTCGGCGTGCACTCGGCCATGCCCATGGGCGTTGCGCTCAGGCTTTGCCCGACGGCCATCTGTGTCGTGCCGCGCATGGGACGCTATCGGGAGGTCTCGCGGCAGGTATTCGCCGTGTTCCACGAGCTCACGCCCCTGGTGCAGGGCCTGTCGCTCGACGAGGCGTATCTCGATGTCACCGCCAGCGTTCGGGCGCTGGGCGAGCCTGCGGCCATTGCCCGGCAAATCAAGGAACGCATCCGATTCCAGACCGGGCTCACGGCGTCGGTCGGAGTGGCCACCAACAAGCTGGTGGCCAAGATCGCCTCCGATCTGGAGAAGCCCGACGGCCTCACGATCGTGCCGGAAAGCCGCATCCTCGAGGTGCTCGATCCGTTGTCGGTGCGCCGCCTGCCCGGGCTTGGACGCAAGCTGGGCGAGAAGGTGGAGGCCGCCGGACTGCGTACCCTGAGGGACTTGAGGAGCGCCCCTGATTCGGTGCTCTGGCCCCTCTTCGGACGCGATACGCCACGAATGCGCGAGCGCGCCGCCGGAATCGACGAGCGTCCGGTGCGCGCCGATCTGGAGGAGAAATCCCTGAGCGCCGAAGACACGTTCGTGCGGGATCTGAGTGACCCGCGTGAGCTCGACGGACAGATCTGCCGGCTCGCGGAGAAGGCCTGCGAGCGGCTGCGACGCAAGGGCCTGATGGCTGCCCGTGTGGGCGTGAAGATCCGCTGCCACGACTTTACGACCTTCACCCGGCAGCGCTCCATCGCCCCTCCCACTCAGGAAGGGCGGACGGTCCGCGACGTCGCCCGAGAGCTGCTCGGGCGCTGGCTGGCCGGCCATCGCAATGCGAAACTGCGCCTGCTGGGGGTGGTCTTGACGGAGCTGGCTCCGGCGGCTCAGCTCGGTCTGTTCGAGCGGGAGCCGCGGGCCACCACCGGCGGGGGGCCGGCCTCGGGCGTCGATGCGGCGCTCGATGAGGTCCGGGCGCGCTTCGGCGAGCACGCGCTGCGGCGCGCCAATACCATGGACAAAAGCGCCGGGAGCGATTTTGGACGGAGCGAGGCACCAGCCCCGAAGGGGCGAGTCCCGGGATGGGACGAGCACTAGCGAGTTGCAACAGCTGTCCTCATGTACCTGAATTTCTTCGGCCTCAACGAAAAACCATTCTCGATCACCCCGGACCCGCGCTACCTCTTCCTGAGCGAGCGGCACGCCGAGGCGATGGCGCACCTGCTCTACGGCATCAACGAGGCGGGCGGTTTCATCCAGCTCACCGGCGAGGTCGGCACGGGCAAGACCACCATCGTGCGCTCGCTCCTGGCGCAAGCGCCGGAGAACGCCGAGATCGCCCTCATCCTCAATCCACGGATGACCCCTCCGGAGTTCCTGTTGACCCTGTGCGAGGAGCTCGGCATCGGCGTGCCGGACAGCGCCGAGCGCAGCCTGAAGGACCTGGTGGACATCCTCAATGACTACCTGCTGCGCGCCCACGCCGCCGGGCGGCGCGTGGTGCTGGTGGTGGATGAGGCGCAGAACCTCGCTCCCGAGGTGCTCGAGCAGGTGCGCCTGCTCACCAACCTTGAAACCAACACACGCAAGCTCCTGCAGATCATCCTCATCGGCCAGCCGGAGCTGCGCGAGCTGCTCTCGCGCAACGAGCTGCGCCAGCTGGCACAGCGCATCACGGGCCGCTATCACCTCGACCCGCTCAGCGAGCCGGAGACGGCGGCCTATGTGCGCCACCGGCTGCGCGTGGCGGGCGCCACGAGCGAGATCTTCGGGCGATTCGCGCTGCGGGAAATCCACCGGCTCTCGGGCGGCGTACCTCGCGTCATCAACGTGATCTGCGACCGCGCCCTGCTCGGCGGCTACTCGCTCGATTGCCACCGTATCACCACGGCGCTGGTACGGCAGGCGGGCTCCGAGGTGTTCGGACGGCGCTTTCCGGCTCGGTGGGTACCGTGGGCGGCAAGCCTCGCGGCGGTCATGGTGTTGAGCGCGGCCGGTGTGGCGCTGTGGCGGCTCGGGCCGGGATGGTTGGCGTCCGCCGCGCCCCCCCATCCGAAGATTCAGCCGGTGCGCACCGCACCCCAGGGGGCCCGGCAGGATGCACCGGCCCTGCGGGCGGCCGTTCCCCACCCCGCCCCGACCACCGCCGAGCCTCTGCCGGCATTGTTGGCGAGATACACCGGCGACACCACGCCCGATGCGGCCTTTGCAAGGCTGTTCCAACTCTGGGGTCTGCGTTATGCCCCGGGAGGGCGGGATCCTTGCGTCCAGGCATCGCGGTACGGACTCGAGTGCCTGAAGGAGCGGGGCTCGCTCGGTCAGCTGCGCCTGTTCAATCGCCCCGCCATCCTGCGCCTGGCGGACTCCGCGGGCCATTCTCATCAGGTCGTGTTGAGCCGGCTCGGGAAATCACGGGCCACCCTCGATCTCGGCCGCTCGGCGCACCAGGTGGGCCTCGGCGAACTGGCGGACGAGTGGCTGGGCGACTATGTGATCCTGTGGCGTCCGGCTGCGGACCCGGTGAAGATCCTCTCCGCGGGCATGAGCGGCGCGGACGTTCTGCGGCTTCGACAGAGCCTGCAGAAGCTCGAGGGCGCGACCGCGAGCCAGCCGGCGGATGATGTGTACGATTCGGGCCTGACACGGCTGGTGCGCCGTTTTCAACGTACGCATCGGCTGACGGTGGACGGCATCGCCGGGATCGAGACACAGGTGGCGCTGTCCGGAGCGCTCTCCGCCCCGGACACTCCATCCCTCATGTCCGCGGCACACGGCAGCTGAGGCAGGAGACGCGCCCATGTCATTCATCCTGGATGCGCTCAAGAAATCGGAGAGCGCCCGACAGCGCCAGGCGGGACCGTCGCTCTTCGAGGTCAAGGTCAGCGCGCCCAAGCGGGGACTGCCCAACTGGGCCATCGTGCTCGGCGCGCTGTTGCTCATCAATATCGCCGTGTTCGGTTGGGTACTGCTGCGCCGCCCGGCGCCGCAGGCCACGGCGGTCGCCTCGGCAAAGTCCGGGACGGAGGCGGTGCCCGCGCGGGCCATGCCCCCCGCCGCTTCGGGCAGCGTTGCGCGCACGGCAGGGCCCGTTGCCTCTTCACAGGACGGCACCGAGGGGATTCCACCGGCTTCCCTCGACAGTACCCGGCAGGCTCCCACGGCCGCCTCCGGCGGGTCGCCGCCGGGCGCGCCCGGCTCGAGTCCGGGCGGCGGGCCGGCGGGTGCACAGGAACCGGCGGCGTCAGCGCAAAGCGCCGCCGGGGCCGCGCCCGGCCCGGCTGCCGATTCCGCCGATTTCGCCCCGGCGATCCAACCTCCCGCGCAGAGCGGATCAGAAGCACAGGAAAATGCGGCCGACCTGCCCCGTTACCAGGACCTCGCCGCGACCCCCGGCGTCTCCCTGCCGAGCCTGCACCTCGATTTACATGTTTATGACGCAAACCCCCGCAAGCGTTACGTCATGATCAACATGCAGACATTGAGGCAGGGCGACTCCCTGTCCGACGGGGTCACGGTGGTCTCGATCCGTCCGGACGGCGTGGTGCTGTCCTACGATGGCCGGCAATTCCTGTTGGCACGTTAGGCGGCAGCCGACACGCATTGCGACGCCAGACTCCATGACGCGCGGACATACCCGGCGCACGCGGGCGACATGAGACATAACCTGGATGACGGATGACGCAGTTCACAGAATCACGGCGCGCACCGCGACAAACCACCTGTCGAAGTCCATGGTCCGAGACCGGCACATGAGCAGCGCAGCAATACGCATACTGGTGGTCGATCGCGATCCGAAGTATCGCGAGTGGCTGCGGCTGCACCTCGGAATCATGTACCCGGACACCATGGTGAGCACCCTGGCCCCCGAGGAGCTCGAGTCGCCCCCCGGGATCGATGCGAGCCGCGCGTGCGATGCGCTCATCCTGGCGGCGGACTTCGGCTCCGGTCCCGACGGGTCGGAGTCGGACGGCATGACACTGCTCTGCCGCCTCGGGCCGCGCGAAACCGCGCCGCTCGTGGTGCTCGCGGAGCGCGGCGATGAGCTCACCGCCGTACGGGCGATACGGGCCGGTGCGGCCGATTACCTGCCCAAGCGTCTGCTCAATCCCGCGCGCCTGAGGATCGCTCTGGAGGCCGTGCTGAACGGCGCGGAGCGGCCCGCCCACGCCTCGGGAGAGCCGTGCGGCGGCGAGCGGCCGGACAGCGATGAATCGCCCAGCGAGGCGCGGGCGGAGGGCGGGGATGCGCCGCCTGCTGCGCTTCCCGAGAGCCCGCAGCGGGACCGGGCGCGCATCGGCGATTACGCGGTCAAGCGCAAGATCGGCGAATCGGAGAAGGCCGTCGTCTACCTGGCCGCGAGCGGACGTCTCGGAACCGACGTGGCGTTGAAGGTCAGCAAGATCCCCTCGGAGGGCCGCGCCAGGCAGGCGCTCGAGCGGGAGTATCAAGCCATACTCTCGGTGCACGATCCGGCCGTGGTGCGTATCTTCGATCACGGCATCGAGGGCGGTTATGAATATCTCGCCATGGAATACTTCCCGCTCGGGGACCTCAAGGCGCGCATGCAGGTCGGAGTGACCGAGCCGGAGGCGCTGCGGCTGCTGGAGAAGATCGCGACGGCACTGTCGGTGGTGCACCGCGCCGGCCTGTTGCATCGGGATCTGAAGCCTCCAAACGTCATGCTGCGCGATACGGACAACGTGGTGTTGATCGATTTCGGACTGGCGCGCCTGCTGGAAGGCACACACAACAGCACCTACACAGGCGTGCTGCGCGGCTCGCCTTACTACATGAGCCCCGAGCAGGCGCTTGGGGAGCAGCTCGATCCGCGCTCCGATCTGTACAGCCTGGGTGTGATCTTCCATGAAATGCTGACCGGGCGGAAGCCTTTCACGGGTGCGAGCGCCATGGAGGTACTGCAGCAACACGTGAACTCCGCTCCACCACACCTGCCGCCGTCGCTGTCGCGCTATTCGTCCCTGATGACCCGACTGCTCGCCAAGAAGCGCGAGCAGCGCTTCGGCTCCGCCGCGGAAGTGATCGCCGCCTGCAGTTCCCTCGGCCGCAACCGGTGGGCCCGCCGGGCGCAGTCGGCCGCCTGAGCGGACCACGCCCGACAGCGCGTTTTCCGGGGTCGCGGTCCGATCTCGCGCCGCGGAGGCCGCGATTGGACATAACGCCTTGACAGACCGGCGCAAGGGGCATGCAATGCGTGCTCGGAAGGACATGGTCCATGCAGCCGCGCCACCTCGTCGACACGACATTGTTCTATTCACCGACGAGCGGCGGCGTCCGGCGCTACCTCAATGCCAAGCACGACTGGCTCGCGACCCAGCCCGGGTGGCTGCACACCGTTCTGGTCCCGGGCGCTGAGCGGCGCATCGAGCGCGGCGGCTCGAGCACACTCCCTGGCGTGGCCATACCCGGGTCGTTCAATTACCGCCTGCCGCTCACGCCACGTCTGTGGATACGGACGCTGGATGCACTGCAGCCCGATCTGATCGAAGCGGGCGACACCTTCCATCCGGCGTGGGCCGCGTTGAACGTCGCCCGGCGCAGAGGCATCCCGGTCGCCGCGTTCTGCCATTCCAACCTGCCGCGCATCGTCGCCCGACGCATCGGCGGGCGCGTGACCGAGCGGATGCTCGGCCGGTATGTGCGTTGGCTGTATCAGCGCTTCGACGTGGTGTTTGCGCCCAGCCGCCAGGTGCTCGAATTCCTGAACAGTCTCGACATCCGCCACGCGGTTCACCAGCCGCTGGGGGTCGACGCCGACATGTTCCAACCCGGGCGCCGCGGCGATTGGCTGCGCGGCTGGCTGGGCCTCGGTCCCGAGTCCCGGGTGCTCGTCTATGCCGGCCGTTTCACGGGCGAGAAGAACGTTCCGGTTCTCCTGCGCGCCTTCGCCAGACTCGGCCGCCGGCATCACCTGTTGATGATCGGCGGGGGCCGCCAGGGGCGTATCGCACCCAATGTCACCCTGCTGCCGTACCGCCGCGACGGCATCGAGCTCGCCCGATGGCTCGCCTCGGCCGACGCCCTGGTGCACGCCGGCACGCGCGAGACATTCGGGTTGGTGATCCTGGAGGCCATGGCCTGCGGCAGGCCGGTGGTGGCCACCCGCTCCGGGGCGGTGCCCGAGCTCGTGGACGATCAGGTGGGGCTACTGGCCGAACCGGAAAGCGCGGACAGCCTGTCCGAGGCGATCACGGCGCTCTACCAACGTGATCTCCAGGTGCTGGGTGCCAATGCGCGCGCCCGTGTGCTGCGGCAATTCACCTGGCAGATGACGTTCCAGGGACAGATGGCGACATACCGCGCGTTGCTCGCGGGAGAACCGGGCGGGGTGGCCGAGCAGGCCGCCGAGGCCGGCTAGGATTCAGCTGCCGCGCAGCGCCCGCAACATGCGCCGGCCGAGTCGGCCACCCGCCAGCAGCAGTACCAGCCGCCACAACAGCCGCTTCTTCCACGGTGCGGGTCGTGGAGGAATCGCGCGGTAGAACGTCGTTCCGACATCCCGGTGCGCATATATGGCGCGCGCCAACAGCAGCCATTCTCGAGGGGAGCTCTCGATGCGACAGCGTTGCCCATCGAGGGCAACGACCCTGGCCGCCGGCAAAGTGCCCGGCAGATCCCGCGGCACCGTCGCGATGATGGTCAGGATCAGCGTCTCCCCGGGACTGTCGGCCGGCGCGCCGACGAGCGTCACGCCCGCGGACACGCCATCGCGTCGGCAGGTGACCGGACCCTGCAAGTCCGCCACGACGTGTGTTTCGGGGTCGGTCACGGTTCGGCGCGCCTCAGAACTGGGATTCCAGCTCCCAGACGGTGAGCGGCACGCCGCGGCGCAGCCAGAAGCCGGTGCCCACTTCGCGAAAGTTGCGCAGCAGCCGTCGCCGGTACCAGCTCCCCGGGCGCAGGTGCACGGCCGAGTCCGTCCGCGTGCGGTCGCAGTTCGACCGCCAGTCCCGGCGCGTGAGCGCGCTGAAATACAGCACTCCACGGCACGTGCGCGCAAAATTGGCGAGCGCGCGCGCCGCCCCGCGCGCATCGAGATACTGCAGAACGTCGTAGCAGATCACGAGATCAAACGGTTCCTCCGGGCGGTAATCCTCGAGGTGGCCCGACTGCCACCCGTAGCGTCGGCAGAGGTACTCGCTCGTTTCGAGGCCGATGTACTCGGCCTTCGGCAGCAGGCGCTTCAGCGGGGCCCGCAGCATGCCCGTGCCACAACCTGCATCGAGCACCGTGCGCACCGGCAGGCCGATGTGCGCGGTGAAGGCGGCGATCAGGCGGGCCCGCGCCCGCATCTCCTGGCGAGAGGTCACCGCGGTGCGCGGGTCGTAGTAGTAGCGCCGGTAATAGTCATGGTCGAACGCCATCAATCCACCCGGCTCATCGCGTCACGGCCATGCAGCCAGACCCTGAAGCCCCCCGCGGCGAGCGCGCGCGCCACGGAGCGGCCCAGGCCGTCGGTCGATCCGGTGACCCGGGCGATGCGGTTTTCACTCATGCGCGGTAGTTTGCCGGATGCGCTGCGCGGCTGCACACTGGACACTCATGCCGAGAGAGCCGCGAGGTGCTCGTGCGAGCGAATTCTCTGAACAACCCGAGAGCGTCGATGACCGCGCTGGCTGCGGTGCTGTGCATGGCCTTGCCCGCCTGCGGCCAGTCCAACACGCTCGCCGCACCCGGGTTTGTGCTCTCCAGCGCCGATCTCACCCCGGGCGGCAGGTTCGACCTGCGGCAAGTCAACGATACGGGCGGCTGCCGGGGGCGAAATGTCTCCCCGGCGCTTGCCTGGGGCCATCCGCCTGCCGGGACGCATAGCTTCGCGCTGCTGATGTTCGACCCGGATGCCCCCGGAGGGGGCTGGTGGCACTGGGTGGTGTTCGACATTCCCGCCGGAACCCGCGCGCTGCCGGCCGGGGCCGGCAATCCGGCTGGCCCGCGGATGCCCGCTGGGACGCTCCAGGGCCGCAACGATTTCGGATCCCTCGGCTACGGCGGGCCCTGCCCTCCGCCGGGCGCCCCGCACCACTACCACCTCATGCTCTACGCCCTGCGCGTGGCGAAGCTCAGGCTCGGCGTGGGCGCAAGCCCTGGCAAGATTGCCTCGGAGGTGCGCGCCGCAGCCATCGCCAAGGCCGAGATGACGGTACTCTACGGCCGGTGAGCCCTCGCGCGGTTGCGCAGCGGGGTGGGCGCAGGTAGGCTTCGCGCCCCATGTCCGCTCCCAACCGGCGCCGCGCTGCCTCGCGCCGCGTTCCCAAAATCGGCTTCGCCAGCCTGGGCTGTCCCAAGGCGCTGGTGGATTCGGAACGCATCCTCACCAGGCTGCGCGCCGAAGGGTATGAGATCTCCCCGACCTATGAGCAAGCCGACCTGGTGGTGGTCAACACCTGCGGCTTCATCGATGCGGCGGTGGACGAGTCGCTCGAGACCATCGGCGAAGCGCTCGAGCGCAATGGACGGGTCATCGTCACCGGCTGCCTGGGCGCGCGTCCCGAGCGCATCCTCGAGCGCCATCCCCGTGTGCTCAAGGTCACCGGCCCGCAGACGTATGCCGAGGTCATCGCATCCGTCCACGAGCACCTGCCTCCGCGGCACGACCCGTTTCTCGATCTGGTGCCGCCGCAGGGCATCCGCCTGACGCCGCGCCACTACGCCTACCTGAAGATCTCCGAGGGCTGCAACAACTCGTGCAGCTTCTGCATCATCCCGGCACTGCGCGGCAGGCTCTCGAGCCGCCGGATCGACGAGGTGCTCGGGGAAGCCGAACGGCTGGCGGCCGCGGGTGTCAGGGAAATCCTGGTCATCTCCCAGGACACCAGCGCCTACGGCGCCGATCTGCGCTACGCCGCCGCATCGTGGCGCGACACGCGGTACCGGACCCGCTTCATCGACCTGGCGCGCGCGCTGGGCACGCTCGGCATATGGGTGCGCCTGCATTACGTCTACCCGTATCCCCACGTGGACGAGGTCATGCCTCTGATGGCCGAGCGGCGCATACTGCCCTATCTCGACATTCCGTTCCAACATGGGAGCCCCACGGTGTTGAAGCGCATGCGGCGGCCAGCGCACACCGAGGACGTGCTGGCGCGCATACGCAGATGGCGGCAGCAGTGTCCCGACCTGACGCTGCGCAGCACTTTCATAGTCGGGTTCCCGGGCGAGACGGACGCGGAGTTCGAAGAATTGCTGCAGTGGCTGGACGAAGCGCAGCTCGACCGCGTCGGTTGCTTCAAATACTCGCCGGTCGAAGGCGCCGCCGCCAACGATCTGAGCGCTCACGTGCCGCAGGACGTCCAGGAAGAGCGCTACGCGCGTTTCATGGAGCGCGCGGCCGGAATCAGCGCACGGCGCCTGCAGCGGCGGATCGGCCAGCGGCTGCGGGTGCTCGTGGATGCGGTGGAGGGTAACGGCGCCATTGCCCGCAGCGAAGCCGACGCGCCGGAGATCGACGGCGTGGTGCATGTCGCGGACGCGGCGGGCCTCACGGCGGGCAGCTGGGCCGACGTGCAGATCACCGGAGCGGACACGTACGACCTGCACGCGCGGCCAGCCAGCCCCGCGGGGCCCGGCCATGGATCGGCGGATCGAGGCTGACCGGGACATGCGCCGGGGCGTACTGTACGCCCTGCTCGCCGCGGCGCTGTTCGGCGCGAGCACACCGTTCGCGAAGCTGCTGCTGAGCGATACCCGGCCCGTACTGCTGGCAGGCCTGCTCTATGCCGGCAGCGGCGTGGGCCTGAGCGCATGGTGGGGGATTCGCGGGCGAGGTCAGCGGCACGCGGCCGCCGGACATGCGTGGCGCGTGGGCGAGCTGTTCTGGCTCGCGGGCGCGATCACGGCCGGCGGGGTGCTCGGCCCGGTGATGCTGATGACGGGTCTGCGGCAGATCCCGGCGGCCAACGCCTCGCTGCTGCTCAACATGGAGGGCGTGCTCACCGCACTGCTCGCCTGGTTCGCCTTCCGCGAGAATTTCGATCGGCGCCTGCTCGCCGGCATGGCCGCCATCGTCGCCGGCGGCGTGGTGCTCGCGTGGCCGCAGCGCCTGACGCTCGGGGCGAGCGCGGGCGCCGCGTGGATCGTGGGCGCGTGTGCGTGCTGGGCGATGGACAATAACCTGACCCGCAGGGTGTCGGTGAGAGATCCGGTGGTGATCGCCGCGCTGAAAGGGCTGGTTGCCGGAGCCGTCAATCTCGGCATCGCCGCGGGAACCGGCGCGCCCTGGCCGCCCGGCGCGCATGTGCTCGGCGCAGCGCTGGTGGGGCTGGCAGGCTATGGCGTCAGCCTGGTGCTGTTCGTACTCGCCCTGCGACACCTCGGAGCCGCTCGCACCGGGGCGTACTTCTCCACCGCGCCGTTCATTGGCGCCGCGGCATCACTGCTGTTGTTCCGGCAGAGTCCGGCGGCGGCTTTCTGGATCGCCGCCCTGTTGATGGGCATCGGCGTGTGGCTGCATCTGACCGAGGAGCATGCTCACCCGCACTCGCATGGGTCCATGCATCACGCGCACAGCCACGTCCATGACGAGCATCACCGGCACGAGCATGATTTCAAGTGGGACGGTCGGGAACCTCATGACCACGAGCATGTTCATGAGCCGCTGACCCATGCTCACCCTCATTACCCGGACATCCATCACCTTCACGAGCACTGATGCCGCGGCAACGCACGTGCCGCAGCGCCTGGCAGGGATCTCAGGCGACCCGCGTGGCGGACGAGCGGCCGCTGGCGCGCTCGATCCGGTACACGGTGGCGGGCGGCAGATTGTTCATCACCCATCCGATACGCTTGGCGCGCAGTCCGAGCCGCTTGAGGATGGCCGCGGAAACCGGGCAGCGTGGACCGTAGGTAAACTGGTAGAACGCCCCGCCCGCACCCAGGCGGTGAAAGGCGCCACTCAGCACCCCCATGACTTCGCGGCGGCGCATCGACAACAGCGGCAGGCCGCTGACCACCGCGACCGCCGCGCGCCCCTGGAGCGGATCCACATGACGCAGCCGCTGAGCCTGGATGGCCAGGACGCTCGCCGCTGGAAACCGCGTTTCCAGCACCCGTGCGAAATGGGGATCGGCTTCCACCAGCACCAGTTGCGCCTCCGGCACGCCGCGTCTGAGCAGCGCGCGCGTGAACACACCCGTACCGGCCCCCAGCTCGATCACCGGGCCCTTGTCCGCGGCGATCTCGGACGTGATCAGATGCGCCAGCGCCCGTCCCGAGGGCGCCACGGCGCCCAGGCGGCGCGGCCTGCGCAAACCCGCGCGCAGAAACAGCA
>DAHVQK010000015.1 GCA_027317845.1 Gammaproteobacteria bacterium
GCTCCGGCTCGCCACGCCGGACGCCGTGCGGTCTCTCAAGGCGGGACTTCCGATTCTTCAAAGGCTAGGTGGCAGAGTGGTCATGCAGCGGCCTGCAAAGCCGTCTACGCCGGTTCGATTCCGACCCTAGCCTCCAATAAACCACCTCTACGCACCCGGAAATAGCCGGGAAAAACGCGCGAATGGGCCGGAAGCAGTGATCGTGTCCCGGCGCGGGGTGTACGAGTCGTGATTTCTGGTTCGATTGGACTCGCGCTCAGCTGACCACTGCGGACAGCCGAGCGGGCTGATTGTCGGCGAGCGCCCGTGGCGGTTCAAGGGCCATGTATCTGTGCTGCAGTTGCCACTCGTCGTTCTGCTCGAGCAAGAGTGAACCGTACCGGGTACTCCGAGGAGCTCCGGGTTTGGATCAGGCCGCGATGGCCTGACCCGCTTGGCGACGATAGCGCTGCGCTGCGAATTTCGCTGACGGCACATGACTGATCGACCGCCGGATGCGCGGCGTCACCCGCGGTGCGGGCGGCCGCATCGGCTGCGCCGTCTCTGGGCCTTTTTTTCGGCAGGGCGGTTGCCCTACGGGTGGCCCCGGAGGGATCATGGCATTGCGCTCAGGATCCCTGAGCTCCTCTTCAGAGTTGACCTCATGAAACTCGCAGTCGTCACCGGTGCGGCGCAGGGCCTGGGCCTGTGCACGAGCGCTTTGCTCGCGAGACGAGGGTTTCGCCTGCTGCTGCTCGACAGGCAGGATGCCGGGACGGCACTAACGCAGCTGCGTGCCGAGGGGGCGGCGGCGGACGCTCTGTGTGGCGACATTGCCTCTGAGCCCTTCGCCGCGGAGGTTGCCGCATGGGTGGACGCCCATGGAGGCGCCGCCGAGGTTCTCGTGAACAATGCCGGCATCAGCTTGATTCGTCCCGCGGAGGAGACGACCGGAGCTGAATGGCGGCGCGTGCTCGAGGTGAATCTGCTCGGGCCCTTCCTCCTCTCGAAGACGCTCGGCCTGCAGATGCTCGCTCGCCGCCGCGGCAGCATCGTCAATGTCGCTTCGGTCGCGGGACTCGCCGCCGTCAGTCATCGCGCCGCCTACAATGCCTCGAAACATGGCCTGATCGGGCTCACGCGCACGCTTGCCGCCGAATGGGGCGCGCGAGGGGTGCGGGTGAATGCCGTATGCCCCGGGTGGATCAAGACGGAAATGGATGTCCAGGATCAGGGCAGTGGCGCTTACTCCGATGCCGACATCATCGATCGCGTCCCCATGGCGCGATTTGCGCGGCCGGAGGATGTTGCGGAGGCGATCGCCTTCCTCGCCGACAGTGAGCGCAGCGCGTTCGTGAACGGCGTCAGCCTGCCGGTGGACGGGGGCTGGGTCGCGGATGCGAGCTGGGAGAGTCTGCGGTTGAAGACGCGCGGCTGAACGGTCGGAATCCGGCCGCGGCCCACGATGCCCGCCATTCCCGGGCGACCTGAAGCGGAGCGTCTCGCCTCGGTGGAGCGAGTCCGTACGGGAAGGACAGGGCATGATCGCCCGTTCCATCACATCGGGATCGAGCTCGAATGCCGGCGCGCAGGGGACCTTCTGGGCTTCCGGAACCACGCTCGGGATATCGGTTGAGGCGAAAACGGCTCCATGGACGATGCCATGGCAGAGAGTACTCTGTGTTGCCCTGGAGCTGGCTTCGGCCATGGATTTCGCTTAGACGTCCCGGACGCTTCCACCGGCTCGGCTGCGAGAGCTCGCGCCCTCCGTGTCGCTCGGGCTCAAGGGCTTCGATACCGCGCTGTCCATTCAGGGAGCCTGGACGGATGGTGGGACGGAATATTGTTTGCCGAACGCTTCGTGCCGGGAGGGTCGGCCTGCGGTACGATGTCGGCCGAGCCGCACGCCCGCTCCTCGAGCAGAGATCTTTATCATGGATCAACAAAAAGAATCGGTGATCTGTGAGCCTGTCGCGGGCGCCCAGGAGACGCGGCGCGCGTTGCGGTGGCTCATGAGCTGAATCGGACGCGCATGCCCGGCACCCTCACGGCATCGATCATCGCCTTCGCGCGCCTCCACCACGAGGGGGCCTATGCGCTGATCCTGATCGTCGCGCTGTCGGAGGCACTGCCGGTGATCGGTGCTGTCGTGCCGGGTGATGCCATCATCCTCGGCATCAGCGCGCTGGTGCCCACGGGTGCGCTGCACCTGTGGCCCTTGATCATGGCCGCGCTGGTGGGAGCGGTGCTCGGGGACGGGCTCTCCTTCTGGCTCGGCCTGCGTTATCGGGAGAGCCTCTTGTGCCGCTGGCCACTTGGGCGCCATCCGGCACTGATCGCGCGTGGCGAGGCTTTTCTGCGCAGGCACGGTCGCAAGAGCATTTTCATCGCCCGTTTCACGCCCGGCGTGAGGGCCATCATCCCCGTGCTAGCGGGTATCTTGCGGATGGGCATCGTGAGCTTCTACGCCGCCGATGTCCTCACGGCGCTCGTGTGGGCTCCGGCACATATCCTCGCGGGGGTCGCAATCGGCGCCTCCTTCGAGCTCCTCGGGGCCGTCGCCGGCCGGCTCGCGCTCATCGTCGCTCTGCTGCTCGGGGTGCTCGGCCTCATGGTGTGGGCGACCCGCTATGCGCTCGTGCACCTGCCGTCCCGTACCGCGGCGGTGCAAGAGTGGCTGTGGCGCTGGGCTCGGGCGCGCAATACCTGGCTCACGAGGCCGCTGCTGTCGATTCTCGATCCCTCGCGCAAGGAGCTGCCGGGGCTGATCCTGCTCGGAGCGCTGCTGGTGGCGAGTCTCTGGCTCTTCCTCGGAGTGCTGCAGGATGTGCTCTCAGGCGATCCCCTGGTGCGGGCGGACGAGGCGGTGTTTCACTTCCTACAGTCCCTCAGAACCGACTGGGTCGATCAGATCATGGTCGCCACCAGCGAGCTCAGCGACTCGACGGTGCTCATCGCGACGACCTGCGCGGCGCTGCTCTGGTTCGCCTGGCGGCGCAACTGGCGGGCGGCGGGTCACACCGTGGCCGCCGTCATCGGCGCGAGCTTCTTCACGCTCGTCTTCAAGGTTGCGCTGCGCATTCCGCGGCCCTATGCGCTGAGCTCGGGATGGAACGCGTTCTCCTTTCCGAGCGGGCACACGGTGGAGAGCGCCGCGCTGTATGGATTTCTCGCCATCGTCACGGTCTGGGAACTCAGGGCGCACGCGAAGGCGCTCGTGACCACCGTGGCCGCGGTGTTGATCGGTGCCACGGCGTTCTCGCGCGTGTATCTCGGCGCCCATTGGCTCTCGGACGTGCTGGCGGGCATTGCTTTCGGTCTCGCGTGGGCCGCGCTGCTCGCCATCGGATACCTGAGGCACAATCCGCCACCGCTCGGAGCGGGAAGCCTGTGCGCGCTGGTCGGAGCTACGCTGCTCGCGGCCGGCGCGGCACACGTGGAGTATCGCTACAGGGCCGATATGACACTCTACGCGGTGCACGAGGATCAACAGGTCATGCCTTGGGCCTCCTGGTGGAGCCACGCCTGGGCGCAGCTGCCGTCCCATCGCATCGATCTCGCCGGCAGGGTGGAGGCCCCGTTGACGTTTCAATGGGCGGGAAGCCTCGCGGCGCTCCAGAGGCAGCTTGCGGGCAAGGGGTGGCGCCGCCCGGTTGCGTGGAGTTTCCGCTCGGCGCTCGGGTGGCTGAATCCTCACGAACCGATTCCGGCTCTGCCGGTGCTGCCGCATCTCGAGGATGGACACCGCGAGTCGCTCGTGATGATGCACGCGGTGACTGGTGTGAGCGAGCCCCAGCGGTTGATCCTGCGGCTGTGGCGCTCGGATGTGCGGGTGACGGGGCTCGGGCCCAAGACCCAGCCGCTTTACATCGGGACGGTGGTCGATGAGCGCACGGTGCGCATTGCCCCCATCATCACGGTCACCCACCGGGTGCTCGACTATGACGGGCCTCGCGACACGCTCAGCGGCGCGATCCGGGTGCGAAAGCTTGTCGAGCGCAAGCGCAAGAAGCGGCGACGGGGCTGGGACGGAGGGGTGTTGCTGGCTATGCTCTCCTTCCCGCCGCAAGGAGCGTAAGGCCATGCCCGAGCAGCATCCGAGTGTCGCGGACAAGCGCCGGCAGTTCCACGAGCTGCATCGCAGCGGGTGTTTCGTGATCCCCAATCCCTGGGATCCGGGCAGCGCCCGCTACCTGCAGACCCTCGGCTTCAAGGCGCTCGCGACCACGAGCTCCGGTTTCGCCTGGTCGCGGGGGCTTCCCGATTACGGCATCACCCTCGAGTTGGCCCTGGCGCATCTGGCGGCGATGGCCGATGCGACCGACCTTCCGATCAACGCTGACTTTCAGAACGGATTCGCGCACGATGCGCGCGGTGTCGAGCAGAACGTCCGGCTCGCAGTGGAGACGGGAGTGGCGGGACTGTCGATCGAGGACTCCACCGGGGATGAGGCGCGACCGCTCTATGACCTCGAGCTCGCGGCGCAGAGGATTCGCGCGGCACGCCGGGCGATTGACGCCAAAGGCGGCGACACGCTGCTCGTGGGCCGGGCGGAGTGTTTTCTCCTCGGGCGGCCGGACATCGAGGAAACCATGGCGCGGCTGCGCGCCTATGCGGATGCCGGGGCGGATTGCCTGTATGCGCCGGGCGTGCGCCTGAGAGAGCACATCACGCGCATCGTCGAGGGCATGGCGCCAAAGCCCGTCAACCTGCTCGTCGGCTCCCCACATGCCATGACCGTCGCCGAGATTGCCGCGCTCGGCGTGCGGCGCATCAGCGTGGGAGGCGCGCTGGCACGCGCCGCGTGGAGCGGCTTCATGCGCGTGGCCTGCCAGCTGGCGGGCGAGGGGAAGTTCGATGGTTTGGGCGGCACTGTCGCGGGGGACACGCTGAATGCGCTGATGCGCGGCGCCGCGGGGCTCCCGAGGGATCCCCGCGCCTGAGGGAGCGACCCTCGGGCGCGGAGCCCGGGGATTAGCTGTGCTTGGACTTGAAGATGCGGACCTGCGCGTTGAACTGAGCGGTGATCTGCTTCAGCTGACTCACCGCGGAGTTGTGCAGGTTCACCACGGAATCAGAGCTCATCTGGTTCTGGCGCGCCTCGAAGTCGAGGCACTTGAGATAGGTCTGAACGTCGTCGTTGTATTCCTTGACGGTCTGCATGGTCGTGACCATCACCGCCATGCTGGCGGTGGCGCCATCGGGAATCTTGCTCGGCGCGGGCGGCCGATTGCAGCCGGCGAGGGCGGCTGGCGCACACATAACACATCCGATCGTCAGGGCGGCGAGGAACTGCTTCGATGATTTCATTAGAGGGTCTCGTTGCAAGCAGGAACTGTGAACTTATCCGGACAAGTGTAGCGGGCCGGCCGTTCGGCACCGTGACGGCGCTCACGGAATTTTTCACGCGTCCACACAACGTCAAATTCCATTTCACATAAACCGGATCGATGTGACATAGAGAGGGGTGCGTCGCCCTCGCGAAGACCCGCGCCGGCGAGTCAACAGGAGAAAGTCAACACCGTGTTATCCGCGGTGATGTGCGGACGGTGGAGAGTGCCGAGCGGCCCCACAGTGCCAAGCGTGCACCGCCAGATCATCCGACCGGGTCGTTGCATCGAAGGCGTACACGGTGTCCTCTTCGGTGGCGATGAGGAGCAGGGGTCGCCCGGCAGAGCGGCTGCGCGACAGCGGGGTCGATTGCGCACGGCGCTACGGCATCGGCATGTCCGAGCCGCTCGAGAGGCGCTTTGCGCACCGTGAGCACTCCGCCAAGGGGGGAATGCGTTGAAGGGGGCCGCCCCGGTCTGATGCCGGGCACGCCGTTTCTGCTTCGCTTGCGCGCCGCCTCCACGGTGGACGGGGTATTTGATACAAAGTATCATTAAAGGGATGCTGAGACGCTTCATCGTCCTTCTCGTCCTGTCAGTGGCCGCCACGGTATCCGGTTGCGGCCACACCCCGCGTGATACGACGCTCAACGCCGTCGGCATCGAGAATCAGTATGCCGATGTCATTGCGCAAGTCGCGGGCCCGCGTGTGAGGGTGAGGGCCATCGAGACTGATCCGGACACCGATCCGCATGAGTTCGAGGCGAGCCCGGCGATCGCGCGCCGCCTGGCAACCGCCTCGCTCATCGTCGAGAATGGTGTCGGATACGATCCGTGGGTCGATCGGATCCTGGCCGCTTCGCCGGGCCCACGCACGGTGATCAACGTTGGGCGTCTGCTCGGCCTGCCGGGCACGGCAAACCCCCACGTGTGGTATGACCCCAGGACCATGCCCGCGGTGGCCGAGGCGGTCGCCACAGCGCTCTCGGCGGAAAGGCCGGCCGAAGCCGCCGGCTTTCAGTCCCGTGCCCGCGCCTTCGTGGCCTCGCTCGCACCGTGGAAAGAGGCGCTCGAGAGCTTCAAGCGCCACTACGGAGGCACGGCCGTGGCGGTGACCGAGCCGGTCGCCGATGACCTGCTCGAGGCCGCCGGCTGCACCATCCTCAGCCCTTATTCCCTGCAGACTGCCATCATGAATGGCACCGACCCGGCGCCGCAGGACGTGGCGGCCGAGGAGGCGCTGCTGAGGGAGCACAAAGTGAAAGTGCTCCTCTACAACCGCCAGGTGACCAATCCGCTCACCGCCTCCTTTGTCGATCTCGCCCGCCGCAACGGCATTGCGGTAGTGGGTGTCTACGAAACCATGCCCGTCGGATATCACTACCGGTCCTGGATGCTGGCGGAAATGAGCGCATTGGAGCAAGCCGTTTCGCGCGGTATCTCGACGACCCGGCTCGAAGAGAGGGCCCCACGTCCATGACCCACTCGGCGGCGCTTTCGGTCGAAGGGCTCAGCATCTCGCTCGCGGGGCGTCAGATCCTCAAGGACGTGGAGTTCGAGGTGGCCCCGGGGGAGTTCTGCGCGCTGATCGGCGCCAACGGCTCGGGCAAGACGACGCTGCTCAAGGCCATCGTGGGTCTCGTCAAACCCGATTCCGGCAGAATCAAGGTCGATGCGGACGGTTCCGGCGGAACGAGTGTCGGTTACGTCCCCCAGAAGATCTCGCTCGATCCGCACATTCCGCTGCGCGCACGGGATGTCGTCATGCTCGGCCTCGATGGGGCGCGTCTCGGACTGCCGCTTCCCTCGCGTGCACGCGATGCGCGGGTCGAGGAGATGCTGCAGGCGGTCGGCGCCGGTGACTTCGCCGAGCGCAGGGTCGGACATCTCTCCGGCGGACAGCAGCAACGGATCCTGGTGGCGCATGCGCTGGTGCGGCGCCCGCGGCTGCTGCTGCTCGATGAGCCGCTCGCCAACCTCGATGTGCGCAGTGTGGCGGAGATCGTCGCGCTGTTGCGCCGCCTGTCGCTTCAATACCGGACGGCGATCCTGCTCTCGGCCCATGACATGAACCCATTGCTGCCGGTCATGGATCGCATCGTGTACCTCGCGAGCCGCTGCGCCGTGTCCGGCAAGGCCGATGAGGTGGTGCGCACCGAGGTGCTGAGCCGGCTCTACGGCTACCATGTCGATGTGGTGCGTGTACACGGTCGTGTGGTGGTGATCGCCGCCCACGAGCCCGAGGAGATCCGCGCGGCGCTCGCGCGAGACCCCGTGCACACCGCCGAGATCCCTTGAGCGAGCATGCGTGTCCTCGGCCTGATTTACGCACCCGGCTTCCTCAGCAACGGTCCCGTGCACACCGCGTTGCTGGTGGGGGGAGGGGCCGCGGTCGTATGTGCCGTCGTCGGCGTCTTCACCGTGATGCGCGGCCAGGCGTTCGCGGGGCACGCCCTTGCGGATGTGAGCAGCGCGGGCGGTTCGGCCTCCTTTCTGCTCGGCCTCAACCCGCTTGTTGGCTTCCTCGGCATGGCGGCGCTCGCGGCCGGGGCGATGGAGTGGGCCGATGTGCGCGATGCCCGTGAGCGCGACCTCCTCACCGGTGTGATGTTGGGAGCGGGGCTCGGACTCACGGCGCTGTTCCTGTACTTCGCCTCGGTCACGGGCAGTGCGACCGGAGCGGCGATCACGGTCCTGTTCGGCTCGATGTTCACCATCCCCGCCTCGATCGTTCCGGCGGCGCTCGCGGTCGCAGGGGTCGCGCTCGCGGTGATCGCCGCGATCTATCGTCCACTGCTCGTGAGCGCGGTGTCGGAGGATCTGGCGCAGGCGCAGGGTACGCGCGTCAGGCGGATCGGACTTGCGCACGGGTGGGCTCTGGCGCTCGCCGTGTCCCTCTCGGCCATGACGGTCGGGGCCATCCTCTCCACGGCATTGCTCATCGGGCCGGCCGCCGCGGGTCTGCGCCTCGCCGACCGCCCGGGGCGCTCGCTCGCGCTCGCGGTGCTGATCGGGCTGCTCGCGACCTGGGGCGGTATCCTGCTCGCCTACGACAGCTACGACTGGACGCCCGGGCACGGCTGGCCGGTCAGTTTCTTCATCGTCGTCCTCGTCTTCATCGCGTATCTGCTCGCGGCCCTGCTTGCGCGCGTGCGCGCGCGCGGCGTGAGCCTGCGGGCGGTGCATCCATCGGGGTGCGGGCAGGACTGATGTTCGGCAGCTTCATGACCAACGCCTGGATCGTGGCCACGATGGTGGCCATCACCGCGGGCATCGTAGGATTCTTCGTCGTCGTGCGCCGCGCCGCCTTCGCGGCCCATGTGCTGCCGCTCGGCGCCTTCCCCGGGGCCGCGGCGGCCAGCCTCCTCGGGGTGAACGAGCTGCTCGGCATCGTTGCGTTCTCCGCCCTCGGGGTGCTCGGCATCAGCCAGCTGCAGCGCTGGGAGCGCCGCGAGGTGGCCACCGCGCTCTGGCTCGCGGTGGCCCTTGCGCTCGGCACGCTGTTTCTCAACATGACGCGGCGGTATTCCCAGGGCGTCTATGCGCTCTTGTTCGGGGAGGTGTTTGGCATCCGTTCCGCTCTGATCGCCCCCGTCGCCGTGCTCGGAGCGATCGCGATTGCGGTGACGCTGCTGCTGTTTCGCCCGCTGCTGCTCGATTCCCTTTCGCCCGAGCTCGGCGAGGCGGCGGGCACGGGGCGCGGGTGGATCGAGTTCGCCTTCCTCGCTGTGCTCGCGCTGTGCACGGCCACGGCCCTGCCGGTCGTCGGGGCGCTCATGGTCTTCAGTCTGATGGTGGGTCCGGCCAGTGCGGCCCGCTTCCTCACCGATCGGCCGCTCCTCGCGCTCACCCTGTCGGTGGTCCTCTCGCTCGCGACCGTCTGGAGCGCGATTGCGCTCTCCTACCTGAGCAACTGGCCCGTGGGTTTTTTCGTCGGGGCCCTGGGCGGGGTGTTCTACGCGGCCGGTCGCCTGCGCCACCGGGGCGGGCCGGCGCCCGCGCGCTGAGGAGGTCGCATGGCGAAGGCGCACAAAACCATCCAACCACCGGGACTCGAGCGGGCGCTCGACAGGCTCGAGCACCTGTGCCGCGCGCACGGGCAGCGCCTGACGCGACAGCGGCGGGCCGTGCTCTCGAGCCTGCTCTCGGCGGGCCGGGCGCTCTCGGCGTACGAGTTGCTCGAGCGCTTGCGCCCCGAGGATGGAAAGTCGACACCGGCGAGCGTCTATCGGAGCCTCGATTTCCTCATGACGCTCGGGGTGGTGCACCGGCTCGAGAGCACACGTTCCTTCATTGCCTGCGAGCACCCCGAGGCGCCGCACTGGGTGCAGTTTCTGATCTGCCGCCGCTGTGGCCAAGTGGTGGAGGCCGAAGACGAGCGCATCGCCGCGGCTACCGAGAGACTGGGGCAGCGCCTCGGCTTCGCGCTCGATCAGCGCGTCGTCGAGCTCACGGGGGTGTGCGAGGGCTGCCGGGAGAACGCCGCGCGGCACTGACTGCGCGCGGCGTCCCGGAGGGACTTCCCTACCAGATCACGCAGCGGTGCCTGTTGACCATGGGGCTCCCGTTCGGCACGTGGAAGGCCGCCTGGAACTGCGGCATGTTGGCGAGTGTGCCGTTCACGCGGTACTTGGCCGGCGGGTGCGGATCGATGGTCACCAGGCGGCGCGCTTCCGCCGGACGGATGTTGCTCGCCCAGACGCGCGCGGCGCCAAGGAAGAACTGCTGGTCCGGGGTGAAGCCGTCGAGGGTCTTCGCCTCCTTGTAGGCGGGGGAGGCGTGGAAGGCGCGCCAGGCGAGGGTGAGTCCGCCCAGGTCGGCCGTAGCCTCACCGAGGACCAGCTTGCCCTTCACGTGCAGGTGTCCGTCCACCGTGTAGCGCGAGAAGTGCTTGACGATGCAGGCGGTGGCGGCATCGAAGCGCTTCTTGTCCTCGGGGGTCCACCAGTTGCGCAGGTTCCCGTGCCCGTCGAACTGCGAGCCCTCGTCATCGAATCCGTGGGTCATCTCGTGGCCCATGACGAAGCCCACCGCGCCGTAGTTCATGGCGAGCGAGGCGTGCGGATCGAAGAACGGCGGCTGCAGGATCCCGGCGGGGAAATTGATGTTGTTCATCGAGGGGTCGTAGTAGGCGTTCACCGTCTGCGGCGTCATGTACCACTCGTTGCGGTCCACGGGCTTGCCAACCTTGTTGAGCTCGCGTTTCTGCTCGAACTCGTTGGCGCGCAGGACGTTGAGCACGTAGGGGCCGCGATGGATGGCGAGGGCGGAGTAGTCGCGCCACTTGTCGGGATACCCGATGCGCTCGCCCATGAGGGAGAGTTTGTGCAGCGCCGCCTTGCGGGTGGCCGGGGTCATCCACGAGAGCGTCTCGAAGTCATTGTGCAGCGCTGCGCGGATGTTGTGCAGAATGTTGAGTACGGCGCGCTTGGAGGAGGGCGGGAACTTCTCCTTGACGTAGAGCTTGCCGACGGCGAAACCGATTGCATTGTTCTCGGCGCTCACCACGCGCTGCCAGCGCGGGCGCAGGGCCTTCGCACCGGTGAGCACGGACTGCATGCGGAAGTTCTCCGCGACGAAGGGCTTGGAGAGGTACGGTGCGAAGGCATCGATCAGGCGCCAGCGCAGGTAGGTCCGCCAGTCGGTGAGCGAGACGCGCGTGAGGTCGTTGCCGAGGAAGGTGAAGAACTTCGGCATCGCGAGATTGATGCTGTTGAAGTGCGGGTAGCCGATCGCCTGGAAGTACGCCTGCCAAGAGAAGTTGGGCGTGGCCTGATCGAGCTGCGTCAGGTCCATGACGTGGTAGATGGCGCGCGGATTGCGCTGTTCCACGAGCGACATGGAGGCCTTGGCGAGACCCGTCTCGATGCGCATGACGGTGGCCGCCTCGGCGGCGGAGCGGACCTTGCCGTCGCCCAGGAGCTCGAACGTGCGGGTGAGATGGGCGACGTACTCGGCCCGGATCTGCTCGAACTTCGGTCCGGGCTTGAGATAGTAGTCGCGGTCGGGGAGCCCGATGCCGCCTTGGGAGGCGATGCCGATGACCTTGCTCGAGTTCTTGAAGTCCTGCATCTCCCCGATGTCGAACATCGCATCGACGCCGATCATCTGCAGGTGCGCCACTTCGCGCTCGAGCTCGGGGAGGGTCTTCACCGCCGCGATGCGCGCAAACTCCGGCCCGAGGGGCTTCACGCCCTCCCGGTTGATGAGCGCGGTGTCCATGCCGCTCGCGTAGAAGTCACCGACCTTCTGCAGGGTGCTGCCGGGCCTGGCGTGCGCCTGCGCGGCTTTCTGCAGAATGGCGCGGATGGTGCGCTCATTGTCGATCTCGAGGATGTAGAAGGTCCCCCAGCTCGAGTAGGCCGCCGGGATGGGATGGGTTTTCCGCCAGCCGCCGTCGGCGTACTGGAAGAAGTTCTGCGCGGGGCTCACGCTCTTGTCGAGCCAGTTGAGGTGCAGCGCCTCGACGGCGCCGCCGCCGGCGGCG
>DAHVQK010000026.1 GCA_027317845.1 Gammaproteobacteria bacterium
CAGGTCGACCAGCGCCGGATGCAGATCGGCATGCGCGATGAGCTCCACGTCCGGAGCGAGCAGCGTGATCGGCCGGGGCGGCAGGTCCTGCCCGAGGTCGAACGCGCCGGCAGGGATCTCGATGCGGTGCAGGTAGGGGAATCGCCGCACGTAGGCGTCGGCCTGCCTGAAGTCGAACAGGCGCACACCCCTGGCGTGCAGCATCGCGCCGATGATCGCCGGCGGCGTGGAATCGCCGGTGAGAAAGACCGCGTCCGCCTGTCCGCTGAGCAGTGCGTTGCGAGCCGCGACCCCCTCGGCAGCGAGAAAACGGGTCGGCGCAGTGGGCGTGACGTCGTTGGCCGCGAGCAGCGCCAGCGCCAGCGCGCGTGTGCCGCTGCCGGGCTTGCCGATCGCAATGCGCTTGCCCCAGAGTTGCGACAGGCGGCTCAACGGTTTGCCGGAGCGGTAGAAAATCGCCAGCGGCTGATAAAACATGCTGCCGAGCGACACCAGGTCCGCCGCCCCGTGGCGGTCCGCCGCGTCCTTCCCGGAGCCGATTCCCGCCTGAACGAGCGCGATGTCCACGGGCGAGTGGCGCGCCGTCATGCGCTCGAGGTTCTGCTGGGAACCCTCGGACGGCAGGATCTTCAGCGTGATGCCGTTGCGCGCCAGGATGGCGCGGTAGCGCTGCGCGAGCAGCGCGAAGCTGCTGCCCGGAGGGCCCGAGCTGATCGTGATCGTGTGCGGCGGGGCGGGCCGCACGAAGTGCAGAGTGAGCCAGACGGCCGCCGCGCTGATCAGCAGGATCGGCCCCAGGGTATGGGTCAGATCCCACCAGGAGATGGTCGTGATCTTGAGCGGCAGGTGCAGCCGCTTCCCGGCGGACCGTTCGGCCGGACGCACTGGCTCGTTCCCTTCCATGACTCAGGAGTCTAGCATCGGGCGGGAGCGTCGAGACCCGATGCATCGCGGCGCGCCCCGGCGCCCCACCCCGTCGGCACCGACGGCGTGCGGCCGGCCCCGGTCGGGCTCACACCCCTCAGGCGGCCGATCTTTCCTGGGCCGGCTCACCGGCGGACGGCGCCAGCGCCACGGCGAGCGCCTCCGAAACACGCTCCACCCAGACGAACTCGAGTGCCGAGCGCACGCTTTGCGGGATGTCCTCGAGATCGCGCCGGTTGCGTGCCGGCAGGATCACCTTGCGGATGCCCGCACGGGCCGCCGCGATCGTCTTCTCCTTGATGCCCCCGACCGGCAGCACGAGGCCGCGCAGGCTGATCTAACCGGTCATGGCGAGGTCGGGGCGCACGGCGCGGCCTTGCAGCAGCGAGGCGAGCGACACGAACATCGCCACCCCGGCGCTCGGCCCGTCCTTGGGAATCGCCCCGGCGGGCACGTGCACGTGGATGTCACTCTGGTCCAACACCTTCGGGTCGATGCCGAGCTCTGCGGCCTGCGCCTTGACGAGGCTGAGGGCCGCCTGCGCCGACTCCTTCATGACATCACCGAGCTGTCCGGTGAGGATCAGCTTGCCGGTGCCGCTCATGCGCGCCGATTCGATGAACAGGATGTCGCCTCCGACCGGAGTCCAGGCGAGGCCGGTCGCCACGCCCGGGATCGAGGTGCGCTGGGCGACCTCGTTCTCGAAGCGCGGCTGTCCGAGTACGCCCGGCACATCGTCCGCCTCGAATCTGACCTGTGCCGCCTCGCCCTCCGCGATGCGCATCGCGGCCTGGCGCAGCAGTGCCCCGATCTCGCGCTCGAGGCTGCGGCAGCCCGCCTCGCGCGTGTACTCGTGGATGATGCGCATCAGCGCCTCGTCGGACACCTCGACCCGGGACGGATCGAGGCCGTTCGCCTCGAGCTGGCGCTTCACCAGATAGCGCCGCGCGATCTGCAGCTTTTCCTCGTCGGTGTAGCCGGTGAGCGGGATGATCTCCATGCGATCGCGCAGCGGTCCCGGGATCGTCTCGAGCACGTTGGCGGTGGCGATGAACAGCACATGGCTCAGGTCGAACGGCAGGCCGAGATAGTTGTCCCGGAAGCTCGAGTTCTGCTCCGGGTCGAGCACCTCGAGCAGCGCCGAGGCCGGATCGCCCTGGAAGCTCGCGCTCAGCTTGTCGATCTCATCGAGCATGAACACCGGATTGCGCGTGCCGGCCTTGCGCAGGCCCTGGATGATGTTGCCGGGCAGCGCGCCGATGTAGGTGCGCCGGTGGCCGCGGATCTCGGCTTCATCGTGCACGCCGCCGAGGCTCGCGCGCACGAACTTCAGCCCCAGGGCGCGCGCCACGCTCTGGCCGAGCGAGGTCTTGCCGACACCCGGTGGGCCGACGAAGCACAGGATGGGGCTGCGCCCCCGCGGGTTGAGCTTGCGTACCGCGAGGTACTCGAGGATGCGCCGCTTGACCTTCTCGAGGCCATAGTGATCTTCTTCGAGCACGCCCCGGGCGCGCCCGATGTCGATGTCCTCGGCGTCCGCGCTGCCCCACGGCAGTGCCACCAGCCAATCGAGATAGGTCCGCACCATGCCGTGCTCGGGGCTCGCCTCGCTCATGCGTCTGAGGCGCTTGAGCTCCTTGCGCGCCTGCTCCTCGACCTCCTGCGGCATGCGCGCCGCGCCGATCGCCGCATCGAGCTCGGAGAAATCCCCTTCCCCGCCCTCGCCCTCGCCGAGTTCCTTCTGCAGCTGGTGCAACTGCTCGCGCAGCACCGCCTCGCGCTGGCGCTCGCCGAGCGCGGCCTGCGTCTGCTCGGTGATGTCGCGGGTGATCTTCAGCACCTCGACACGGTGGGCGAGCAGCTTCACCACCTTGTCGAGCCGTTCCTTCAGATCGAGCGTCTCGAGCAGTTCCTGTTTCTCCTCGGCCCGGACATCGATGAAGCTCACGATGAGGTCGGCGAGCTGCCCGGCGGACTCGATGCCGCGCACGGTCTGGGCCAGCTCCGCCGGCACCTGCGGCAGCAGCGCGAGCGCCTCCAGGGCGCGCGCCTTGAGAAAATCCCTGCGCGCCTCGATTTCCGCGCCCGTGCCGGGCGGCTCGGCGAGCGACTCGACGCGCGCGGCGAGGAACGGCGTCTCGCGCAGCACCTCGAGCCGGCGGAAGCGGCTCTCGCCCTGACAGATCAGATGATGCGCG
>DAHVQK010000034.1 GCA_027317845.1 Gammaproteobacteria bacterium
GGCTCCTTGCGGGGCATCCCACGCTGCAGGACTCGCCTGTGTACTGATCAAGGAATCTATCCCATTGTCGGTCATGACTGCATCTGCCTGTAGTTTAAATTGCCCTAGGCAGGTGTCTCAGCTCATATTGGCACGGGGGGGCTGGGCACCTCGATGCAAGATAACGGACTGACCCGAGCGCTCACGGATGCGGGCGAGCGCCGCCAGGCGCACGACCAACCCCGAAGGGCTGATGAGCGGCACGTTGCCGATTGCCGCCGGATCGGCACGCAGCGCAGGCGGCAGCACGACGACGATCGGGAAGGAGAGTCCGGCGGTGTAGACCCGGCCTACCGACCGGCCACTGTAGCTCGTCTGGATGACACGCAGCACCTCGGCAGGCGTGAACCCATAGCGTGCCAGCGCCGCGCGGTCCAGGCGGATGGATAGCTCCGGCGTGCCTGGGGGCGCCTGAATGCGCACACCGGCCGCTCCCGGGACCTCTCGCAGCGCCGCCGCCACCCGTCGTGCATCTCCGTTCAGTGCGGCGAGATGACGCCCAAAGATCGTCACCACTACCGGGGCGGTGACCCCCGAGAGCGTCTCGTGAATACGCTCGGTGAGAAAAGTGTTAGCCCACCAGCGCACCCCAGGCGCCCCCCTGACGGCGGCCAGGATCTTGCGCTCGGCGACGGCGCTGTCGACATTGCCCTGGTCCGACAGTCCCACGTCGATTTCCGCTTTGTTGGTGAGCGCGTTGCCATTCGAGAGATGTGCCCGGCCGACATGCATGACCACGTGGGCGACTTCCGGCAGCCGCTCCATGATACCGATCGCGCGTTCCCCGACGCGCGTCGTGGCGGCAAGCGAGGTACCCGGGACCGTCTCGAAGTGAACGATCAGGTCGTTCTCATTAAACTGCGGCAGGAAGCTCGTGCGCAGCGCAGGCACGCTCGCCAAGCCGCCGATCACGAGGACCGCCACCGCCGCGAATACCGCTCGCGGATGCCGATCGACGAAGGCCAGCATCCGGCTGTAGCTTCGCTTGGCCCTCGCCAGCAACAGCGGATCGGCCGGATCGAGCGGAGCATGGCCGAGCAGAAGATGCGCCAGGGCCGGCGTGACGGTCAGCGCCACGGCGAGCGAGGACAGGATCGCGAAGATGTACGCCAGCGCCAGGGGGCGGAACAGCCGTCCGGCCACGCCGCTCAAGTGCAATATGGGCAGGAAGATCAGCACGACCGAGAAGGTCGCGAAGATCACCGCCTTGCGCACCTCCAGCGTCGCGCCCAGCATGACAGCCAGAGCGCTCCGCGGCTGAGCGAGCCCACGGTTCTCACGCAGGCGCCGATGGATGTTCTCAACCCCCACGACCGCATCGTCCACCACCTCGCCGAGCCCGATCGCGAGCCCTCCGAGCGAGAGCGTATTCAGGCTGAATCCGAGCCAGGTGAGGATCAATGCGGCCGCGAGCAGGGACAGCGGGATGGCGGCGAAGGAAACCACGGCCGTGCGCCAGTTGCGCAGCGCAAGGTACAGCACCACGAAGATGAGCACGCCGCCTGCGCCCAATGAGTTGCGCACATCGTGAAGCGCGGCATCAATGAAAGATGCGGGCCGCAGACCGTTCGGCTGGACGATGATCCCGTCACGCTTCATGAGCGGCGCGAGCGTCGCCAGCGCGTGATCCAGTCCCCGTGTCACCGCGAGCGTATTGGCGCCATACTGCGATCCGACGACGAGCACCAGTCCCGGCTTCGTGCCCACCCGTGCGCTGCCGATCGGAGGCGGCGATCCCTCGACCACACGCGCGACCTCGCCCAGGGTGACACTGTGATGGTCACGGCGGAAGAACAGGCTCCCCGCCAGCGCGGCAGGCGTCGTGGCTTGCCCATGGCTCATCAGAAAGAGCTGCTGATTCGGGGTATCGATGACGCCGGCCCCGCGAACCGCACTCGCTGCGGCCGCCGCCGTGGTCAGTTGATTGAGGCCGGTGTGCAGCGCGATCAGCCGGCCCGGATCGAATTGCACCTGCAGCTGCTCGGGGCGGGCGCCGAAGATGACCACCTTCGACACGCCCGGTACGGCGAGCAGCGCCGGGCGGATCGTCCACCGGGCAATCTCGGTCAGCTGCATCCGCGAGAGCTTCGGTGCGGTCAAGCCGATTGAGAGGGCCACCCCAGTGGAAGACTGCAACGGCGCTATGACTGGCTTTGCTCCAGATGGCAGCGTCGCTGCCAGTGGCCCGAGCCGCTGCGACACGAGCTGTTGGTCGAGATACACATTGGTGCTTCCATGGAATACCGCGGTCACGACCGAAAGACCTTCCATGGATTGCGAGCGCAGAGTCGAGAGTCCGGGAATGCCGTTGACTGCGGCCTCGACCGGTGTGGTGACCAGCGCCTCTATTTGCCGGGGAGCCAGTCCCGCGGCATTGGTGACGACCGTTATTGTGGGTTGGCCAAACTCGGGGAACACGTCGTAGGGCGCATGGATGACTGCCAGCAAGCCGAGCAGGGTCAGTCCGAGCGCCGCGAACAGGAGCACCCAGCGGAAGCGCAGGCAGAACTCGACGATGGCGCGCATCAGCGCAATGCCTCAGTCATCGTCATCGTCGGCAGCCTTGGCAGCGCCCGCCGTCGGAGCCCGCGACTGCGTGGCCACGCAGTACAGGAGCGCCGCCCCATCGATGACGACGCGGTCGCCGGGATGCAGCAGCGTCCCGGCTCCTTCCGGTATGAAGTATCCATCCCCGGCGACGAAGGCACCGCGAATCGGCACCGGTGTGAATGAGCTCTGAGCGCTTTCGCGGAAGGCAAAGGGCTCGCCTTGGTGCCACACCACCGCCGAACGGGGCACGAGCACACCCGACTTGCCGGTCGAGGCGCTGAGTGCGACGCTGAGCGGAGTACCGATCGGCGCCGACGCTCGAGAGGCCATCAGATAGAAGAAGCTCTCTCCGGCCACCCCGGCGGCCGCTCGCGGCGCCCGGCTCACGAACCGCAGCCGCGCCGACCCGCCGCTTGGAGTCGTGGCGGACGCCTTCGCAGGCGGACTCGCCAGCCCCTGACCGAGCGGCAGACTCACCTCGACGAGCTCGGCAGCACCCTTCTCGAGTCGCGGTAGCGGTGCGCTCCCGGAGAGCGCGGCGGCGCTGAGCTTCGAGCCCCAGTCCGCGAGCATTTTCGTCCGCAATTGCGCGAGTTGCGCGACGGCCGTGGCACCGGCGGCCTCTGCCACCGCGAGAGTCGACTGTGCGCTTTGCAGGGCCGCCTGTGAGATGTTGTGCTGCGCGCGATAGAGGTGAACGGCGCGGCGCGCTTCGCTGCGCGCAAGCGCTGCCCTGGCGCTTGCCGCCGCTGCTGCGCTGCGCGCGGCAACCACGTCAGCCGCCAGGGTCACCAGCGGTCCGGGATCGAGAACAAACCCGTAGGCGGAAATTCGGGGTGACGCTTTGAGGCGCATCAGCCGCGCCACGCGGATCTGCCCGGCTGATATCGCTTTGGCGTCGAGGGTGACGGGAGCGAGCCCCGCGGCGAGCGCGACATTGGCCCCCAATGCCACCGCCAGAGTCGCGACGAGAGGGAGGAAGACATTTTTGGCCATCAACGACTCTCCGCGGGGACGAGGAAGGGGTGATAGAGCGCCGCCTCAAGCTCCCCAAGGGCGTCTCGATCGTGGACCGAGGCGGTAAGGGCCCCCTGCTCAGCCTGCACGAACGCCTCCTCGGCACCGAGCAACCGCAATCGGCCGATCTGGCCGGCCGCAAATTGGACCCGTCGT
>DAHVQK010000150.1 GCA_027317845.1 Gammaproteobacteria bacterium
TGTCGGAAGGAATGGTGCTCGCGGCCAGCGGCGAAGCCGGCGGCCCCTACCTGCTCTCCCCCGACTCCGGCGCCGCGCCGGGCATGCGGATCAGCTAGAGAGCCGATGCCCGGCGCCGAGGACATCGACGCGCTGCTGCCGCAGACCCAGTGCACGCGCTGCGGCTATCCGGGGTGCCGGCCCTACGCCGAAGCGATAGCCCGGGGCGAAGCCGCCATCAACCAGTGTCCGCCGGGAGGCGCCACGACCATTGCCGCGCTGGCAAAGCTGCTGAGCCGCGAACCGCTGCCGCTCGATCCGGCCAACGGCCGCGAGGAACCTCCCCGGGTCGCCCTCATCGACGAGAACGCCTGCATCGGCTGCGCGAAATGCCTTCCGCCCTGTCCCGTCGATGCGATCGTCGGCGCACGCAAACACATGCACACGGTGGTCATGGAGCTATGCACCGGCTGCGAGTTGTGCGTGGCGCCCTGCCCGGTCGATTGCATCGCCATGATCCCCCGGAGCGGGAGCCGGGAGACTCCCGCGCCCCCCGAGCCCGCAGCAAACCTGCGCCGCTTCGCTGCACGCAACGCGCGGATCGCGCGCCGTGCCGAAGAACGTGCCATGCTGCTGGCCGCGAGAAAGCGTCTCGCCGCCCCGAGCTCCCCGGACTCGAGTTCCGAGTGACCCCACCGTGCATCCCACCACCATTCGCGCCCTCTACCGCCGACTGAAGGCAGCCAACCCCCGCCCGCGGAGCGAGCTCGAGTACTCGAGCCCTTTCGAGCTGCTGGTGGCCGTCATGCTCTCGGCGCACACGACGGACAAGAGCGTCAATGCCGCGACCCGCAGGCTCTTCCCCCTCGCCAACACGCCTCGGGCGCTGCTCGCTCTGGGCGTCGAGGGCGTGAAGCCCTATCTGAAGTCCGTGGGACTCTACAACGCCAAGTCTCAGAACCTGATCGGGCTGTGCCAACGGCTCCTGGAGCACCATGGCGGCCAGGTCCCCCGCGGCCGGGCCGCGCTCGAGGCGCTTCCCGGAGTGGGCCGCAAGACCGCCAGCATCATCCTCAACATCGTGTTCGGTGAGCACGAGATCGCGGTCGACACTCACATCTTCCGCGTGGCCAATCGCACTGGCCTCGCCCGGGGCAAGACACCGCTCGCCGTCGAGCGGGCATTGGTCGCCAATACGCCGGCGCAATTCAAGCACGATGCCCACCACTGGCTGCTGCTGCACGGACGTTACGTCTGCACCGCGCACACACCCGCCTGCCCGAGCTGCCTCATTGCGGACCTATGCGAGTACCCGGACAAGACGGTCGGCACTCCTTCGAAGAAGGCCTCTCACGGGACGACAGATGAGCGGTCGCGGCCCCGGACGCGCACTCGCCGCGCGGCGGCAGGTTGAGCATGCCCTTCTTCGCCGGTCAGAACCGCGAGCAGCTACGGCGCGTGTACGTCGATGCCTGGCGCAAGTACCGCGCCGGTACCGCCCTCGAGCCGCTCGAGGGCCAGATCGCCGCGGTGATCGCCGATCATGCCGAATACGTTCCGCTGCTCGAATCGCCCGAGGGAGTGGCGCAGGAATTCACGCCCGAGGACGGGCGCGAGAACCCCTTCCTGCACATGGGGCTTCACCTTGCGATCCGGGAGCAGATCTCCACGGACCGGCCGGCCGGCATCAGCGCCGTCCACGAATCGCTTTCCCGGCGACTCGGAGATGCCCATGCCGCCGAGCACATGATGCTCGAGCGCCTCGCCGAGACCCTTTGGGAAGCCCAGCGCTCCGGCCGCAGGCCCGATGAGCAGCGCTACCTCGAGCGTCTGCGGGCGCTGTGAACTCGCGCGGCGCGGGGCGAGGCCGCCCCGGCGCTTCCCTGCGCCGGCGGTCGGGCGAGATCAGAACAGCCCGGAGATCTCTCCGGAGACTTCCCTGGTGAGCGCGGGCGTCGCGTAATTGAAGGCGAGGTTCAGCCCCTGCGCCTGCGCCACGATGCGATCGCGGTAGATCATCCAGTTCTTCACGCCGCTCGTGCTCGTCTGCGTGGTTCCGCCCATGCCCTGCTGGGCGTTGGTCTGGCTGGTCGTATAGACACCGGCCTGACGCTGCTCGAGCTGGATGTCGACCACCATCATGTAGTGCTTGTGTTGGATGAAGTGGCCGATCACGGCGCCGGCCAGCGCGCCGGCCAGCAGCGCTCCCGCCTGGGTCCCGCCGTTACCGCTCGTCATGGCGCCGATGAGCCCGCCACCGAAGCCGCCCGCCAGGGCGCCCGTCGCGGTGTAATTTCCCTGCTGCTTACCGACGTACAGCACGTTGTACATGACCATGTATTCGGCCTTGGTCGGATCGTTGGTGACACGATAGCCGCGGGCCGCCAGATCCTGGCTCACCTCGGACTCGACGCCGAGGTTCTGGGCGCTCGAGGTGTTGTGTCCCTCGATGAACACCACGCGTTTTTCCGGAGCGACGGGCTGCAGGAAAATACTGCTGCTCATCTGCGTCGACAGCTGCATGTTGCCGGCGGAAAGCCCGCTCGAGCTGGTCTGCTGCGGCGCGGGGCCCGTAGCGCAGCCCGCAAGCGCGAGCGTACCAAGGCACGTCGCACCGAGAACCGCCGATTTCGATCGCGCCAGCATACCGGTCAGTGAGGATTTCACGATTGAATACCTTTCGTGTTGTTACACAGACACTTTTGATCCGCCCGAAGGCCACCGTGCGGCCCCGGGACGCCATGTGTTCCCCGCTCCTCGGCGCGGCGCTCGCCTTGCGCCGGCTCGTTTTTCGCACGCTCACACACGGTGGGAGCGGGTCGTTCCGGAGGGATCCGGAACGCCATGGGGGAGCTATCGGCGCAGCCGCCGCGGCCTTGAGGGGAAAGGGCCCGAGTGAGTCAAAATGTGACGGGATGCCGGAAGATTCGCAGTGCCACCAACGGATACGGCATGCGGCATGAGGCCTGCGCGGGAGCCGGCGCGCGCTGCAACCCCCGGGCGCCGCGTCACGCCCAGGTGGCGAGATCGGCCCGCGGCTCCTCCGCCTACGCCTGCGGGCTCTTCGCTTCGAGCAGAGTGCGGTAGATGAGCCCGCCCGCCACACCGCCAAGGAGCGGCATCACCCAGAACAGCCACAGCTGATGCACCGCCCAGCCGCCCTGAAAGATCGCGACGCCGGTGCTGCGCGCGGGATTTACGGACGTGTTGTCCACTGGGATGCAGACGAGGTGAATCAAGGTCAGGGTAAGGCCGATGGCGAGGCCGGCGAAACCCGCTGGAGCCCGCTTGTCGGTCGCCCCGTGAATGATCAACACGAACATCGCCGTCAGTACGAACTCCGCGATCATCGCGGACTGCATGGAGTAGCCACCGGGAGAGTGCGCGCCGTAGCCGTTCGAGGCAAAGCCGCTCGCCGAGGCGCTGAAGCCGGGCTTGCCGCTCGCGATGGCGTACAGCACCGCGCCGGCGGCGATCGCCCCCACCACCTGGACGAGGACGTAGGGAACCACGTCCCTGGCGCCGAACCGCCCGCCGGCAAACAGGCCCAGCGTCACGGCTGGATTGAAGTGCCCGCCTGAGATATGTCCCACCGCATACACCATGGTGAGGACCGTGAGGCCGAAGGCGAGCGCGACCCCGAGGAAACCAATTCCGAGATGTGGGAAGGCGGCAGCCAGCACGGCGCTCCCGCACCCCCCAAACACCAGCCAGAACGTCCCGAAAAACTCCGCTGCCAGTCTCTTGGTCATTGTCGTCTCCGCTTCGGCGGAGGGCCTTTGGGGAACCCCCAGCCTTTACTTTTTGGCAAACCGACCCGGCCCCTTCGCGGGCATGGTAGCACACGCCCACGCTTATTCATCGTGATGCCTTGGGCGGCCCATGCTCCGCTGATACACTACCGAAGCGAACGGACATCAAGGACCGCACATGGTGACCAGCCGCGGCGAGTCTTGCGGTGAGTGCGAGGCAATCGAGCATGCGAGCGTCGATGAGCTGCGGCACGTGCAGCTTCAGCGCTTGCGTTGGTCAATCCGCCACGCCTACGAGAACGTCGAGCACTATCGACGCAACTTCGATACGCACGGAGTCGGCCCGGGGACACTGGGCTCGCTCGAGGACCTGGCGAAATTTCCCTTCCTCACCAAGCAGGACTTCCGCACCCGTTATCCATTCGGACTGTTCGCAGTACCTCGCGCGAAGGTGGTGCGCATTCACGCCTCGAGCGGCACGACCGGCAAGCCGACCATCGTCGGGTACAGCGCCAAGGACATCGACACCTGGGCGACGCTGATGGCCCGCTGCATCCGTGCCGCCGGCGCGCGCACCGGCGATGTGGTGCACATCGCCTACGGCTACGGACTGTTCACCGGCGGCCTGGGGGCGCACTACGGCGCGGAGCGCCTGGGCTGTATGGTGGTGCCCGTCTCCACGGGACGGCGGGACCGGCAGGTGCAGTTGATCGAGGACCTGCGTCCCGACATTCTCATGGCCACCCCCTCATACGCCTTGACTCTGGCCGAAGCATTCGTCCGTCGGGGACTCGACCCGCGCGAGAGCTCTCTGCGCATCGGCATCTTCGGCGCCGAGCCCTGGAGCGAGGCGATGCGCCGGGAGATCGAATCGCGCCTCGGCATCGATGCCATCGACATCTACGGTCTCTCGGAGGTGATGGGCCCCGGGGTGGCCTGTGAGTGCACCGAGAGCCGCGACGGGCCGGTGATCTGGGAGGATCACTTCTACCCCGAGGTGATCGATCCGGATACCGGGAAGGTGCTCCCCGAGGGCGAGGAGGGCGAGCTGGTGCTGACCTCGCTCACCAACGAGGCGCTGCCCGTGATCCGCTACCGCACGCGGGATCTGACCCGGCTGCTGCCGCCGACCGCCCGGTCCATGCGGCGCATGGCCCGCGTCCAGGCCCGCAGCGACGACATGTTGATCATCCGCGGTGTCAACGTGTTTCCCTCGCAGATCGAGGAGCAGATCCTGCGCACCCCGCAGCTCGCGCCGCACTATCAGCTCGAGCTCACCCGCGAGGGATTTCTCGACGCCCTGACGGTGCACGTGGAAAGCCTGGCTCCCGATGAGGACATCGCCACACGGCGAAGCACCGGGCACGCGCTCGCACAACACCTGAAGATGCACATCGGCATCCAGGTGGCCGTGGTGGTGCACCTGCCGGGGGTGATCGAGCGATCCAAGGGCAAGGCCAGGCGTCTGATAGACCGGCGCCCGGCGCACTGATCAGACCCGCCGGTCGCGCCCGCGGCGCAGGCAGACCCGACAGCCACCCGATCCGGGCGGCACTCCGCCTCGCGCCTACTTCCTGGGAATGTAGAGGTCTGTCAGCGTGCCTTCGTGGGCCTCCGCCGCCATGGCGAGGGTCTCGGAAAGCGTCGGGTGCGGGTGGATGGTGAGGCCGATGTCGGCGGCATCGCAACCATTCTCGATGGCGAGCGCCACCTCGCTGATGAGCTCACCGGCATTCGTGCCGACGATCCCGGCGCCGAGCACCCGATGGGTATCGGGGTCGAAGAGCAGCTTCGTCAGGCCCTCATCCCGGCCGAGGGAGAGCGAGCGGCCGCTCGCGGCCCAGGGGAAGACGCCCTTTTCGATCTTGATGCCCTTCGCCTTGGCCTCGGTCTCGGTGAGGCCCACCCAGGCGATCTCGGGATCGGTGTAGGCAACGGAGGGTATGACGCGCGCATCGAACGCGCTCTTGTGCCCGGCTGCGACTTCAGCAGCCACTTTCGCTTCGTGCGTCGCCTTGTGCGCCAGCATCGGGGGACCAGCGATGTCGCCGATCGCGTAGATGTGCGGCACGTTGGTGCGCATCTGCTTGTCCACCGGAATGAACCCTCGGTCCGAAACGGTCACCCCGGCGGCCTCCGCCCCGATGAGCTTGCCGTTCGGCGAGCGGCCCACGGCCACCAGCACCCGGTCGTACAGCTGCGGCGGAGGTGCCTTCTCGCCTTCGAAGGTCACGCGCACGCCCTCGGGCAACGCCTCGACGCGCGAGACCTTGGTGCCGAGGAGGATCTGCTCGTAGCGCGAGCGGATGCGCCGCTCGAGCGGCCGCACCAGATCCGGGTCGCAGCCCGGGATGAGCTGCGGTGTCAGCTCAACGACGCTGACCCGGGTGCCGAGCGCGGCATAGACGCCCGCCATCTCGAGTCCGATGATGCCACCGCCAATGACCAGCAGGCCGCCGGAGAACTCCGGCAGCTCGAGCGCGCCGCTCGAATCGATGATGCGCGGATCCTCGGGCAGCCCCGGAAGGCGGACCGCCTCGGAGCCGGCGGCGATGATGCACTGCTCGAAGTGGATGCGCTCGGTGCCCTTCTCGCCCTCGACCTCGATCACGTTGGGACCGACGAAGCGGCCGGCACCCTGCACCACCTCGACCTTGCGCTGCCTGGCGAGTGTGCCCAAGCCGCCGGTGAGCTTCTTCACCACCGAGGCCTTCCAGTCACGCAGCTTCGCCCGCTCGATCCGCGGCTTGCCGAAGGTGATGCCGTGCGCGCCCATCTCCGCGGCGTCCTCGATCACCTTGGCGGCGTGCAGCAACGCCTTCGAGGGAATACAGCCGACGTTGAGGCAGACGCCCCCAAGGGCGGGCCAACGCTCCACCAACGTCACCTTCAGCCCGAGATCCGCCGCACGGAATGCCGCCGTGTAGCCGCCCGGGCCTGCCCCGAGCACCAGCACCTGCGTCGAGCGAGTGAAATCCACCCCCGCCACGGCGGGCGCCGTCTTCGGGGACTGGACTGCGCCCTGGAGCGCGGCCGGTTGAGGAGCCGCGGCAGGTTGCGTGGCAGGCTTTTCCGCGGCACTGGGCGCGGCCGGCGCTTCGGCTCCACTCTCCACGCGTGCGAGGAGGGAGCCCTTGGACACCTTGTCGCCCGCCTTGACCAACACCTCGGTGATCGTGCCCGCGGCTGTGGCCGGGACGTCCATCGAGGCCTTGTCGGTCTCGAGGGTCACCAGGGCCGAGTCGACTTCAATCCGCTCCCCGGGCCGCACCAGCACCTCGACCACGGACACGGTGCCGAAATTGCCGAGGTCCGGGACCGTCAGGTCGATGCGGCTCACGGTACCGCCTCGACGAGCGAGCGTGGATCCGCGAGCGTTTTGGCGAGGAATGTGGTGAAGCGCGCCGCGGCGGCCCCGTCGATGACCCGATGGTCATAGGAAAGCGACAAGGGCAGCATGAGGCGCGGCACGAACGTCCCGTCGCGAAAGACCGGTTTGTACGCCGACCGGGACACCCCGAGAATGGCGGCCTCCGGGGCGTTGATGATGGGCGTGAAGGCGGTGCCACCGATCCCCCCGAGACTCGAGATGGTGAAGCTCCCGCCCTGCATCTGCGCACCCGAGAGCTTGCCGTGGCGGGCCGCCTCGGACAGCTCGGCGAGCTGGCGGGCAAGCTCGTAGATGTCCTTGCGGTCGGCCTGGCGCACCACCGGCACCATCAGGCCGTTCGGCGTGTCGGCGGCGAAGCCGATGTGCACGTACTTCTTCAGGACGAGGTTGGCGCCGGAAGGATCGAGCGAGGCGTTGAAAGTCGGAAATGCCTGCAGCGCCTTGACGCAGGCGCGCATGATGAAGGCGAGCGGAGTGAGCTTGATGCCCTGGGCCGCTGCCGCGTCCTTCAACTGCGCGCGCAGCGCCTCGAGATCGGTGATGTCCGCCTCGTCGAACTGGGTGACGTGCGGGACGTTGACCCAACTCGCGTGCAGCCGTGGACCCGAAATGCGCTGGATCCTGGAAAGCGGCTGAACCTCGACCGGACCGAATGCGGCGAAGTCGACCGTCGGCACGGCGGGCAGTGCGCCGCCCGCCACGGCGCCCTCCGGAGAGGCCAGCACGCCCTTGACGAACGCCTTCACGTCCTCGTGTGTGATGCGGCCCTTGAAACCGCTGCCCGTGACGCGGGTGAGATCCACCCCGAGCTCGCGGGCAAACTTGCGCACGCTGGGCCCGGCATGGGCGCGGGAGAAACCCGGCTCATTGATCGGCGGCAGCTCGGTGCGCGCCGGCATCGAAACGGTAGTCGATGTTGCGGCAACCGGAGCGGCCGCTGCAGGCGCCGGCATTGAAGCCGCGGCGGGCTGTGCCAGCGGCGCGGATTGAGCCTGCGCGGCCTGCTGCGAAGCGGGAACCGCAGGTGGCGCAGGCGGTGTGGCCGCCCTCGGCGCCTCCTGTGCGGCCGCAGCCGAAGCCACTGCGCCGCTCTCGAGCGCGCGCACCGTGGCCACCAGATCGCCCGCAGACACCTTGCCGCCCTTGGCGACATGGATTTTCTCGATCACACCGGCGGCGGTCGAGGGCACATCCATCGTGGCCTTCTCGGTCTCGAGCGTGACGAGGGGCGCTTCCGGCTCGATGCGCTCGCCGACCTTGACGAGCACGTCGATCACGGCGACGTCTTTGAAATTGCCCATGTCGGGCACGCGCACTTCCACGAGGCTCTCTGCCGCGCTCATTCGGTTCGCCTTCCGATGTCAGACTTTCCAGGGAACGGGCTTTTCGGGATCGACCCCGAGAGCCTTGATTGCGGCACTCACCGCGGCAGGCTCGATCTTGCCCTCATCGGCGAGCGCCTTCAGGGTCGCCGCCACGATGTGGTCCCGGTCGACCTCGAAATGCCGCCGCAGCGCCGCACGCGAATCCGACCTTCCGTAGCCGTCGGTGCCGAGGCAGAGGTAGGGGCCGGGGATCCACTGGCGAATCTGCTCAGGAACGGTGCGCACGTAGTCGGTCGCGGCGATGAACGGGCCGCGCGCATCCGCGAAGCACCGGCTCGCGTAGGGCTTGCGGGGCGTCTCCCCCGGATGCAGCTGGTTCCAGCGCTCGCACTCGAGCGCCTCGCGCCGCAGCTCGCTGAAGCTCGTGACCGAGAACACCTCGGTGCGCACGCCGTACTGGCTCTCCAGCACCTCGGCCGCGGCCTGACACTCGCGCAGGATGGTGCCCGAGCCGAGCAGCGTCGCGCGCAGCTTCCCCTTGGAGCCTGCCGCCTGCAGCCGATAGGCGCCCTTGAGAATGCCCGCTTCGCTCCCCTTCGGCAGGGCCGGCTGCGGGTAGTTCTCGTTCATGACGGTAATGTAGTAGAAGATGTTTTCCTGCTCGACGTACATCCGCCGCATGCCGTCCTGGATGATCACGGCGAGCTCGTAGCCGAAGGTCGGGTCGTAGGCCACGCAGTTCGGCACCGTGGTGGCCACGAGCTGGCTGTGTCCGTCCTGGTGCTGCAGGCCCTCGCCCGCGAGGGTGGTGCGACCGGCGGTGGCGCCGAGCAGGAAACCGCGCACCTGCTGATCGCCCGCGGCCCAGATGAAGTCCCCGACCCGCTGGAATCCGAACATCGAGTAGAAGATATAGAACGGCACCATGCTGATGGCATGGTTGCTGTAGGCGGTGCCGGCGGCGATCCACGAGCACAATGCGCCCGCCTCGTTGATGCCCTCCTCGAGGATCTGGCCCTTCTTGTCCTCGCGGTAGGACATGAGGGTGTCGGCGTCCTGCGGCGTGTAGAGCTGCCCCACCGAGGAATAGATGCCGATCTGGCGGAACAGGCCCTCCATGCCGAAGGTGCGCGCCTCATCGGGCACGATCGGCACGATGTTCCTGCCGATGGTCTTGTCCTTGAGCAGCGTCGTCAGGATGCGCACGAACGCCATGGTCGTGGAGATCTCCCGATCCCCGGTACCCTCGAGCACCGCCGAGAACGCCTCGAGCGGCGGCACGGCGAGCGGTGGCGCCTGCTTGCGCCGCGCGGGCAGGTAGCCCCCCAAGCCCTTGCGCTGCTCGTGCAGGTAGCGGGCCTCCTCGGAGTCCTCCGGTGGCTTGCGAAACGGCAGCGCGGCGACCTCCTCGTCCGTGACGGGGATGTGGAATCGGTCGCGGATGGCGCGCAGATCCTCCTCGGAGAGCTTTTTCTGCTGGTGGGCGACCATCTGGCCCTCGCCCCCCTTGCCGAGCCCGAAGCCCTTGACGGTCTTGGCGAGAATGACCGTCGGCTGGCCCTTGTGGCTCATGGCGGCGGCATAAGCGGCGAAGACTTTGCGATGATCGTGGCCGCCGCGGTTGAGCCGCCAGATCTCCTCGTCCGACATATTGGCCACCATGGCCTTGAGCTCGGGGTACTTGCCGAAGAAATGCTCGCGGGTGTACGCGCCGCCCTTGGCCTTGAAGTTCTGGTACTCCCCGTCGACGCACTCCTCCATCAGGCGCCGCAGCAGACCGTCGGTGTCGCGGGCGAGGAGCGGATCCCAACGCGAGCCCCACAGCACCTTGATGACATTCCAACCGGCGCCGAGGAAGGCGGCCTCGAGCTCCTGGATGATCTTGCCATTGCCGCGCACCGGCCCATCGAGCCGCTGCAGGTTGCAGTTGATGACAAAGACGAGGTTGTCGAGCCCTTCACGCACCGGCATGGTGAGCGCGCCCATCGACTCCGGCTCATCCATCTCCCCATCGCCGAGAAACGCCCATACCTTGCGGTCGGAAGGCGCGATGAGCCCGCGGTGCTCGAGATAGCGGATGAAGCGGGCCTGGAAAATGGCCTGCATCGGGCCCAATCCCATCGAGACCGTCGGAAATTGCCAGAAGTCCGGCATCAGCCACGGGTGCGGGTAGGATGAGAGCCCCTGGCCGGGACCGCCGGCCTCCTGGCGGAAGTGCTGCAGCTGGCTCTCGGTGAGGCGGCCCTCGAGATAGGCGCGGGCGTAAATGCCCGGCGAGGAATGTCCCTGGTAGAACACGAGGTCCCCGGGATGCTCGGCCGAGGGGGCGCGCCAGAAGTGGTTGAAGCCAACTTCATAGAGGGTCGCGGACGAGGCGTAGCTCGCCAGGTGCCCGCCGTACTCGGAGGACTTGCGGTTGGCCGCCACCACCATGGCGAGGGCGTTCCAACGGATGTAGGCCTCGATCCGCTTCTCGAGCGCGCGGTTGCCCGGGTACACCGCCTCGCGCCCCGGCGGGATGCTGTTGACGTATGCGGTGTTGGCCTTGAACGGCAGATAGGCGCCGCTGCGGCGCGTGTAATCGATGAGCCGATCGAGGAGATAGTGGGCCCGCAGCGGACCGTGCGTCTTCAGCACCGAGTCGATCGACTCGAGCCACTCCTGGGTTTCAACCGGATCGATATCAGAGAGCTTTGGCGGTTCGGTCATGCGGTCTCACGCTCGTCGGTCGAGCCCGCGCGCCTCGGCGCGCCAGGCCCTCAATGAATCCTGGTGCCCTGACCTCCGCCGCTTTCGGTCCGGCAGCGCAGCCTCGCACCCACGATGCACGGTCCTGAAGCGAAAGGCTCGGGCCGAATGGAGTAGGATGCGCCGCCAGCATCCCCTGCGAGCGAAAGTCGCCTGTCAATGAGCCGCGCAATAATCCGGGTTTCATCCTCTACGGTCAAGCAAGCAGCGCGGGCGGGCAGGCGGGCGCAGCGTCCGCAATCGCTGCTGCCCAGCGCGAAAAGCCCTGAAATCGTGCGCTCGCGCACCTACGGCGATCTCGACACCCTACTTGTGGTGATGCCGGAGTCTGCCGGAAGAGAGAGCCTGTCGGGGCTTCCGGAAGGCAGCCGCTGGCAGGATCTGCGCGCGCGCGAGAAGCCCCGCGCGGGGACCGTGCGCAGCACCTCCCTCGCCAACCGCCGCCAGACACTGGCGGTGCTCGGCTTCCTGCCCGAGGGCGCGAGCGCCTTCGAGCGCCTGCAACTCGCGGGCCGGATGCTCAAGGAGGCGACCGGCCGCTCGCCCGAGAGCCTCGGCCTCGGCGCGATCGGCGCGCCCGCAACGATCAAGGCCGGGCTCGATGCGCTCCTCTCGGCAACCCTCGCGCAGGCGTTCGCGCTGCCGAGCTACAAAGCGAGCGCCTCGCCGGAGCGGCGCATCCGCCGCATCGTGCTTCCCGCGGACACCGAGCTCGACCTCCCTCATACGCGCATCAGCGCAGAGGGAACCAACCTGGCGCGCTGGCTCACCGCGCTCCCGCCCAACATTCTCGACTCCCGCGCCTACCGGCGGATCCTCATACAGCTCGCCCGCCGTCATGGCCTTACGATGCGCTGGCTCGGGGAGGAGGCGCTGCGCCGGGCTGGCGCCAACGCCTTTCTCGCGGTCGCCCGCGCCAATGACAGCCCGGGCGCGGGCATCGCGCACCTCGCCTACCGCCCCGGCCGCAGAGCCCGCGGCTCGCCCGATCTCGCCCTCATCGGCAAGGGCATTCTCTTCGACACCGGCGGGGTCAACCTGAAGACGCACCGCTCCATGCTCGACATGCACACCGACATGGCCGGCAGCGCGGTCGCGCTCTCGACACTCATCGCGCTCGCCGAGCTGCGAGCGCCGGTCTCGGCCGATGCCTGGCTCGCGATCACCGAAAACCACATCGGACCGCGGGCCTACCGGCCGCAGGAGGTGGTGCGCGCGGCGAACGGGGTCAGCATCCAGGTGGTGCACACCGATGCCGAGGGACGCATGGCGCTTGCCGATACGCTCGCGCTGGCTGCGCGTACCCGGCCGCGCCTGATGATCGACTTCGGCACGCTGACCGGCGCCTGCGTGTATGCCTTGACCGAGCGCATGAGCGGTGTGTTCGCCAACCGGCCGGGCCTGGCACGGCGGCTCATCGAGGCCGGTCGCACGAGCGGCGAGCGGGTCTGGAGCTTTCCGTTCGAGGAGGACTTCGACACCGATCTCGAGAGCAAGGTCGCCGACATCCTGCAGTGCGCCGTCGAGGGCAAGGGCGATCACATCCTAGCCACGCGCTTCCTCAGCCGGTTCGTCCCTCATGAGCTTCCCTGGGCGCACGTGGACCTGTCCTCCGCGACACGCGCCGGGGGCCTCGGGCACATCAACACCGACATCACCGGATTCGGCGTACGCTTCGCCCTGGAGCTCATCTTGAAGCAGAACGTTCTGAAGTCGCTGGAGGATCGCGAGTGAGTTCGGATCCCCTCTCGATCACGCTGCGCCGCCCGGACGACATGCACCTTCACGTGCGCGACGGCGAGTCCCTGCGTGCGGTGCTGCCCTTCACCGCGGCACGCTTCGCGCGCGCGCTCATCATGCCCAACCTGAAGCCCGCGGTGAGCACTGCGCAGCAGGCGTTGTCCTACCGCCGCCGCATTCTCGATGCCCTGCCGGCGGGCACGCGCTTTGAGCCGCTGATGACGCTCTATCTGACGGATCGGACCGATCCGGCTGAGGTCGATCGGGCCAGGGCGAGCGGCTGCATCGTCGGCTTCAAGCTGTATCCCGCCGGCGCCACCACGCACTCCGATGCCGGGGTCACGGACATCCGGCGCGTCGATGCGGTGCTCGCACGCATGCAAGAGACCGGCCTCGTCCTCGAGGTGCACGGCGAGGTCACCGACCCGCACGTTGATGTCTTCGAGCGTGAATCGCGTTTCATCGACACGGTGCTCGCGCCTCTGGCCGAGCGGTTCCCTCGCCTGCGCATCGTGTTCGAGCACATCACCTCGCGCGCCGCGGTGCGGTTCGTGCTCTCGGCGCGCGAGGGCATCGCCGCGACCTTGACTCCCCAGCACCTGCTGATGAACCGCAATGCGCTCTTCGCCGGTGGCCTGCGCCCGCACCATTACTGCCTGCCGGTGCTGAAATCCGAGGCCGACCGCGAAGCGCTGCTCGGCGCCATCGCAAGCGGTGATCCGCGCTTCTTCCTCGGCACCGACAGCGCCCCGCATGAACGTGCCGCCAAGGAAACCGCCTGTGGGTGCGCGGGGATCTTCTCGGCCCATGCGGGCCTGGAACTGTACGCCGAGGCGTTCGAAGCCGCGGGCGCGCTCGATCGGCTCGAGGCGTTCGCATCCGCGTACGGAGCGGATTTCTACGGCCTGCCGCGCAACGAGGGACGGATCCGCCTGGTCAGGACGGATTGGGACGTCCCGGCCTCCTATCCCTTCGGCGCCGACGTGCTCATTCCGCTGCGCGCGGGAGAGCGTATCGCGTGGCGAATCGAGGAACTGGCATGAGCGGGCCGGCTCCGGCGACGCAGACCGGCGCGGCCCGCGGCCTGATGGCCAGCCGCTTCCGGGGCTATCTGCCGGTCGTCATCGATGTGGAGACCGGGGGCTTCAACGCCGAGACCGATGCGCTACTCGAGATCGCCGCGGTCATGATCGACATCGATACGGACGGGGCGCTCAGACGCGGCGCCACCCACAACTATCACGTCAAACCGTTCGAGGGCGCGAAGATCGAGGCGGCGGCCTTGCAGGTCAACGGCATCGACCCGTTTCATCCGCTGCGCCCGGCGCTGCCCGAGCACGACGCCCTGCAGCGCATCTTCCGGGAAGTCCGGCACGCCATGAAGGCTTACGAGTGTCGGCGCGCCATCCTCGTCGGCCACAATGCGGCCTTCGACCTCGGGTTTCTCAACGCGACGGTCAAGCGCGCGGACCTCAAACGCAATCCCTTTCACCCCTTTTCCTGCTTCGACACCGCCACGCTCGGTGGCGCCGCCCTCGGTCAGACGGTGCTCGCCAAGGCGGCGATGGTGGCGGGATTGCAATGGGACAAGGCGAGCGCACACTCCGCCCACTACGACGCGGAGCGCACGGCGGACCTGTTCTGCCTGGTGTGCAACCGCCTGCGCGAGAGCTTTCTCACGGCCCAGACGCGCGCGCTCGAGCTCGGCTGGTTCACTCAACCCGCCGAGGCAGACGGCGGCGAGCCCTGACAAGGCGCGCCGCCCATCGCATTACACCGCCCCGGCGCTCTCGAGCAGCGACTTGAGCTCCCCACTCTCGTACATCTCGAGGGCGATGTCGCAGCCGCCGACGAGCTCACCCTTCACGTACAGCTGCGGGTAGGTCGGCCAGTTGGAGTAGCGCTTGAGCCCCTCGCGCAGCTCCGGGTCCTCGAAGATGTTGACGGATTTGAACTGCGCGCCGATCGCGCGCAGCGCCGCCACCGTCTGGGCGGAAAAGCCGCATTGCGGAAAATCCGGCGTGCCCTTCATGAACAGCACCACCGGACTCGAGCCGATCTCGGCCTTGATTCTCTCGACCACGTCCATCGCTTCACCTCTTCAGGGACTCTGTGCGCCGCCCCAGGGCGGCGACCAATTGCCATTGTTCCGCGGCGCTCAGGGCGCCCCAGCAGGCGATCTCCGCCCGCGTGCGCAGACAGCCTGCACAGTACCCCCGCTCATCCAACGAGCAGACCTTGACGCAGGGAGAGGGGGGACGGGGTGCCGGTGCGGAAATCTGTGCCATCCACGGGCATTATGGGGCCAGTGCGGCGAAGTTCAAACCGCGCCATGATAGCCTGCCGGGATGAGTGACCGAAACGCCCCCGGGGCCGCAACGCCCCCACCGGACCTCGCCGAACAGGTTGCGGCCGCATTGCGCGAGGACATCGGCACCGGCGATGTCACGGCGCAGCTCGTGCCGCAGCGGCAATGGGTGCACGGTCGGCTCATCAGCCGCGAGGCGGCCGTGCTGTGTGGCCGGCCCTGGGCCGAGGAATGCTTCCGCCAGCTCGATTCCACGATCCGCCTCGCCTGGCGCGCCGGCGACGGTGAGCGCCTCGCGGCCGGGCAGGTCGTCTTCGAGATCGAGGGGCCGGCACGGCCCATCCTCACCGGAGAGCGCACCGCGCTCAATTTCCTGCAGCTTCTCTCGGGCACGGCCACGCAGGTGCGCCGCTTCGCCGAGGCCATCGCGGGCACCGACTGCGCCATCCTCGATACCCGCAAGACCCTGCCGGGCCTGAGGAAGGCCCAGAAGTACGCGGTGCGCTGCGGAGGCGCGCGCAACCACCGGCTGGGTCTGTACGACATGGTGCTCATCAAGGAGAACCACATCGCCGCGGCGGGCTCGATCGGGGGGGCTGTGTCGGCCGCCCGTGCGCTCGAGGGCGCGGTCCAGGTGGAGGTGGAAGTCGAATCCCTGGCCGAGTTCGAGGAGGCCCTCGCCGCTGCGCCCGACATCGTGATGCTCGATGAGTTCACACTCGAGGACATGACAAGGGCCGTCGCGATCAACCGGGCGCGCGGGCGGCCGGTGCTGCTCGAGGCCTCGGGCAGCGTCAGCCTCGAGAACGTGCGCGCGATCGCCGGCACGGGCGTGGATTTCGTCTCGGTCGGCGGGATCACCAAGCACGTGCGCGCGGTGGATTTGTCGATGCGGCTCGAGTTCCAGGACGCCGGTTAGGCCCGGGCGTCGGAAATATCGGCCGAGACTCCTGCGCTACGCCGCGGCGAGTTTGCTCTCCAGGTGCCGCGCGAGTTCCCCGATGGTCGGAAAATCGAAGAGCTCGGTCAGGTCGACCTTGCCGGGATACTCCCGATCGATCTGCTCGTGGATCTCGATGAGCTTGAGCGAGCTCGCCCCGAGCTCGAACAGGTTGTCGTTGACGTCGATCCGCTTGCCGCCGAGCGCGGTATCGCAGATCGTCTTCAGCTTCTCCTCGATCGCGCTCAAGGTGGCCGATTCCGGGCCGCGGGCCGCCCCGCGCAACGCGGCGAGCTGCGCAAGCTCCGCCTCGAATTCGCCATCGAGGAGGTTCTCCTCGAGCAGGTGGCGCTGAATCTTGCCGCTCGTGGTCTTGGGGATGCGCTTCACCGGCACCACCTCGGCCACCTCGAGCCCGCACTGCTCGTTGATCAGGCGGGCCACGGCCATCGCAATCGGCAGGAAATCCTCCATCGAGCCCCGATGCAGCACGAACAGCACCAGTTCCTCGACCTCGGAGGGCGGGCGGCGCACGCCGGCGGCCACCACCTTGCCGAGCTCGAGCCCCTCGATGCGCTGCGCGATGCCCTCGAGATCGTGCGGGTAGTAGTTCTGGCCGTTGACGAAGATGATTTCCTTCGCACGGCCGCAGACATAGAGATCTCCATCGTGGACCACGGCGAGATCGCCGGTGCGCAGCCAGCCGTCCGCGGTGAAGGCGGCGGAGTTGGCCTGCGGATTCTCGTAATACCCGCGCGTGACGTTCTCACCGCGCATGTGCAGATTGCCGATGCGCCCCGCGGCGAGCGGGCGATCCTCGTTGTCGGCGATCCGCACCTCGCAGTACGGGATCGCCTTGCCCTCGGACACCAGCTGCACGGCATCGCGCGAGCTCGCATCGACGAGCTGCACCTCTGCACCCACGCCGAGCTGATGCCGGTTGAGCGTGATGGTGCGCATGTGTGCGCCGGGCGGCGGGAAACTCACCGCGAGCGAAGCCTCCGCCAGGCCATATACCGGATACATGGCGTTGCCCGCGAGGCCCGCCGGAGCGAGCCGCCCGAGGAACTGCTCGCAAAGCTCCACCGAGATGGGCTCGGCGCCGTTGAAGATCAGCCTGACGCTCGAGAGATCGAGCCCCTCCACGGGCCGCTCGCCGAGCACCTTCAGGTAGTGCTTGTAGCCGAA
>DAHVQK010000152.1 GCA_027317845.1 Gammaproteobacteria bacterium
GTGGCTCAACGCGCATTTCAACCACGGGTTCGCCTACTGGATCTACGGGGCCATGAGCGTGTTGTCGGCGATGTTCGTGCTGCGCTACGTGCCCGAGACCAAGGGCCGCACGCTCGAGTCGATCCAGGAGCTCTGGCACAAGCATCGCAAGGATGCCGGTCTCGCCTCCGCTCAGGCCGCCGAATGACGTGAACCGCGGGCGCCGGGGCGCGCGTCGGCGCGCTCCGGCGCGTTTGGCCGGCCGGCGACCGGAGCCGCCAGCGTGTTGATTGCGATATCCAATCCCCGTTGCCCTCGGGCAACGCGGGGCGGCGGACCTGACCGCCATCCCCCGGCGCCGGCGCCGGGAGTATAGTTGCCGCCCGGCGATGAGTCATTTGGGGGTAACAGCCATGACTTTGAAGCTCAACAGCACCGAGAACCGCTGTGTCAGCACATCGACCATCGGCTACATGTGCCTGGCGCTGACGATCTGGATGGTCTCGATGACCAATGCCGGCTGGTATGTGAGGGTCTACCCGCACTTCGCCGCCATGATCATGCCCATGGCGGTGGTGCTCGGGGTGATGGGCATCCTCTCGCACCTGCGCGCGCGAAGCCTGGATGCCGTCGTGTTCTTCGGCGGCGGCATTCTCTTCTGGAGCGCGCACGCGGCGGCCGTTGCGGCGGCGGGTCCGTCCACGATGGAGCCCCTGAGTTATGCGGGGTGGTTCTTCGCCATCTGGGCCGTGTTCTTCGGCTATGTCTGGGTGGGATCGTTTCATACCACACTGCCTCGCCAGCTGTTCGTGCTCGGCCTCGCGCTCTCGCTCCTGGCGACAGCGCTCACCGACTGGACGGGGATGCCGTTCCTGCGCTACATCGGCGGCTACATCGGGTTGATCAGCGCGCTGCTCGCCGGGTTCGTCTCGGCGAGCGGTTTCATCGCCTTCGGCGGAGAGGCGCACAGCCCGAACGATGAGCACCTCGGGCAGACGCATCCGGCGGGCTGAGCCCGGGGGGCATTGCGGGCGGGGGAGCACTGCGGACGCGCCCGCGAGGCGCGCCCGCCGGGAGTCCGGGAGCGGGCCTCCCTAGCCGCGCCTCTTCGCCTGCAAGCGCCGGGTGAGGTCGATGCGGTCGACGCCGATGTCGATCACCTGACGCATGGCCTCGGAGGCGGCCCTCTCGTCTCGCGCCTCGATGGCATCGACGATAGCCGAGTGCGCAGCCACCGTCCGGTCCTGGTCGATCGGATCGTCGACCGGGGAGCTGTAGATGAAGGAGGCCACGAGCGCGGTCTCGATGACGCCCGCCACGGAACGCAACATCGGGTTGCCGGTCGCGGCGCCCACCACCAGGTGGAAATCAAGATCCGCCTCGGCGAAGCTCTGTCGCGTGTGACCCCCGCGGCTCATCTGCCGCAGGCACTCACGCATGTTCGCGATGTCCTGCGGGGCGCGTCGCTGGGCCGCGAGCGCCGCCGCCACGGGCTCGAGCGCCCGGCGCACCTCGATCAGGCTGTACATGAACTCGTCATCGAAGCCGAGCCGTACCCGCCACGCGAGCACATCGGCATCGAAGTAGTTCCAGTACATGTGATCGCGCACCTTGGTGCCGACCCGGGTCTTGGAGACCACGAACCCCTTGGCTGCGAGCGTCTTCATGACTTCGCGGATCACGGTGCGCGAGACGTGGAAGCGCCCGAGGAGCTCGGGCTCCGGCGGCATGTTGGTTCCGGGGGGGTAGGTCCCCTTCAGCAGCTCCATGCCGAGCAGGGCGGCGATCTGGTCGTGACTGGATTTCGCCCGTTCGAGGGCGAGGCGGCTCAGGCGCGGGAGCGGTGTCGGCATGGGTGGACTATAATACTACTGTAAAGGGGTACAAGCCGCCGGAGCGGGGAAATCATGACCGAGCAGGTGAGCGTGACGTGCCAGGAAGCGGTGTGCGAGGTGCGCCTCAACCGGCCCGAGAAGCGCAACGCGTTGACGTTGGACATGTACCGCACGCTCGCGGAGGCGGTCGATGCGGCCGAGGCGGACGAGGCGGTGCGGGTCATTCTCCTGAGCGGCGAGGGCGCCTGTTTCACCGCCGGCAACGATCTGAAGGACTTCCTTTCCGGCCCCCCGATCGACGATCCCGAACATCCCACCGGCCGCTTCGTGCGCCGCCTGGCGACGATGAGCAAGGTCGTGGTCGCGGCGGTCCATGGCCCCACGGCGGGTCTTGGCGTCACGCTCCTCCTGCACTGCGACCTCGTCGTCGCGGCGGCGGGCAGCACGCGACTCATCACCCCGTTCGTGCAGCTCGGGCTCGTCCCGGAGGCGGCGAGCACCCTGCTGCTGCCGGCCCTGATGGGTCATCAGCGCGCCGCCGAGATGCTGTTGCTCGGTGCGCCCCTGGATGCGGAGGCGGCCAGGCAGTGCGGCCTCGTCAATCGCGTGGTGGACGATGAGGGACTGATGGAGGAGGCGAGGGCGCTCGCGAGGGCCGTGGCCTGCCAGCCGGCCGAGGCGGTGCGCGCCACCAAGCGCCTGATGCGCCATGCGCGCACTCACGATGTGGCCGGGAGGATGGACGAGGAGTTGCGGGAGTTCACGCTGCGCCTGAAGTCCGAGGAGTTCTCCGCCGCGGCGCAGGCGTTTTTCGCCAGGCGCCGCTAGCCCCGCGGTGGGTGCGGGGCGGGGTGGCCCGCTCAGCCCATCGCTCTCATCACCGTGGCAAGGCCCGCGAAGGTCGCAAGCAGCGAGACCCCGACGTGGACCACCACCTCTGTGAAGCCCCAGCCCGCCTGGCCGCGCTCGATCGCGCTGACCACCTCGGCTGAGAAGGTGGAGAAGGTGGTGAGCCCGCCGCAGAAGCCGGTGATCACCAACAGGCGCCACTCGGGCGGCAGGGCGGGGTTGCGCGCGAAGAAGGCGATCGCCACCCCGATCACGTAGCCGCCGATGATATTGGCCGCCAGCGTCCCGGGCGGCAGCGAGGGGAAGAGGCCGTTCAGCCGATTTCCCAGCCACCAGCGCAGCAGCGCCCCGAGCGCCGCCCCGAGCCCGATGGCCACGATCGACTTCCACATGTGAAATGCTCCCCCCGGCCCCCACCGGGACCGTCAATCGGGAAAAGGCTAATGATCGGGCGATCCGCGCAGTCGTGGCAAGCCCTTCGTCCGGGGCGCGTGCCCAACCCTGTCGCTGGCGCGCCCCGGGCAGGCCAGGCCGCTCGAGGGAGCCCGAAGAACGGGAGCGCGAGGTCCTGGCGATCGAGAGTGCGGGCGGTCGGGACTGGCTATTCCATGTGCCAGCCGTGGCTGACGATCAGCGACTGGCCGGTGAGGGCGTTCGATTCGAAGGAGGCGAGGAACACTGCGGTTTCCGCGACGTCATCCAGCGTCGTGAATTGTCCGTCGATGGTCTCTTTCAACATGACGGTGCGGATCACCTCCTCCTCGGAGAGGCCAAGCGCCTGCGCCTGCTCGGGGATCTGCTTTTCCACGAGCGGCGTGCGCACGAACCCCGGGCAGATGACGTTGGCGCGTACGCCGTGGGCGGCGCCTTCCTTGGCGACGACGCGCGCGAGGCCGAGCAGCCCATGCTTGGCCGCGACGTACGCCGCCTTGAGGAGGGAGGCCTCCTTGGAGTGCACCGAGCCCATGTAGAGAATCGTGCCGCCACCCCGGCGGTACATGTGCCGCAGCGCCGCCCGGGTGGTGAGGAAGGCGCCATCGAGATGCACCGCCTGCACCTGCCGCCACTGCGCGAAGGAGAGCTCGGTCAGCGGCGAGACGATCTGGATGCCGGCGTTGCTCACCAGGATGTCGAGCCGCCCGTAGGCCTGGATCACCTGCGCCGTGGCGGCCTCGACCTCATCCTCTCGCGTGACGTCCATGACCACCGGGAGCGCCTGGCCGCCGTCGGCGAGGATCTGCGCGGCCGCCTGCTCGGTGCGCGGGCGGTCGAGATCGCTCACCGCGACCCGGGCGCCCTCGCGGGCGAAGGCGCGGGCGATCGCCCAGCCGATCCCGCTGGCCGCGCCGGTGACGAGCGCCACCCGCTCCGTCAGCCGTCCCGGCATTACCCGCCCGCCTGGTAGTTGTACGTGACGGTCGCCGAGTAGGTGCGCGGCGCGCCGTAGAAGCCGATCTGGCTCACACCGCCGATGAAGGAGTTGGCGGGCCCGATCGGTCCGGGGCCGAAGTCGTAGCCGGCGACCCGGTAATACCGGTTGGTCAGGTTCTCGCCATCGAGCGAGACCTGCCACAGACCGCTCTCGGTCGTGAATGCCAGGTGGGCATTGAGCAGCCCGTAGGCCGGCTGGTCGGTGGGACTTGGCCCGGTGACCGCCACCTTGGTGAAGCTGCGCCAGTCGTAGCCGGCCCGGGCGACCAGGGCTCCTGCGCTCAAGTGCCATGCATAGGCGGCGTTGACCGACACGGTCCAGTGCGGTGCGTTGAGCGGGCGGTTCTGGTCGGCGATATTGACCGATGAGACCCCCGCCGTGCATCCCGGGGCGGCGGTGAACACGCTGCAGGGGACGAGATAGTCCTTGTAATAGGAATCGAGGTAGCCCATGTTGAGGCCGAGGGTGAGCGCGCGGCTCGCGCGCCAGGCCGACTGGAGTTCCGCGCCCTCGTTGATCTGCTTGCCGGCGTTGAGCTCGGCGGTCAGGTTGGTCGGGGAACCATTGTAAGTGACGAATTGCTGCACACCGATCTGCGCGTCGGTGAACGGATCGTAGAAGACGTCCATGTTCAGCCTCAGCGTGTCATCGAGCCAGGTCGACTTCAGTCCCATCTCGTAATTGTTGGCGACCTCCGAAGCGTAACCGTTCTCGGTCCCGGGATAGACCGCGGCGTTGCCCCGCATGTCGAAGCCGCCGCTCATGAAGCCCCGGCTGTACATGATGTAGCCCATGACCTCGGGCGTGAAATGGTAGTCGAGCCCGAGCCGGGGCGTGATGTTCACGAAGGGGCGGGTGCGCGTGTAATCGGTCACGGGCGCAGTGGGGGAGAAGCCCGCGGGGAGGGCGTTCGCATTGAAGAATTGCTGGCCGGGATACAGCTGGGCGGGAGCGAGGGTGATGTAGTCCGCCTGGTAGACGTGCGCGGTCTTGCGGTCCTCGTTCCAGCGCACGCCGGTGTCGAGATCGAGCCTGCGGGTGAGATTCCAGGTGGTATCCCCATACGCCGCATAGCTCTCGGTGCGCACGCAGCCCTGCACCAGCTCGGTGACGTACAAGGGGAGGCTGATCAGGTTGAGCGTGCCGATCGAGGCATTGTAGTCGCCGCAGGCGGTGCTGTTCATGAAGAAGAGCCCGCCCACGCCCTTGACCCGGTCGCCGGTGTAGGTGATGTTGCCTTCGCCGGAGGTCTGCTGGTCCTGGTAATAGGCGGGCACCTCGAACAGGTTCTGATTGATCTCGGCGAAGTTGATGAACTGCTGGCCGTGGCCGTGGTAGTAGGCGCCGATCAGCTTCAGATCGAGGTTGTCCGAGAGGTGCTGGGTGTAGGTGCCGGAGAAGCCGTTTCTGTGGAAATAATCCCGGCTCACCGGCATGTCGTCGTACATGTCGAAGGGGTTGGCGAGCTGCGGCACGAGGTAGTTGTTCATGCGCTGCCCGCCCGAGGCGTTCGAGTTGTCGAGGATGTCATCGGCGACCAGCACGAGCTTGGAGCTCGCGCCCCACAACAACGTCAGGTTGGCTCGGCCGGCGAGCACGTCCTTGTTTGACACCGACTCGCCGATGAAGTTCTGTGTGCTCGGCGCGCTGCCGGGCTGGGCGACCACATGGCCGTAGCCCGCGTGGCGCAGATAGCCGGCCGCCATGCCGAAATAGACGTGGCGATCGACCAGGGGGGTGGAGAAGTCGAGCTTGTAGTCGTTCTCGCCGTAATTGCCTCCGGTCACGGACACTTTGAGACTTCTCGGTCCGACGACTCCCTTGGTCACATACTTGATGGCGCCGGCGATGGTGTTCTTGCCGTAGAGCGTGCCCTGCGGGCCGCTCAGGACCTCGATGCGCTTGACGTCGAGTACATCGAGGAGTGCGCCCTGGTTGCGCGCCATGTACACGCCGTCGATGTACACGCCCACCGCCGGATCGTTGCCCCACAGGGGATCCGACTGCCCGACGCCTCGGATATAGACGTTGATGGTGCTGCTCGTGGCACGGTCCGCGGAGATCTTCATGTTGGGCACGAAGCTGTTAAGACCGGTGAGGCTGGTGACGTTCCAGCTGCTCAGCGCCTGCGCGGTGACGGCGGTATCGGTGAGCGGCACGTTCTGCAGGTTCTCGGCGCGCCGCCGGGCGGTGACCACGACCTCCTGCAGCTGCAGGGGCGCGGACGCATCCGCCGCCGGGTCGGCCACCTGGGCGTGTGGCGCGGTGGTGGAAGCGCTCTGGGCGCGGGCGGCGCCCGCGGCGGCAAGACAGGAGATCACGAATGCGCTGACGAATCTGTTCGGCATGGCCGAGCCCCCTCTGAGCAGATGATTCTCGCTACTCATCGTTCCGCCGTGACGTATCGGTCTATTGAACGACCGTTGAAGTCTAAGTCAAACGAGCGTTCAATAGCAAGTGGCGGCCGTCGCGCCCGCCGCGGCTGGCCGATCGGCAGGTTAGAATGAGTCTTTACGAGGGGGGAGAGATGGCCCGCGCCAAGCGCACCACCAAAGAGAAGCTGCTCGATGCCGCCGAGAAGCTCTTTGCCCGCAAGGGCTACCACGGCACCTCGCTCCGGCAGATCACGCGCGAGGCGGGAGTCGATCTCGCCCTGGTCAATTACCACTTCGGGGGCAAGGAAAAGCTCTTCGAGGCGGTGCTCGATCGGCGGGGCGCGATGCTCAACGAGGAGCGGCTGCGTCGTCTCGAGGAGGTGTGCCGTGCGGCGGCCCCGCGGCCGGCGGCCACCGAGGCGGTGGTGGGGGCTTTCTTCGATCCCATCCTCGATTTTCTCGAGCACGCCGGTCCCGGCTGGCACAGCTACTTCTCGCTCCTTGCCTGGGTGAACAACTCCCCGCAGTGGGGCAAGCGCCTCATGGGCAAGACGTTCAACGCCACGGTGAAGCGCTTCATCGAGGCGCTGATGGACTCCCTGCCGAAGGCGGCGCCCGAGGACATCTACTGGGGATACAACTTCCTCACCGGTGCGCTCACGCTCTCCCTCGCCGAGACCGGCCGTCTCGATGTGCTCTCCGGAGGGCTGTGCCGCTCGGTGGATGTCGCAGCGCTCAGGGCGCGGCTCGGTCCCTTCGTCGCCGCCGGGCTCCGGGGGCTCGCGCAGCGGGGCGGTTGAACGGGAAAGGGAATCGCGCGCGGGTACCCGATGCCAATATCGTGCCGCGGGCGGCCTCAGGGAAGCGGGTGGGCGAGATCGCCAGGCACTACGCGCTCAGAGTGGGACGCCGCAGCGGGCCAGGACTTCCCGCAGATCGCGCAGCGCGGGAAACACCTCGTTGTTCCAATCGCTCCCCTGCGCGTCGTGGGCGCGCTGCTCGAACTCCACGATCTCCTTGTCCTCGCGGAAGATGTTCTCGGTGAACCACACCACGAAGGGCCAGACGAGGTGAATGAGGCCGGGGATCGGCGGCTTCTTCACCGACAGGTAGCCGAAGGTGCGGTTGGTGCGGTGCTGCGCATCGAGGGGCGTGTAGCACAGCCACACATCGAGCACCGGGTCCTGGGTCTCATCGATAGTGCGTCCGACCCAGACTTTCAGGCTCTGTGAGGGATAGTCGGTGCGGATACGCATGTGGTCACGGAAGTCCTGCCGCTCCTCGCCGCGCTTGCGCATCATGTCGACGATGACGCGCTCTCCGACGGTGGACTTGCCCTCGGTGCGGCTGAAGCTGTACTCGACCTCCGCCCACTGATCCCCGTGGCGGCGCCCGAGGCAGCTCGCGCGGATCGAGCCCATCTGCTTGCGGTGCATGAACTGGTGGTTCATGTCGAAGAGATTCTCGTGCATGAAGGTGTAGTGGCAGGCCACCTCGCGGTTCAGCCGCCGGGTCTTGTAGTCGCGGCGCTGCGAGGAGCCGAGGGAAGCGGGCAGGCGCTCCGCGGCGAGGGCGGGGTTGCCCGGAAAGACGAAAATGAGCCCCTCGACCTCGCGCACCGGGTAGCTGCGCACCCCGTTCGGCTTGCGCTCCTTGCCGAGGTAGGGCACGTCGATGCATTTCCCGGCGCAGTCGTACGCCCAGCCGTGGTAGTGGCACTTGAGGACATCCCCCGAGACGACCCCGAGATGCAATGGCACCTGCCGATGGGCGCACCGGTCCTCGAGCGCGAACACCTGGCCGCTCGCTCCGCGGTAGAGCGCGATGGGCTCACCGGCGAAGCGGCGCCCGATGATGCGGCCCGCCTTGAGTTCATCGGACCAGGCGAGCGGATACCAGTAATCGGCATTCGCCGCGGTGCGCCGCAGGTCCACGCCCGCCGGATGCGCCGCTCGCGCGGCGGTCCCAGTCGACTCCTCCAGCATTGCTGCCCCCACCTCTTCTCGTCGTGGAGGCAAGAGTACGCTCAAGATGCGGCGCGGGGAAACCTCGGAATTGTGACAGCGCGCGGGAAACCCGCCGCGGGCGGGATGAGCGGGACGCAGGCTCTCACTCGTAAACGACCTCGGGCATCGGGCATGCGGCGACGCGCGGCCGATTGAGCTCGTGACCCTTGGTGATCCAGCACTGGTTGAACGCCGAGCAGTAGCAGATGCGCCATCGCGGCGGCGAGCCGGTCTGGCGCAAGACCTGCGGCGGGCGGCGATTACAACACCCGCCGCCCCTCGGCGATCGCTGTCTTCAGCTGACGCTCACCCGCCCGGGCTTTGGCATCGAGTTCCCGGAACACGGCGTGCTCGGCCGCGGTGGGGGGCTGGTAGGAAAGCCCCACTTCGGCGGCGAGATAGGCGAGACGGCCGTGGAGCATGGGCTCGTGCAGGCAGTCGCCCTCGCTCGAGTGGATCTGAAGCTGCGCCATGGCGTCGATCGCCGCATCGAGGTCGTGCAACGCCCCCCGCGCGTGCGCTTTGCTCACCTTCCCGGAGGCGAGCCCCTGGCGCAGGCGCGCCCGCACCGCGAGGGCCTGATTGACGGCGCGGTCGAGCGTGTCGAGCGAGCCATGAATACGCAGGGCGAGCGTCAGTTGCTCCTTGAGGGCGCCGGCCGGGGGATGCAGGCGCGGGTCGAGCGAGACCTTGAAGGTGCTCCGTGAGGTGTGCCCATCGTAATCGAGCAGCACGGTATAACGGCCCGGGCGCACCTGCGGGCCCTCGACGCTGTCGGTGAGGCCGCCGGCGGCCGAGGGCGGGTAGAAGTCGGTCACCTGGGTCGCATCCGGGTAGCGCAGGTTCCACCGGAAGAGGTCATACCCCGGGGTGATGGCGGTGAGCTTGCGCTCGGCGGCCACCTTCTGCTCGAGCGGTGTGCGGTTGTCACGCTCCGCGGCCGTGAGCTTCGGCTGCTTCGTTTTCAGGTGCAACGCGAAGCGCCGCACGAGGTGTCCCTGGTCATCGAGGAAGCTCAAGGTGACGGGCACCTGGCCGTCGTACTGCGCGGGGATGTGGAAGAACACCGCGGCGCCGAAGTGCGGGTTGGTGCCGGCGGCGGGGATTCGCCGGGCCCTGGGGCTCACGCCATAGGCGAAGGTCAGCCAGGCCCTCTGCGGGGCATAGAGCTGCGCGGCATCGGCGGCCGGGGGCTCCTCATGGGAGAGTTGCTCGAGGAGCGGCAGGTGATCGAGCACCCAGAACGAGCGGCCGTGGGTGGCGATGGCGATCTCGCCCTCGCGCACGTTGATCGCGATGTCGCGCACCTGTACGCGCGGGAGGTTCAAGGTGAGCGGTTGCCAGTGATTGCCGCTGTCGAGGCTCACGTAGACGGTGTTCTTGGTGCCGGCGAAGAGGAGTTGCGGGTCGGAGGGGTCCTGGCGCAGCGCGAGCACGTACTCCCGATCGGGTATGCCGGTCACGACCTTCGTCCAGTGCCTGCCGTAATCGGTGGTTTCGAACACGTAGGGATGAAAGTCATCCCACATGTAACGGGAGGCGCTCAGGAAGGCGGTGCCCGCGGCGGCGTGCGAGGGCTCGATGGAGCTGATCTCCGCCCACTGCGGCAGCCCCTTCGGCGTCACGGCGCGCCAGTGCTGACCACCATCCTGAGTGATGTGCACGAGCCCGTCCTGGGAGCCGGCCCAGATGACCTTGCCATCGAGCGGGGAAATCGCGAGCGCCGAGATGTCCGGGAAGATCTCCGCGCCCGTCTGGTCGAGATCGATCGGGCCGCCGCTCGGGCCCTCGGTGGCCGCCACGTTGCGCGTGAGGTCCGGGCTCAAGCGTTGCCAGGTGCGCCCGCCGTCGGTGCTCTTCATCACGTACTGCGAGGTGATGTAGAGCGCCTTCGGATCGGTCGGGGAGAAGAAGACCGGATGCGTCCACCCGAAGCGGTACTTGTTCTGCTGCGAGGAGGAGCCGTCCCGGTAGTCCGGCCAGGGACTCACGTCCCGGTACTCGCCCGTGGCCCGGTCGTAGCGCAGGAAGATGCTGTAGTAGCCGGCGCCGAAGGTGACGTTGGGGTGTCCGGGCTGCGGGGCGACGAACGTGCTCTCGCCATAGGCGACCGTGTGCCAGGCCCTGAGCGGAATCACTCCATTCGGCGTGGCGCTCGGGCCCTCGTACGAACCCTCGTCCTGCTGCGCGCCGTAGATGTTGAACGGGAACTGCCCATCGAGGGCGATGTGATAGAACTGGCCGGTAGGCTGGTTGTGCTCGGTGCTCCAGCTCTTGCCGCCGTCGGTGGACACGGTCGCGCCGCCGTCATTGCCCTCGAGCAGGACCCGGGGGTTCTTCGGGTTGACCCACACGATGTGATTGTCACCGTGCGGTGTATGCAGCATGAAGAAGGACTTGCCGCCATCGTGCGATACCCACAGGGCATCCACCTGCGGCACGTACACGGTGTCGGGATTGGTCGGATCGGCGTAGATCGACATGTAGTAGAACGCGCGCTGGCGCAGGCTCCAGTTGGCGTTGACGCGCTTCCAGGTGGCGCCGGCATCGTCCGAGCGGAACACGCCGCCGTGCTTCGCCTGCACGATGCTGTAGAGCACGTTGGGATCGCTCGCCGCGACGGTGACGCCGATGCGGCCTAGGATCCCACGCGGGAAGCCCGGGTTGCGCGAGATCTCGCTCCAGTGCCGGCCGGCGTCGATGCTCTTGTAGAGGCCGCTTCCCGGCCCGCCGTCATCGAGCCGCCAGGGTGTGCGGCGGGCCTGCCACATCGCCGCATAGAGCACCCGGGGGTTGCCCGGATCCATCACCAGGTCGATGGCGCCGGTCTGCGCGTTGACGTAGAGCACCTTGCGCCAGCTCTTGCCGCCGTCGGTGGACTTGAACACGCCCCGCTCGGGGTTGGCCTTGAACACGTGGCCCATGGAGGCCGCGTAGATCACCTCGGGGTTACTCGGATCGACCGCGAGGGCGCTGATGGTGTGGGTCGAGGCGAGGCCGGCCGCCTTCCAGGTCTTGCCCGCATCATCGGAGCGGAAGACCCCATCGCCGGTCACCATGTCGTTGCGGATGTCGCTTTCACCGGTGCCGACGTAGAGGATCCTGGGGTCCGACGGCGCGACCGCGATCGCGCCGATGCTGTCGCTCGAGCCGGGCAGCTTATGGTCGGTGATATTGACCCACTTCACGCCGTAGTCGGTGCTGCGCCACACGCCTCCGTCGACCGCGCCCATGTAGAAGAGATCGGGGTCTCGAGACACCCCCGCCACCGCCACCACCCGGCCGCCGATGTAGGGGCCGACGCTGCGCCAGGTGAGCGCCGCGAAGGGACTCGCGGGCGTGGCGGGGGTTCCCGCGCCGGCGGTGCAGGCGCCCAGGAGGCCGATTGCGGCCAGCAGGGCAAAGGGTGCACGGTGGGACGGCGAGGAACGGGTCACTCTCGGCATCGGTCTCTCCCCCGGGACCGGAGGGTCCCAGACGTGTTGTCTCAAGCGGCGAAGCTCGGCTGCAAGGATAGTTTACGCTGCCGGTGAGCCGCGGGCCGCGCCCGCGGCCGCGACGCGCCCAGGCGAAACCCTCGCGCGGTGAGTGGAGCGCGAGGCGGGGCCGCCGTCTTGCCCGCCATGGAGCGCCCTCTCGGGCCGCCGGTTCGGATTTGCCTACCGGGCATGCTAGATTACCGGCAAAAGCAAGGAGACCCGCGCCGTGAATGCCAGCGACGAGAGCCTGATATCCTCGCCGAAGCCGAAGTCCCACCCGGGTGCCCCGCAAGAGAACTTCCGGCGTGGCGAGAGCGCCTCGTTCGAAGTGCGGCTCATGCGCGGACTCCTGAGGCGCCTGGGCGAGCCGCCCATCGAATTCGTCCTGTGGAACGGGGAGCGCATCGCGCCGGCGGGCATCGAGCCGGCGTGCCGGGTGCGCATTCCCGATCGGGCCACGCTCCTGTCGGTGATCACCGATCCGCAGATGCGCTTTCCGGACGCCTACAGCGAGGGCCGCATCGAGATCGAGGGCGATCTGGTGCGCCTGCTCGAGGAGGTCTATCTCGCCGGCAGCCGCGGCACCGCCTCGGCCGTGAGCCGGGTGCTCGAGCGTCTGCGCCGCCCGCATGTCAATACGCTCGGCGGCTCGCGGGAGAACATCCACCATCATTACGATATCGGCAACCCGTTCTATTCGCTCTGGCTCGGCGAGACGATGGCCTACACCTGCGCCTACTACCCGACGCCCGAGACGACGCTCGATGAGGCGCAGCTCGCCAAGATGCATCACGTGTGCCGCAAGCTGCGTCTGCGCCCCGGAGAGAGCGTCGTAGAGGCGGGCTGCGGCTGGGGGACGCTGGCGCTGCACATGGCGCGTCACTACGGGGTCAAGGTGCGCGCATACAACATTTCCCGGGAGCAGGTGGCGTACGCGCGCGAGCGAGCCGAGCGCGAGGGCCTCGCCTCGCAGGTCGAGTACGTGCTCGATGACTACCGCAACATCTCGGGCCGCCATGACGCTTTCGTGTCGGTCGGCATGCTCGAGCACGTCGGCGTGGCCAATTACCGCGGACTCGGCGAGGTGATCAGCCGCAGTCTCGGGGACAACGGACGCGGCCTCATCCACTCCATCGGCCGCAATTTCCCCGCACCGCTGCAGCCGTGGATCGAGAAGCGCATCTTCCCCGGCGCCTGTCCGCCGTCCCTCGGGGAGATGATGGGCATATTCGAGCCCTCGGACCTCTCCATCCTCGATGTCGAGAATCTGCGCCTGCACTACGCGCAGACACTGCGCCACTGGCTCGCCCTGTTCGAGGGCGAAGTCGAGCGCGTGCGCCACATGTTCGATGAGAAATTCGTGCGCATGTGGCGCATGTACCTCGCGGGCTCGGTGGCGGGATTCACCACCGGGACGCTGCAGCTGTTCCAGGTGGTGTTCGCTTCGCGGCGCAACAACGACATCCCGCGCACGCGCGAGTACCTCTACCAGAGTTGAGCCGGCCATGCGCACCTGCGATGTCCTGATCGTCGGCGGCGGGCCGGCCGGCTCGAGCGCGGCCTGGAAGCTGCGCCGCGCCGGCTGCGATGTGCTGGTGCTCGACCAGGAGCGTTTCCCGCGCCTGAAGCTGTGCGCCGGGTGGATCACCCCTGAGGTGGTGCGGGATCTCGAGATCGACATCGGCGCCTATCCGCATCGCTTCCTCACGTTCGAGCGGATGCACATGCACTTCAAGGGCCTGCATCTGCCGGTGCGCTGCGTGCAGCACTCCATCCGCCGCGTGGAGTTCGATGCATGGCTGCTCGAGCGCTCGGGGGCGCCGCTCATCGAGCACACCGTGCGCCAGGTTCGCGAGGAGCAGGGCGCCTATGTGATCGATGAGGAGTTCCGCTGCCGTTACCTCATCGGGGCGGGCGGTACGCGCTGTCCGGTGTACCGGACCCTCTTTCGCGAGTTGAATCCGCGCGCCGCGGCGCTGCAGACCGTGACGCTCGAGCACGAGATCGAATACGACTGGCGCGATCCGGACTGTCACCTCTGGTTCTTCGATCATGGCCTGCCCGGCTACGCCTGGTACGTGCCGAAGCAGGACGGTTGGCTCAACATCGGCATCGGCGGCATGGCCGAGCGCATCAAGCGAAGCGGACGCTCCATCCACGAGCACTGGGCGCTGCTGACGGGCAAGCTCGGCCGCACACTCGCCCGGGGCGCGCGCTACGATCCCTCGGGCTACAGCTACTACCTGCGCGGGCCCGTGGAGGTGGTGCGGCGCGGCAACGCGTTCATTGCCGGGGATGCGGCGGGGCTGGCCACCCGGGACATGGCCGAGGGTATCGGTCCGGCGGTGCGAAGCGGCCTTGCCGCCGCCGGGACGATTCTTACCGGCGCCGAGTATCGGCTGACCGATGTCACGGGCGCGAGCCTGGGCGGCGGGGCGGTGAGCCGGCTGGTCGACTGGGCGATGACCCGCGGGGCGGGCAAGGCGGCCTGAGGTTTGCGCGCCTCCGCCCGGGTGTTTGCCGTGAGGACAGCGGTGGCGGCGCGCTGGTGCGCGCATCGGCCTGGCACGGTGAGCAGACACGGCGCGTCGACGGCCGGAAGGCTCCGCTGGCCCGGCTGCGGCTATACTTTGCCCCCTTTGCGGGGGAATCCCATCATGCCCTTCATACGGACCTTCGATCGTTCGGCCCGGCGCACTGCCTTCGTCCTCGCGCTCGGCCTGCTGCCGGTCAGCGCGGCGCTCGCGGCGGGCAGCGCGGATCCATTCGCCCGGCCGAGCCCGCTGCCTTTTCACGCGCCGCAGTTCAACCTCATCAAGGACTCGGATTTCCAGCCCGCGATCGATGCGGGCATGCGCCGCCAACAGGCCGAGATCGTGCGCATCGCGGATGATCCCGCGGCGCCCACCTTCGAGAACACGGTGGTCGCGCTCGAGAGATCGGGCCGGATGCTCAATCGGGCGATGGAGGTGTTCAACGGGTTGACCTCGGCCAACACCGATCCGGTGTTGCAGAAGGTGCAGGCGCGGGAGGCGCCGAGGCTCGCGGCCAACGAGGATGCAATCTACCTCAACGGCAAGCTGTTCGCGCGCGTCAAGGCGGTCTATGAGCGCCGCGCGCAGCTCGCGCGCATGCCCGAGGCGAGGCAACTGGTCAAGGTCTACTACACCCAGTTCGTCAAGGCCGGGGCGCTGCTGCCGGTGGCGAAGAAAAAGCGCCTGGCGGCGCTCAACGAGCGCCTGGCGAGTCTCGAGACCACCTTCGAGCAGCAGCTGCTCGCGGCAACCAATGCCTCGGCCCTGGTGCTCGATCGGCGCAGCGAGCTCGAGGGCCTCACCCCGGGGATGATCGCGGCCGCCGCGCATGCGGCCGAGGCCCGTGGGCTCAAGGGCAAGTGGGTGATCACGCTGCAGCTGCCCACCCAGCAGCCGGCGATCGCCTACCTCAAGGATCGGGCGGTCCGGCGCGAGCTCTTCGAGCACTCCTGGAATCGCGCCGAGGGGGGAGGACCGAACGACACCCGCCATACGATCGAGGTGATCGCACGGCTGCGCGCCGAGAAGGCGCACCTGCTCGGCTTCCCGGACTACGCCGCCTACCAGCTGCAGGACCAGATGGCGAAGACCCCCGCGACGGTCGAGCATTTTCTCCAGCAGCTGGTGCCGCCGGCGGTCGCCAAGGAGAAGGCGGAGGCGAAGATCCTGGGCGCCCTCATCCGCAAGGACGGGCATCACTTCACGCTCAGGCCCTGGGACTGGGAGTACTACGCGCGCAAGGCGCGCGCGGCGCGCTATCGGCTCAATGAGAGCGAGGTGCGTGAGTACCTCGTCCTCAACAACGTGCTCACGCGCGGACTCTTCTACGCCGCGCACCAGCTCTACGGGATCACCTTCAAGGAGCGCAGGGATCTGCCGGTCTACCAGAAGGACGTGCGGGTGTTCGAGGTGTTCGAGCAGACCGGCAAGCCGCTCGGCCTCATCTATTTCGACTACTTCAAGCGCTCGAACAAGTCCGGCGGCGCCTGGATGGACAACTTCGTGGTGCAGTCGAAGCTCCTCGGCGATCTGCCGGTGGTCTACAACGTCGCCAATTTCACCAAGCCCGCCCCGGGGCGGCCGGCGCTGCTGTCGATCGATGACGTCATCACCATGTTCCACGAGTTCGGGCATGCACTGAACTCGCTGTTCGCCGATGAGGTGTATCCGAGCCTCTCCGGCACCAGCACGGCACGCGATTTCGTGGAGTATCCGTCGCAGTTCGATGAGCGCTGGGCGCTCGACCCGCAGGTGATCGAGCACTATGCGCTCAACTACCGCACCGGCAAGCCGATACCGCCCGCGCTCGTGGCGAAGATCCTGCGCGCGCGCAACTTCAATGAGGGATACGCGTTCACCGAGGAGCTCTCGGCCTCATTGCTCGACATGCAATGGCACACGCTGGCGAGCGACAAGGTGCTCGAGAACGCCGATGCCTTCGAGCGCGCGGCGCTCGAGCGTACGCACATGGCGCTCGCGGATGTGCCTCCGCGTTACCGCTCGAGCTACTTCATGCACATCTGGTCGAACGGTTACGCGGCGGGCTATTACTCCTACCTCTGGACGGAGATGCTCGCCGATGACTCCTACCAGTGGTGCCGGGATCATGGCGGGCTCACGCGCGCCAACGGCCAGCGGTTCCGCGACCTCATTCTCGCCCGCGGACACTCCGAGGGGTATCTCGAGATGTTCAAGTCCTTCTACGGGCGGGATCCGCGGATCGGCCCCCTGCTGCGCTACCGGGGACTCATCCCCACCGGGTCCGCCGCAAAGCGGTAGGCCCGGGGCACCCGGGCTGTTGTGAATTTGCAACGACACGGCGGGCCGGGCGCTTCCCGGCCCGCCAACCGCGACCTGTGGGCCGCGAAGATTGACAAAGTTCCATGTCGGGGGGTACCCGAGGTCGGGGGGACACTGTATGCTTCGTGTCACAGGGACTCGCAAAACGAACGCTTGTTTTAATTCCGGCGTCAGCCGCGAGTTCGGGGAGGGGGCATGTTGAAAAAGACCGGTGGTCTGCTCTGGCTCGCGATGGCCGCATTGGCCGTGGGCGGGTGCGGCCATAACAGCCAGACCAGCACAGTGGCGAGCGGCAACCAGCAGGGCACGCTGGTCGCTGATCCGCCGATACGGACCGCATCGCTGACCTCCGCGGCGTTCGCCGCCCAGCTCGGCGCGAGTTCCTCCGGACAGGCTCTGGCGCAGCTCGCGGGCACACCGGCCTGCGGAGTGGATTTCTACTACTTCAAGTACTGGACGGTGGCTCCGGACAACTCGCCCCAGCTGGCCTCCGGCGCGCTGATGGTGCCCACCGGCTCCGCAGCGCCGTGCACGGGCCCGCGGCCCGTTGTGCTCTACGCGCACGGCACGACGACCTCCTCCTCCTACAACCTTGCGGACATCAGCGATCCCTCGAACGCCGCCAACTCCGAGTCGGCGATGATCGCGGCCGTGTTCGCGGCCCAGGGCTACATCGTGGTGGCGCCCAACGACCTGGGCTATGACATCTCGACGCTCGGCTATCACCCCTATATGGATGGAGCCGAGAATGCGACCGTCATGATGGATGCGCTGACGGCGGCCCGCAAAGCGCTGCTCAGCACATTTACCCCCAGTACCACGGATGACGGCAAGTTGTACGTCACCGGGTACTCGGAGGGTGGCTACGTGGCGATGGCCACGGTAAAAGCGATGCAGGCGGCTGGCGATACCGTCACTGCATCGGCACCATCTTCCGGCCCGTATGCGCTGGAGGCATTCGGTGACGCGATATTCTTCGGGCAGGTGAACATCGGCTCGACGATCTTCGCGCCGCTGGTGACGACCAGCTATCAGCATGCTTACGGCAACGTGTACAGCCAGACATCGGATGTCTATTCCTCCACGTACGCCACGGGGATCGACACGCTGCTGCCGAGCTCGATGACGCTGACCACTCTCTTCCAGAGCGGCAAGCTCCCGGAGGCGGCGCTGTTCGACAGCACCACCCCGATCTCCTCGACGGGCATCGCGGCGGTGGACGCGGCGGCCGACGCGCTGCTGGCTGAGCCCTCGGTCACGCAGTACGGATCGCTCGCGCCGCTCTTCGATGCGGGCTTCGGCACACCCTACCTCGTCAACGACCCGTATCGGGTGGGCTACGTGGACGATGCGGTGATCCACCCGGATCAGGCGGAGATGACGATTCTCAACGGCGGGACGCTGCAGAACGGGCAGTTGAATGCCGGCACCGTGGCGCTCGCGGCCTCCCCGGCGGTGGGATTGCGCCAGGACCTCGCGCTCAACGACATGCGCAACGGCGGCTGGGCGCCCCTCGAGCCCATGCTGATGTGCGGCGGGGATCAGGATCCGACGGTGTTCTTCCAGAACACGGAGATCATGGCCGCGGAGTGGGGTCCGTACGTGACGGGGGGGCTCGTCAGCGTGCTCGACCTCAACGGAACGCCGAGCGGGGCGTTCGCGACCCTGCAGGGGGCGTTCCAGGGCACCTACGCGGGCCTGGTGTCTTCGGCCGGCGCGAGCACCGCCATCCAGTTCTACCACTCGACCGAGGCGCCGTTTTGTATGGTGGCGGCCCGCGGCTTCTTCGCGCAAGTTCCGTAAGCTCAGCGAGGGATGATCATGCAGAAGAAAATCCTGACAATCGCGCTCGGAACCGTTCTCGCGCTGGCCGCTTCCGGGGCGTATGCCGACAATGGCAATCCGAATGACCTCCGCATCGGCGCGTACTTCGTTCACTACGACACGAACTCGACCGACATCAGCGGTCAGTTCACGCCCGCCGGGCTCAACACCAGCATCGAGAACGTCACGACGCTGTACCTGTCGTACGTGCGCACCCTGTCGAGCCATTTCCAGGTCGAGTTCGCGTTCGGCTATCCGCCGGTCACCTATGCCAAGGGCAAGGGACCGGCGACGGTGGGCTCGGTGCCGTTCAACGGGGTGGAGATCGCGAGCATCCGCTGGGTCTCGCCCACGGTGCTTCTCGAGTACGACTTCTTCAGTCCCGAGGCGAAGTGGCGGCCGTTCGTCGGGGTCGGTGTGAACTACACCAAGTTCATCGACCGGCAGATCACGGCGGCCGGCGCGGCGGTGAGCGGCGGTCCCACATCGATATCGCTCCCCTCATCCGTCGGGCCCGCCGTGACCGCCGGCATCACCTATCACATGAACGACCGCTGGCACGTCACCGCTTCCTACTCGATCGCGCAGGTCAACAGCAAGCTCACCACCGATACCGCCGGGATCATGCGCTCGAACGAGGTGCATTTCTGGCCCAACGCCGCGGTGCTCTCCGTCGGCTATTCGTTCTGACAGGGGAACTTCCACCCGGGCGCTCCGGTCGCACTCCGTAGCGCCCGGGTGGACCGCGAGCCGCACCCGGGGTGTCCCTGGGGAGGTCAGGGGCCGCGCCGCAGGCGATTCGCCCGGTCGCATCGGGTGCTCGGCTCGGCGCACGCGGCGCCGGGGCGGCCCCGGGATCGGGTCCGCAGTGCATAGAATGCACCCGGTCGGCTGAGACTGCGGCCACGGGGGACGCAGCGAGCCAATCCACCCTCCAAGACCCATGACCGGCTGGCGTATCGGGAGACTTCTGCGAGATCTGAGGCGTTTGGCGCCCCGGCGGGCCGAGCCGGCGTGGATCGCCACGCTCGCGCTCCTCGCATTCTCGCTGCGCGGGCTGATCCCGCTCGGATTCATGCCGGCCGGAGGATCCCTCGTGCTCTGCCATGAGGGCTTCCCGGCGCACTTCTTCTCTCAGGGTGAGCCTTCACACGGCAAGCGCGGAGGCGGTGAGCGGGACTCGCATTGCCTCTTCTGCGGCGGCTCGAGTCCGGCGCCCGCGTTCACCCTGGCTGGTATAGCCCGCATCACGCCGGTATCGATCGGCCTCGTGCGCTTCTTGGAGTCCTCCGATCAGAGCGCCCGCCTCGCCCACACCCCGCAGGCCCGCGCCCCGCCTCACCTCGTCTGAGCCTTGTGCTCGAGGATCCGCCCACAGCCGACGGCTGGCCGGGCGCTCGGGGTATTTGTCGTGAGGCTTCGGGGTTCCGCCGGAGGCGGAGCCGGAGGATTGAGGCGTGACATCAGGTGTTGACAGGATGGGCGAGGGCGCCCGGTATCGCAGGGCGGACCGCGGTCGCGCGTTCCAGTCATGGTCGCCGGTCGGCGCCGGACTGGGTGTCGTGGCCGCGCTCGGCCTCCTGCCGGCGCCGGGTTGGGCGGCGGCGTTCGGGGATGTGCGCGGCACGGTGCGCAGCATCCTCGGCCGACCCGTCGCCGGGGCGGAGGTGCGGCTTCGATCCCAGGTATCGGGGCGGCTGAGGACCCGGCGGACCGATCCCCGCGGGAGGTTCCTCTTCCCCTCGGTGTCGGTGGGCCGCTACGTCGTCGAGGTGAGGCACGAGGGCTTTGCGCCGGCCGAGCAGGCGGTGTCGGTGGTGCCGGGGTACTTCCCCGATCTCACCCTCACGCTGCGCGGCGCCCACACGCTCGCCCGGGTAACCATCTCCGCCACCGCGCAGGCCCCGGTGGTCACATCCGTCACCCCCATCTCGCTCGTGAGCAGCAAGGACATCGAGCTCACCCCGGGAGCGGCCCTCACCAACAGCCTGGCCATGATCACCGACTATGTGCCCGGCGCCTACATCGTGCACGATCAGCTGCACGTGCGCGGCGGCCATCAGACCGCCTGGCTCGTGAACGGCGTCGAGATTCCGAACACCAACATCGCGAGCAACCTCGGGCCCCAGATCGACCCTCAGGACATCCAGGTCCTCGGCGCCGAGCGGGGCGATTACCAGGCCGATCAGGGCGATCGCACCTACGGCATCTTCAATGTGATCCCCAAGAGCGGCTTCGCGCGCAACGACGAGGGTGTGCTCAACGTGACGGCCGGTAATTTCGGCCAGACCGATGACTACCTGAGCGTGGGCAGCCATCATGGCAAGTTCGCGTACTACGCGAGCGTCGATGGCAACCGGAGCAATCTCGGCATCGGCACGCCGGTCGCCGCGGTGATTCACGACCGGGAGCATGGCTTCGGCGCCTTCACCAATCTCGACTACGAGGCGACCGGGAACGATCAGATACGCTTCGTGGCCTCCTCGCGCCAGGACGACTACCAGATCCCGAACTGCCCGAGCCCGAACGGGAACTGCCAGGGCGCGCCGCTGCCGAACGTGGCGAACGATGTGCAGCGCGAGGCGGATACCTTCGCGATCCTCTCCTGGGAGCACACCTTCAACCGGCACGCGATCCTCACGAGCTCGCTCCTCTATCACTTCAACAGGGCCAACTACGACGGCGCGGCGAACGATACGCCGATCAGCTCCATCGACCGGCGCTCATCGGCCTACGAGGGCGGTCAGGAGCAGCTGCGGCTCAGCTTCGCGCACAATCATCTCGGGGTGGGGCTGTTCGGGTTCGCGCAGCAGGATCGCGACGAGTTCAACCTCATGTTCAACGACGCGAGCGGCGCCGCGCCGCTCGCCGAGACGTTGCGGCCCGGAGGCGGGATGGTCGCGGTGTATGCGCAGGATACATACGATGTGAATCGCTGGGTGCACCTGTCCGCGGGTGTGCGTCACACCCACTTTCACGGCGGCATCGCCGAGAGCGCGACCAGTCCGCGAATCGGGATGACCGTGCAGGTGCCGCACCTGAACTGGGTGTTCAGCGCCTTCTGGGGCAAGTACTACCAGGCCCCGCCGCTCGATACGCTGTCCGGCGGGCTGGTGCAGTTCGCTCGCGGCACCAATACCGGATTCCTGCCCCTGCACGGCGAGCGTGACCGGGTGAGGGAGTTCGGTGTCACCATCCCGGTGGACGGATGGACCGTGCACGCGGACTACTACCTCAACGAGGCGAGGAATTTCTTCGATCACAACGCCCTGGGCAACAGCAACGTATATTTTCCGCTCACCATCACGGGAGCCCTCATCCGTGCGCACGAGCTGACGCTGAGCTCGCCGCTCCTGTGGAACCGGGCGCAGGTGCATCTCGCCTTTTCCAACCAGACGGCGGATGGTTTCGGTGGCATCACCGGAGGGCTCACCAACTTCCTGCCGCCCGGCGGCTACTACGCGCTCGATCACGATCAGCGCAACACCTTGAATGCCGGCATCGACGCGAATCTCCCGTGGCGCTCCTTCGCCTCGGCGGAGCTCTACGTGGGCTCGGGCTTCAGCAACGGCAATGCTCCGCCGAGCCACCTGCCGGGCCACGCGGAGCTCAATCTGAGCGTCGGCCGCCACGTAAGCCGCGATCTGTCGCTGTCGCTCACCGCGCTCAATGTGTTCAACAGGCACCTGATGGTCGACAACAGCCTCACCTTCGGGGGCGAGCACTGGAACAATCCGTTCGAGATCTACGCGGCGCTGCACTACAAGTTCCACTACTAGAGCGCGCAGGTGCGCCCGCCCGGCTGGGGCGCCCCCCCGAGGGGGGGAGGCTCCGCCCCTCGAGGGGCGGAGGATGTCAACCACGTCACAGCGCGCCCCTCGCGGTTCGCCGGATACTGCCGCTACAGAGGGTCACCCGGGCGTTCGGCGGTCTCGCGGAGTCCGCTCGGGTCCAGGTCGGCATGAAGCCGGGATCTTGATCGGAGCGGCTATTGGTGGGGCTCGTCACGGGTCTTTATTTTCTGGCAGGCGTGGCGGTCTGTGCGGTACTGCAGGCGCTTGCAAGGGCTGTGGCCCGGGGCAGGGCGGGCGACCCCCAGGCGTGCTTCCGGGCGCTTTTCGAGCGTTGTCCGGATGCGCTGGTGGCGGTGGATCCCAAGACCGGCCGGATCGTGCACGCCAATGCGTACGCGCGGCGGCAGTTCGGCTGCGACGCCGAGGCGCTCTCGCGCAGGACGGTCGCCGAGCTGATCGTCCCGGAAGAGCTGCCCGAGACGATGCGCCATTTTGCCGACCTGGCAGCCGGGCGCATCGAGACCTGGCACAGCGAGCGGCGGGTCGTGTGCCGGGATGGGCGTTGCGTCGTCACCGACTGCTCGGTGGCCGCCTCGAGCAGCGCCTCCGGGGAGATCGAGCTCCTCATCGCCTGCCTGAGCGACATCACGGACCGCAAGCGCGTGGAAGCGGCGCTGGAGGACAGCGAGCGTAAGCTGCGCAATCTCTTCGAGCTCTCCCCGCTCGGCATTGTGCTCAATGATTTCGAGGGACATTACCTCGAGTTCAATCACGCCTTCGAGACGATCTGCGGCTACAGCGCCGCGGAGCTGCGCACGCTGCCGCGAGGGAGCTTCACCCCGAGCGAGTACCAGGCCGAGGAGGAGCGGCAGATCGCGAGCGTGTTGGGCACCGGGCGTTACGGCCCGTACGAGAAACACTACCGGCGCAAGGACGGCACTCTCGTGCCGGTGCGGCTGAACGGTGTGGTGATCAGCGGCCCCGACGGGCGGCCGTGTGTCTGGTCGATCATCGAGGACATCTCCGCCGACCGGCGGGCGCAGGAGGCGTTGCGGCTCGAGAGCGCGAAGAACCTTGCGCTGCTGCGCAACGCGAGCGATGGCATCCACATCCTCGATCCCGCGGGCAACGTGATCGATGCCAGCGACTCGTTCTGCGAGATGCTCGGGCTGTCGCGCGAGCGCATCATCGGCATGAACGTGCGGGAGTGGGATGCGCACTTCACGAACGAGGAGCTCGCCACGCTGCTGCGCGAGCACTTCGCCAATCCGGGGCGGCGCGTTATCGAGACCCGGCACCGGCGCAGCGACGGCTCGGTGTACGAGGTGGAGATCAGCTCGGTGGCGGTGCGCCTCGGGGATGTCCCGGTCATGTTCAACTCCGCGCGCGACGTCACCGAGCGAAAGAGGACCGAAGAGCGCTTGCGCGAGAGCGAGTTGCGGCTGCGCGTGCTCATCGAGCAGTCGCCCTTGGGCATCTCCTTCAGCCGCGCCGGCATCACACTCGATGTGAATGCGCACTATGTCAAGATGTTCGGCTATGCGAGCGCGGCGGAGGTGCGCGGCACACAGATCCTGCAGAGCATAGCGCCGGGGCGACGCGCGCAGATGCACGAATACATCGAGCGCCGCCGCGCGGGCTTGCCGACCTCGACGGTGTTCGAGACGGTGGGACTGCGCAGGGACGGCAGCGAGATGCCGCTGTTCGTCTCGGCCAAGCGCATCGAGCTCGCCGACGGTCCGATGACCGTGTCGTTTCTGCAGGACTTCACCGAGCGCAAGGCCTACGAGGCGCGCATCCACCATCTGGCGTTCTACGATCAACTGACGCAACTGCCCAACAGGGAGCTGCTGCAGGAGCGCCTGCAGGAGGCGCTCGCGGCGAGCGCCCGCAGCGGGCACTACGGCGCGCTCCTGCTGCTGAACCTCGACAACTTCAAGAGTGTGAACGATACGCGCGGCCACGCCGCCGGGGACGCGCTGCTGCAGAAGGTCGCCTCGAGGCTCGCGGCCGAGGTGCGCGAGGGCGATACCCTCGCCCGGCTCGACGGCGATCAGTTCGTGGTGCTGCTCCAGGAGCTCGGACCACACCCGGTGACGGCGGCCGGGGAGGCCAAGGCCTTCGGGCTGAAGGTGATGCAGGCCCTCTCGGGCGCCTACGCGCTGCCCGAGGGAGAGATTCACATCGGATGCAGCGTCGGCGCGGCGATTCTCTCCGGTCACCGGCAGACGATCGAGGACCTGATCCGCCAGGTGAACGTGGCGTTGCACCAGGCGAAGCAGTCCGGACGCAATGCGCTGCGCTTCTTCGATCCGCGCATGCAGCAGGACGTCAACGCGCGGGTCGCGCTCGAGGGCGAGCTGCGCAAGGCGCTCACCGCGGGGCAGTTCCTGCTGCACTACCAGGTCCAGGTCGACTACGCGGGCCGCTGCATCGGCGCCGAGGCGCTGCTGCGCTGGAATCACCCGCAGCGGGGCGTCGTCGGGCCGGGGGAGTTCATCTGGCTCGCCGAGGAGACGCACCTGATCCTGCCGATCGGCCAGTGGGTCATCGACACCGCCTGCGCGCAGCTTGCGGCCTGGAGGCATCAGGGGCGCACCCGCGAGCTCGTGATCTCGGTGAATGTCAGCCCGCTGCAGTTTCAGCAGCCGGATTTCGCCGAGCAGGTGCTGGGGTCGATCCGCCGCCACGGGGTGCCCGCGCAGCGGCTCGAGCTCGAGTTGACCGAGACCCTGCTCCAGGGCGATCTCGAGCGCACGGTCGACACCATGAAGGCGCTCAAGGCGCACGGGGTGCGCTTCTCGCTCGATGATTTCGGCACCGGATACTCCTCGCTCCAGTACCTGAGGCAGCTGCCGCTGCACCAGGTGAAGATCGACCGGTCTTTCGTTCAGGACATCGCCGATCCCAACGGCAGGGCCATCGTCGGGGCGATTCTCGCGATGTCACGTCACCTCAATCTCGAAGTCATCGCCGAGGGGGTCGAGACCGCGGAGCAGCTCGCGGTGCTGCGAGGCTGCGGCTGCACGCGCTACCAGGGCTATCTTTTCGGCCGGCCCGTGCCGGTCGAGCGACTGCTCGAGGACTCCGAGGCGCTGGCGGTCGGGTGAGGGGGCGCGGTCCCGCGCCGCGGCCCGGCCTCGATGTCACGGCGATCCTCGCGGTGAAATATCCCCGTCCCGTCGCTCGAGTGACGGTTCATCCGGCATGCTCCCTCATGCAAGCGACCGTCCTCAGCTCGGCGCCAATCGGCCCTGAGCGGCGCCTTTCCCGATGCGGGCGACCGATTCCCGCCACAACACCCGGGCGGGGATCTCGCGCTCGACGGGCAGCGCGCTGCCATAACAGAGATTCAACAGGTGATTGAGCGCGTTGGCCGCGATCTCGCGCCAGGGAATGAGTACCGTGGTGAGCGGGGGCACCGTGAGCTCCGACAGATCGATGCCATCGTACCCCATGACGGAGAGCCTGCCGGGCACGGCGACGCCCGCCTGCCCCAGGTAGGAGAGCGCTCCCATGGCCATTTCGTCGTTGGCGCAGAAGAGGGCCGTGAAGGACCCGTCGCGCCCGAGCAGCTCGCGCGTGCCCGCGCGGCCGCTCTCCGGGGAGAAGTCCCCGCGCGCCCGTGGAAGCGTCCCGGCATCGATGCCGTAGCCGCCGAGCGCTTCCTCGAAGCCACGCATTCTGAGCGTGTTGTCGCGGGAGGTCTTCGGTCCTTCGATGACCGCCAGGCGCCGGTGGCCCGCTTCGCACAACGCGTGCGCGGCGGCCGCGCCTGCCGCGCGATGGTCGGGGTTGAAACAACGGTCCTGGAAGCGGGGGATGCTGCGATTGAGCAGCACGAACCGCGGCTGCCGCTCGGCGATGCGGTCGATGTCGGCGCTCGTGAGGGCGGTGGCCATCACGATGAGCCCGTCGCAGCCCCGGTCGGTGAGGAATTCAGCCCCTTCGAGCGCATCCTGACGCTCGCTCTCGAGCGACTGGCCGAAATCGACCACCATGTGCCGTCCCGAGGCGCGCAGCGCGGTGTAGATCGCATGCAGGATCGGTGTGTAGAACGAGCCGTGCACGAGGGGCACGAACACGCCGATGGTCTGCGATTGTCCCTTCTGCAGGACGCGCGCCGCGTGCGATGGGCGGAACTTCAGCTCCTCGATCGCCTTGCGCACGCGCCGGATCGCATCCTCCGACACCGGTCCGTTGCCGGCGATGACCCGCGAAGCGGTGCCGAGACCCACCCCGGCACGTTTCGCGACGTCTTTTATTGTTGCCATCGAATCACACTACCAGAATTTCACCACAATCGTCGCCGTCAACGCGATGAGCGCGAGCGCCGCCCACCGCACATCGCGCGCCGCGCCGAGCAGCCGTTCCCCGAGCGCATCGGCCTGCAGAACCGATTCCCTCGCCGCAGACCTCGATCCGCTGAGGCTGAGGAGGACCAGCACCGCGAGTGAGACGGCGAAGTCGATCGCGGCGGCCACCAGGAACTGCACGTGGGCGATGCCGAGGAGGGACAGGCCAAAGAGCAGAGCGCCGAGTCCGCCGCCCACGATGAGCGCCGCAAACGCGCCGCGGGCATTGGCGCGGGGCCAGAGAATGCCGCCGAGGAAGAGCGCGGCGATCGGGGCGGTGAAATAGGCGAGCACCGCCTGGAAGTACTGCCAGAGCGAGGGGAAGCGCGCGATCTGAGGCACCCAGGCGGCGGAAGCGAGCATGCACAGCGCCGTGGCGACCCGTCCCCACCCCACCACGCGCCGCTCGCTCATCCGGGGACGCGAGCGGCGGATGAAATCCATCGAGATCACGGTCGCCGCACTGTTGTAGGTGGCCGAGAGCGCCGCCATGAGCGAGCCGAGGAAGGCGGCGACGAACAGTCCGAGCAGACCCGGCGGCAGGAGGCTGCGCGCGAGGCGCAGGTAGATCTGATCGCCGGTGCGCAGATGCGGGTAGAGCACCCGGCCGGCAAGTCCCGGGGAGACGATGACGAAGAGCGTGAGCAGTTTCAGGAAGCCGGCGAGCAGCGCGCCGCGCTGGCCATCGGCGAGGGAGCGCGCCGCGAGCGTGCGTTGCACCATCACCTGGTTGGTGCACCAGTAATAGAACGCCAGCACGGGGGCCCCGAAGAGCAGACCCGTCCAGGGCATGTAGGGATCGGACGCGGGCAGGATCAGATCGAGGTGCGAGGGCGGGTTTGCGCGCAGGACGGCCTGCAGTCCGCCCGCCTTCTCGAAGGAGAAGATCGCGAGCAGCACGGCCGAGCCGAGCATGATGAGCGCCTGCAGCGCCTGGGTGCGCATCACCGAGCGCAGTCCGCCGGTGAGCGCATAGAAGGCCGCCAGTGCGGCGAGCGCCGGCACGGTGGCGCGCATGCCGAGACCCGGCACGAGCGCCTCGAGGAGCAGGCCGGTGCAATACAACGCGCCGGCCGCATCGAGGAGCACGTAGAGCAGTACGGAGAGCGAGGCGAGCCAGAGGCGCGCGCGCACATCGTAGCGGCGCTCGAAGTACTCGGGCATCGTGTAGATGCGCATCGCGAGCAGCTGCGGCAGGAACAGCAGCGCGAACACGACCAGGACGACCGTCGCCATCCAGTCGTAGTTGTATACGGAGATCCCGAGCGCGTAAGCCGAGCCGGTGACGCCGATCAGCGTGCCGGGGGACACGTTCGAGCCGAAGAGCGCGAGACCGATCGTCGGCCAGGAGGCGCCGCGGGAGGCGAGAAAGTATTCTCCCGCCGAGGCGCGCCGTCGCGAGGCGGCGAGGCCGAGCGCCACGAGGGCGGCCAGATACGTCCCGACCACCCCGACATCCACCCAGGATAAAATCATGCCCCCCGCACTCCGCCATGCTGTGCCGCGATGAGGGCACTGGAATAAACAAAACGGGCGCGCTTGTCGAGGGTGATCGGGCGCAGCCCGGGCCCTGGTTCCCGAGGATTGACAGCGTGGCGGATGGGGGAGGATACTAATGCGGGGTGGAAACGTTTCCACTCCCTGCCATAGCGCAGCATTCTTTTGGGGGGGGTAGGGGTATGAAGCGATTCTCAGCGCCGGTTCGCTCGGCGCCGGTTTCCATGGCGGTGGCCCTGGCATTGGCTTCCGCGGCGCTCGGCGCCGAGGCGCACGGTGCCCAGGGGCTGCCCAGCGCGCAAAACGGCGACACGG
>DAHVQK010000064.1 GCA_027317845.1 Gammaproteobacteria bacterium
AGAGGATCACGCCGAGGGCGTAGATGTCGGCGCGCTCATCGACCCGCTTGCCGAGGATCTGTTCGGGCGCCATGTATTTCGGCGAGCCGATCACGTAGCCGGTGCGGGTGAGCTGGGTCTCGCTCTCGCGCTGTGCGGCGGCCACCCCGAAGTCGACGATCTTGAGCAGCCCCTCCTGGTTGATCAGCACATTCGCGGGCTTGAGGTCGCGGTGCACGATGCCCGCCTGGTGGGCCACCACCATGCCGGTGCAGATGTCGATGCCGAACTGCAGCGCGCGCTTCAGCGGCAGGGGCTTCTCCCCGGTGATCTCGCTCCCGAGGGTGTGCGAGGGAAAGTACTCCATGGAGATGGCGTAGTTCCCCTGGATGAAAAGGAAGTCGTAGATGCGGATGACGTTCTGGTGGGTGATCTTGCGCGAGTAGCGCAGTTCGTGGACGAAGCGCTTCATCACCTCTTCGTCCGTCGCCACATTGGGATTGAGGAACTTCAGGATCAGCCGCTCATCGACCACCGTGTCCTCCATCAGCAGCACGGTGCCGAACGCGCCTTTGCCGATGCGATCGAGGTACTTGTAGCGGCCTTCGAGGATGTCTCCGGGCTTGAGGGTCTGGATGTCGAGCGCGGCCGCTTCCTTCGCGCCCGCCCGAGCCGCCTCGGGCCCCACGGCGGGCGGCAGCGGGGATTGCGGCAGGATGATTTCCGAGGTCGCCGGTCCCCCCGCCAGGCGCCGCTCGAGATCGGCGAGGGCCGCCTCGGCGGCGCGCGCGATCGTCTGATCGCCGGTGCTCGCCTGCGCCTTGAGCTGCGTGCGCACCGACTCGGCGCTTGGCGCATCGGCCACATGGGCGAGCGCCTGTATGGCCTCGATCCGCAGCTCCCGCTCGGGCCTGCCAAGCAGCGGTATCAGTGTGGCGGCGAGTTGCGCATCGCCGAGCTTGCCGAGGGCGCGCACCACGATCGGCATGGCCTTCGGCTTGCTTTCCTTGAGCATCTCGAGCAGCCGGGGCACGGCCCGCCTGCTGCCGATTTCAGCGAGCGCATCGACCGCTCGCTCGCTCACCCACCAGTCCGGATCGCGTGTGGCCTGGATGAGCGACTCGACCGCGCGCTCGTCCTTGGTCTGATTCAGGATTTCGATGGCGGCGCGGCGGATGTCTTCGTCCTTGTCCTTGACGAGCTGCAGCACCGCGTCGATGACCCGTGGACCGCCGATCTTGCCGAGCGCGTCCGCGGCCCGCGAGCGCACCCACCAGTCGCTGTCCTTGAGCGCGCCGAGCAGGTGCTTCACCGACTTGGCGTCGCCGACTTCGTTCAGCACCTCGACCGCCGCCCGCCGGGCGCCCTCGCTCTCGTCCTTGAGCACCTCGATCAGGTAGCGGATGGTCTCCGGATCGTTCGCCTTGATGACGACGTCGACCGCTTTGTTCTGTACCTCGATCTCGGGGTCTTTCAGCAGCTGGCAGACTTTCTCGACGTCGATCGCCCCGTCCATGCGCTGCAACGCCGAGAGGGTGGCCCCGCGGATCAGCTTATTGGGGTCCGTCAGCAGGCTCTGCAGGGCGAGGTGCACCTCAGGGGTGTTGAAGCGGGCGAGAACGTTGATGATGTGAACGCGCGCGATGGGGTCCTTGCCGTGCAGGCGCTGGGTGAGTTCGGGCAGGGCGCTCGGGCCGGCCAGCTCCCCGATGATGCGAAACAGCGCGGCCTTCTCGTTCGGCTCCTGCGCGTAGGCGGCATTCAGCAGCTCGCGCACCGTGAAGCGCGACTTGTGGGCCGCGATGACCTCGAGAACCTTGGCTTTGGCGATCCCGGGGGCGGCCAGCGCGTCGAGGAGCAGCTGCGGCGGGAAGTTGCGGCTGCTGGTGAGGGCCCAGCCGATGCCGGCGACCACCCGCGGGCTGCCTTCAACCAGTCCCTGCACGTATTGGGGAAAGGTCTTCGGGCCCACCAGGTGCGCCAGCACTTCCACGAGAGCGAGCGTGGCGTTCTTGTCGGCTTCGGGTAGGGCCGCCAGGATCGGGCCGATAGCGCCCGGACCCAGGTCCTTCAGGCGCGCGATGGATTTTTGGGTGTCCGCGCTCGCCGGGTCCGCCGATGACCGGATGCCGGTAATCAACCGGTCGGCGCGCACATTGGTGAAAAAGCTCATCAGCCGATCTGCCGAGGCACTCCGCTGCTTCCCCGTGAGCCCCGCTTCGTTGCTCCCCGATGCCGTGGAACGACCTGGGCTGTTCCCGGGCCACCGGGCTCGAGTTTCTGAGGGCTCCGCGGGGACGTGCGGGAAGTATGCCATAGCCGGGGCGGTAGCACGCTGCCGCAGCACGCTCATGCGTATTGCCGATCGAGCCACTAGAATATGACCCCCTCGCCACTTCCACCGCTCTGCAAGGTCCCATGGCCGAAGATTCCGCCGACGATCCCATACTGGACGCGCTGCGCTCGACTCTCGAGTCCTACGCCGATCCGTACCTTCACCAGACGCTGCGTGAGGCCGGCGCGTTGCGCGAGCTCACGGCGGTGGAGGGCGGTTATGCCGCCCGAATCGTCCTCGGCCTGCCGGTCGGGGGTTACCACGAGGAGCTGGCTGCGCAGATCGAGAAGCACCTGCGCTCGGCCGGGCATGCCGAGCCGGTGCGCGTCATGGTGGAAGCGCAGATCCGGGCCCATGCGGTGCAGAGGCCGCTGCAGCCGCTCGGGAAGATCAAGAACATCGTCGCCGTCGCCTCCGGCAAGGGCGGGGTGGGAAAGTCCACGGTGGCGGCCAATCTGGCGCTGGCCTGGGCTCGCCAGGGCGCGCGGGTCGGGGTGCTGGACGCGGATATCTACGGCCCCAGCCAGCCGCTGATGCTCGGCCTCGCGGGCGAGCAGCCCGTCTCGCCCGACGGCAAGCACATCGAGCCGCTGAAGAAACACGGTGTGGCGGCCATGTCCATCGGGTTTCTCGTGGACGCCGACCAGCCCATGGTGTGGCGCGGCCCGATGGTGACGCAGGCGCTGAGCCAACTGCTGTCCCAGACGCAGTGGGGCGAGCTCGATTATCTGGTGGTCGATATGCCCCCGGGCACCGGCGACATTCAGCTCACCCTCGCACAGCGCGTCCCCGTGGCCGGCGCCGTGATCGTCACGACACCGCAGGATATTGCGCTCACCGATGCCAGCAAGGGACTGAAGATGTTCGAGAAGGTTTCGGTGCCCGTGCTCGGCGTCGTGGAGAACATGAGCGTGCACGTGTGCTCCAAGTGCGGGCACGCCGAACATATCTTCGGCGAGGGCGGCGGAGCGCGCATGGCCGCCCAGTACGGCGTGAGGTTGCTCGGTGAGCTGCCGCTCGATGTGCGCATCCGCGAAGAGGCCGACGGCGGGCAGCCGACGGTGATCGCCGCTCCCGACTCGCTGCGCGCGAAAGCCTATCTCGAGATGGCGCGCCGCACGGCCGGAGCGCTCGCGCTGCGGCCGTTGGATCACAGCGGCGTGTTTCCCAAGATCGTCGTCGAGAAGAAATGAGCATCAAGTCAGACCATTGGATCCGCCGCATGGCGCGCGATCACGGCATGATCGAGCCGTTCGCGGCCGAGCAGGTTCGCTACGTCGACGGCCACAAGATCGTCTCATACGGCACATCGAGTTACGGCTACGACGTCCGCTGTGCGGACGAATTCAAGATCTTCACCAACATCAACTCCACCATCGTCGACCCGAAGGCCTTCGATGAGAAGAGCTTCGTGGATCTGAAGTCGGACGTGTGCGTGATTCCGCCGAACTCCTTCGCGCTCGCGCGCACCGTGGAGTACTTCCGGATTCCGCGCAGCGTGCTCACCGTTTGTCTCGGCAAGTCGACCTATGCGCGCTGCGGGATAATCGTGAACGTAACGCCCCTGGAGCCGGAGTGGGAGGGGCACGTGACGCTGGAGTTCTCCAACACCACGCCGCTTCCGGCGAAGATCTACGCCAACGAGGGCGTGGCGCAGATGCTGTTCTTCGAGTCGGACGAGGTGTGCGCGACCTCCTACAAGGACCGGGGCGGCAAGTACCAGGGCCAGCGCGGCGTGACGCTGCCCAAGACCTGACACTCGATGCCCCTGCCGCAGGACGCCTCGCGATCGTGACCTCGCGACAGGCGGGGCGCGCCGCGCCTATTCCTTCCTGTACGAGAGAATGTTGAGCGAGAAGAGCACGTCGTTCCCGCGACGCTGCTCGAGACGCGCCGGCAGGTAATCGAGCGACGGGGCGAGCCACATGTAGGTGGTGCGGCGCGCTCCGGCGTGGTGGCTGCTGTAGAGCAGGGTGTGGAGCGGTCCGAGAGGGGTGTCGAACGTCGCCTTGCCTTTCGGCTCGAACTCGAATTGGTTGATCACATCCGTGTTGAGCATCCAGAAGCTCGAGGGGGGATGGCCTTCGAGAAAAGCGAGCATCAGCGCGATCTGCACCGACCCCGGGTCCTGGGTGCCGGGCTCGAGTTTCAGGTCTAGGGGCTTGCCCTTGGCGGTGCCGGTCACCCGTCCGGAGGTCCAGTCGAAGGTCACTTCCTCGGTCGGGCCATTGCCCTCGGCCCGGAAACTCAGGGGCTGGACCCGTCCGTTCGCGACCGCGAAGCGGCTCTCCTGCTGAATGGCCCGGCGGATGAACAGCTTGAACAGTCCGCTCGCGTGATCCTCCGAGGCGTAGCGGTACTGCCCGGGCGAGGTTTCGGCGAGCGTCAGGGTCGAGGTGCCCGCCGTGATGCCGTGCCAGGCGACGGCGTACTTTGCGACGAAGGTGGGTGGCGTTGCGGGCGGGGACGCATTGTCCGCGCGGCAGAGCGCGACTGTGGCGGCGAGCAGCAGCGCGAGGCCCAAGGCGCCGCGGCGCAAAGCGTCAGTTCCGATCCGCACCGAAATCCTCCACCACCGGTTCAATGAGCGGGCGGCCATCGAGCCAAGGGCGGTCCTGCCGCCAGGTGAGCCGTCCCTCGGCCAGCCATCCGATGACCCGAGGATAAATGATGTGCTCGGTCTTCTGAACCCGGGCTGACAGGCTCTCCTCGGTGTCCTCCACACTGACCGGTACCCGCGACTGCAGCACGAGCGGGCCGCCATCGAGCTCCGCGGTCACGAAGTGCACGCTGGCGCCATGCTCACGCTCGCCCGCCTCGAGCGCTCTGCGGTGGGTATGGAGCCCGGAATATTTCGGCAGCAGGGAGGGGTGGATGTTCAGGATCCGTCCGGCGTGCGATGCCACGAACTGCGGCGAGAGAATGCGCATGAAGCCGGCGAGGACGATGATGTCGGGCCTCACCCTGGCCAGGGCTGCATCGAGCGAGCGCTCGAACTCCTCCCGGCCCGCGGCTCCCTGCCAGGGTATGGCGTGCGCCTCGATCCCCAACGTGCGAGCGGTGGCGAGGCCCGCCGCGCCGGGCCGGTCCGAGAGAACGATGCCAATGCGCGCGTTGAGCCGCCCGTCGCGGCATTCACGGGCGATGGCCGACATGTTGGTACCGCGGCCCGAGATAAGAACCGCGACCTGCAGGGGCGCGCGGCTCACTCGATGACGGCGCCGCGGGTGCCCGTGCGGATCTCGCCAATGATCCGTGCGGTCTCGCCCCGTGCGGCGAGAAACTCGAGCGCCTGCTCGGCATGCTGCTGCGGCACGATGACCACCATCCCGATGCCGCAGTTGAAGGTGCGGTACATCTCCGCGGGAGCGATGTTGCCGGTCCGGCGGATCCACTCGAATACCGGATCCTCATGCCAGCGGCGCCGCTCGAGCACCGCCTCCAGACCCTCCGGCAACACCCGCGGAATGTTGTCCGTGAGCCCGCCGCCGGTGATGTGGGCCAGCGCATGCACGGGCAGGGTTTGCGCCAGCGCAAGAAGCGGCTTGACATAAATGCGGGTGGGGGCGAGCAGCCGCTCGAACAGCGGTGTGCCCTCGACCAGGGTGCGGCCGTCGGCTGCGCTCGAGGCGACCAGGCGCCGGATGAGCGAGTAGCCGTTCGAGTGCGGCCCGGAGGAGGCGAGCCCGATCACCGCATCACCGGGGCGGATGGTGGTGCCGTCGATGATGGCATCCTTTTCCACCACGCCCACGCAGAAACCGGCCAGGTCGTAATCGTCGCCGTGGTACATGCCGGGCATCTCGGCCGTCTCGCCGCCCACCAGCGCGGCGCCCGCCTGGCTGCAGCCTTCCACGATGCCGCGGATCACCGCCTCGGCCACATCGACCCGGAGCTTGCCGGTGGCGTAGTAGTCGAGGAAGAAAAGCGGCTCGGCGCCCTGTACGATGACGTCATTGGCGCACATCGCCACCAGATCGATGCCGATGGTGTCGTGGTGGCCTGTATCGATGGCGAGGCGCAGCTTGGTGCCGACGCCGTCGGTGCCCGAGACCAGCACCGGTCGCCGGTAGCCGGGCGGCAGCTCCACCAGCGCCCCGAAGCCACCGATGCCGGCCAGCACCTCCGGCCGGCGCGTGCGCGCCACATGCGGCTTGATGCGCTCGACGAGCTCGTCGCCGGCGTCGATATCGACACCCGCATCGCGGTAGGTCATGCCGCGGCCTGTTTTCCCTTCTGTCATGGAGTCACTTTCGAGGATGGAGCGGCCGCCGTGCGGCACACGCGTGTATGGTATTGTACCTTTCCGCCCGGCGCCGTGGCGGGATGCAAACACTCGATCGGATGCCAGCCGCCAAGCCCACCGCCCTCCGTCCTCTCCGGCTCGCCCTTCTGGTGGTTCTCTCCTGTGCCGCGCTGCCGGTCTTGTGCCGGGCGGCGCGCCGCGTCCCGGTGTTCGTGGTCGACGTGAGCGGCCAGTCCGCGCCGGCGCTGCAACAGGCGATGCGCGCCGCATTGGTGCGGGCCACCGGCCATCCGGAATCGGCCACGGATCCGGTGTTCGCCACGCTCGTGGCCCAGGCGCCGAAATACGTCGTGAACTACCAGCACGGCCCTCAAGGGGAGCTGCAGGTGGCGTTCAATGGAGCAGAGGTCGACCGTGCGATCAGTGGCCTCGGACGCGGCGTCTGGAGCGCTGACCGCCCGTTCACGCTCATCGTGCTGAGTCCCATGCCCGAGCAGGCCGATTACGAGACCGATCACACCGCCCTGGAGCAGGCCGCCCAGGCCCGAGGCCTGCCCATCAGCATCATGCCGCTGCCGGTGACCGATTCCAGCGGCCAGCTGCTCGGGCAGAATGCTCTACTCGCGCTCGTGCATCGCTTCGGGGCGGAGCAGATCCTCATCGGTCAGCCGCCGTCTCCCGCCGCAGCCACGGCGACGACGCCCCAGCAAGCGCCGGCCAATGGAGCACCCCAGGTCGCCGGGGCCGCAGGCCCGCCCGCGGTGTCCGCGGCCCCGACCTCCTCGCCCTCGGGGCAGGGCAGCGGTGCGCCGCCATCTACCGTTCCGTCCGACGCGCCTCAGTGGCAATGGACATTGATCACCCCGTTCCTGCGCCGCAGCTTCACCGGCCCGCTGACCGCCGGGATAGACGGCACGGTGGACCTGCTCGCGCCGCCTGCCGTTTCCGGAGGCGATGGCCTGAGTGAGGCAAGGGTGCGGATCGAAGGGGTTTCGAGCCTGGCGGATTACGCCCACATCGAGCTGATGCTGCAAGCCATGCCGGGGGTGAGCCGAGCCGAGGTCAGAGAGGTTCGCGGCAACACTGCCGTATTCGATCTGCGGGCCGAGGGGGGCTCGGCAACGGTGGCCCGCATGCTCGCCACCTCGCCGCATTTCTCGCCCGCGCAGGGGCCGGTCGAGGGCGGGGCCCTCGTGTATCGCTACCTTCCGGGCCCGGCCGCCACGGCGCCACCCGCGACACCGCCGGCGACCACACCCGCCGCGCACTGAGCCGTGCGGCACATTCCCAATCTCATCTGTCTGGTCCGCCTGGCGCTGATCTGGCCGATCGCGAGCCTGCTGCGCTTGGGCCGCTATGACCTGGCACTCGCGCTGTTCGTGATCGCGGCGGTCTCCGACGGCCTGGACGGGTTTCTCGCCAAGCGCTGCAACTGGACCTCCGAGCTCGGCAAGGTGTTGGACCCGGCGGCGGACAAGCTGTTGCTGGTCGTCGTGTTCGTGGAGTCGGCCTGGCTCGACCTGGTGCCCTGGTGGGTGACCGCCGCGGCGGTGGCGCGCGATGTCATGATCGCCCTCGGCGCGCTCATCTACCGTCTGTGGTTCGGGCCGCTGCGCGGCCGTCCGACCCTCATCAGCAAGGTCAACACCGGGGCCCAGCTGCTGTATCTCGCCGCGGTCATGCTCGGGGCCGCATTTCTCTTCCCGCCCCCCGGGGTGCTGCGCGCGTTGGCGCTCACCGTGCTCGCGACTACGGCCCTCTCGGGGATGGACTACCTTGCGACCTTCACGCGAAGGGCCTGGTCGGCGCCGCAGCGGGTGCGGGCGGGCTGAGGCGCGCGCATGCATCAGCTTCCCCTGGGGGTTCGACTCCCCGACCGGGCCGTATTCGAAAGCCTCCTGCCCGCGGGCAACGCGCAGGCGTTGGAGCATGCGCGCCGGGCCGCGGCCGGGGAGGCGGGCCTCACCTGGATCTGCGGCGCCGAAGGTGCCGGCAAGACCCATCTGCTGCAGGCCGTCTGCGCGGCCGCCGGGCAGTCGCGGCGCAGCGGCTTCGTGCCGCTGGGTGAGCTCGCCGCACTCGGTGTGGAGGTGCTCGAGGGCCTGCCGCAACTCAACTGCCTGTGTGTCGATGACCTCGAGAGCGTGGTGGGCCGCCGGGAATGGGAGCGGGCGCTCTTTACCGTGCTGCGGGAATTTGCCGAGAGCGGCGGGTCGCTGCTGCTCGCGGCGCGCGCACCGCCGGCGCTGCTCGCGTGGTCACTGCCGGATCTCGCCTCGAGGTGCGCTGCCGCGGCGGTCTTTCAGCTGCGTCCGCTCGATGAGAGCGAGCAGCATCAGGCGCTGCAACTGCGCGCGCGGCTGCGCGGGCTCGAGTTGCCTCAGGAGACGGTGCGCTGGCTGCAGCGGCGGTTTCCGCGCGACATGCGCCGGCTCTATGGATTGCTCGATACGCTCGATGAGGCGGCCCTCGCCGCCCAGCGGCGCCTGACGGTGCCGTTCATCCGCGAGGTGTTGGCGCGGCTCGAGACGCGTTAGACTGAAGTTGTTCCGCGTCGCGCGAGAAAATCCGTTGTCGTTCAGGCAGTTAAGGAAACATAGGCTGTGAGCTGAGTGGCTACACGGTGATTTGCTGCAGCAGTTGCAGCGCGCGATGTTGAGTATCGGTCGGTGTCGTGAGGATCTGGAATGCGGGCGAGGCGGTTTTCGCGCCGCGGGTGAGGCAGGTATTGCGCACGACCGTCGCGAGGTCCTGAAGCAACGTGCGGAAGCTGTGCACGGGGGAGCCGTCCTCGAGGGTGCGCTCGGCAATTTTCTCCAGTGCTTCCTGGGAGCGTTGGGCGGGCGCCACCGGATCGCGGTCATTCTTCGCCTCGAGATCCTCGTCAGCGAAGAGCAGCTCGCGCCAGGCTTCGCGCATGTGCCACTCGACGTAGTAGGCGAGCATGCACAGGAAGATGTGGGCGCGGACCCGGTCCTCGAGGCGGTGATGGATGGGGCGGATCTTCAGGTCCACCGTTTTCAGTGATCGGAAGGCGCGCTCGACCTCACAGAGTCCCTTGTAGCTGCGCACGGTGTCGGCGGTGCCGAGCTGCTTCTTCGGCACGTTGGTTCGTATGACGTAAATCCCGTCGAGCGCCGCCTCGGCGGCGACGTTGTCGTTTAGGATCCGGAACTCGAACCGCCGGTCCTCGACCGTGAGCTCGAAGTGCTTGGCGACCTTGTACTTGTTCACCACCCGTCCGATGCGCACCCCGATCTTCGCCTTGCCGCTCAAGCGCCCGGCGGCCACGCTCGCGCGCACCTTCTCGAGCTCCTTCTGCGTCGCCTCGAGGAGCGAGAGGCGCTTGTGCGCGCGCAGCTTCGCGAGCTCGGGGTTGCGACAGGCGATCAGCCGCTCTCCCGGATACTCCTTGTGCGTGAGCTCAAAGAGCTGCCGCTGATCGAACAATCCCAGCTGCAACGCTTCCCCTTCCACCAGGGAGCGGATCTGACTGCTCTTGAGCGCGGTGATCCAGGAGAGCCCCTCGAGCTCGCAGAGCTCTCCGATCGCCTTGTGCGAGATCATGCCCCGATCGCCCACCAACACCACCTGCTCGAGCCCGAACTGCTCGCGCAGCTTCTTCACTTGTGGCATGAGCGTCTTGGCATCCCCGGTGTTGCCCTCGTAGACCGAGACCGCTACCGGGCAGCCGTTGCGCGCGCTCAAGAGTCCGTAGTTCACCTGGAGCTTGTTCTTCTTGCCGTCGCGGTTGTGCCCGATCTTCGCCAACGGACAGTGCGTGCCCTCGAAGTAGCTCGAGGACAGGTCGTACAGCGCTAGCGCCCCCTCGCGCAAATGCCGGGCGGCGAGCTTGCGCTCGATCGCCCCCTGACGATCGAGCAGCCAGTCCATCGCCGCGTAAAGATCGTGTTCGTCGGCTCCCGCGACGCCGAACTCCTCGGCCAGCGTTGTCGTATGCCACCAGCGAGTGGTGGCCAGCTTCGTGTGCGGCTCGAGTACCCGCGCGGCGACCATCGCGCACACCCGCTCGCGCTCGGGGCTGCCTCGCGAGGCGAGCAAGCCCTCAAAACCGAGCCGCTGCATGGCTACACGTACCGCCTGCACCGCCCCATGCGGGCGCGAGCGCAGCACCTCGAACAGCTCCGCCACCGGCCGCACCGCCACTCCGGAGAGCACCGCGCGGAGGGCCTCGATCTGCTCGTCAGAGAGCCCCGAGAGGTTCGCCAGCGTGCGTTTGCGCACCTTCTTGCCCTGGCGGTATGACTCGCGCAGCAGGTACGTGGGGCGCGAGGTACGGTTCGGAACGGCATCGATATGCATGGCTACATGATGCCGTAACTGCAACCATTATGCAAGCTGGAATGGCAACTTTACATGGCTACACTATGCGCCAGAAAAACCCCACCTCGCTCGCTCAAATGACGGAAATCTCAGCCCTTCAGACCCCTCAAGCGCCCGGCAATGAAAGACAACTTAGGGCTAGCTGTCCGTGCCGCAGCCTCAACGGCAGGGCGGGCCGTGCCCGATTCTCGATCCATCGCGGCCAGGGGCGCCTCGGGGTGAGGCCTGCGCAGCGCGCCAGGTCGAGAAAAAAGCGCCCGGGGGGCCCTTCGGGATTGAAGAAATACCGACCGTCGAAGTGATCCGACGGCGGGCCATCGTGGCCGGGGCCGCCTCTGAGGGATCGCAGCAGCGCGCGGGTCTTCCACAGGAAGCCTGGCGTCGCCGGCCCAACGAGCGGGTGGGCGGCGATCAACCCGACATCCACCGGAAGGGCGGCGGTGCCCGGGACTGTGGACAATGCGGTCTCGATCGTCAACCCGGTGCTCCTCGAGCACATCCCCGCGATGCGTTGGAACGGCTGCGCCGATGTCAGAGGAGACTATGCGACGAACGTGAAGATATTGTTGCAACGCGATGTTTTTATGAGCCCCTATGGGCGGACTCACGCCCGATGGAGGTCAGCCTGAGGAAGGGGGCCGGCTACGCCATGCAGGGATCGTGGTTGCGGATGCTGCGCTCGCCGCGCGCCCGGATGATCTCGTCGTGCTTAAGCGCCGCGGATGCGATATCCGCCAGGCCGGCCTCCATGCTTGGCAGAATCTGAGAGGTTGGTGGCGCGATGCGAGCGGTGCGCACGCTGTCGTCCGCGCACTTGATGTTGGGCTCCATAATCGGCAGGACGATGCCGTCGTTCCCGAGCCGCAGCGCTGTCCCGACACCGCCAATCATCCGGCTTTCGGGTCCGCGGTGCTCGCCCGGACAGACCTGCCGCACTGACATGACCTACCGGTCCTCGGTGCACCCGGCGGCCCGGCGCAAGGCGCGCTGGGGTGGCGGCGCCTCACGAGGTGCCCGCGCGCGCGAGATGCCGTTCCCGGCGCAGCAGCGCCGCAGCCAACGGTACGGTCGTCAGCAGGATGAGCGCGAGCGCGCTCAGAGTCGGGGTCGCGCCGAAGCGGCTGATCGCCTCGAGGCCGGTGATCGGGCCGAAGCTGCCGCCGATGTCTCCCAGCACCTGATACATGCCGATCGCCCGGCCATAACGGTCGGGACTCACCAGCTCCCCCATGATGACGATCAAGGGCACGTTGATGCCGCCGACGCCGATGCCGATCGCGCTCAGGCCGAGTACGGTGCCACCGACATGGTGAGCGGTGGCGAGGACGGCAAACCCGGCGGCCGCGCAGAGCGATGCCGGCAGAAGAAGGGCCGCTTTGCGGCCATGGCGATCGATCCATCGACCGGCGAACCACGACACGAGCGCCGAGCTGCCGAGCATTGCCGCCATGAGCAGTCCCGAGGACCCTTCCGGACCGAGCGAGGGCAGCGCGAGGTGCCGGTCACGCACGATGAGCACCAACGAGGCGAGAATGACACCCTGTACGGAGAAGAACACGATGAAATTGAAGATCCAGATCATCCAGAGCGACCCACAGCGCATCAGTCCCTGAGCGTGTGCCGTGCGGGAGGGATGCGGGGGTTGCCGGCGGAGCGAGGTGGGGCGGGCCGCACGCCCCGGGGCCATGAACCAGGCTGCGATCATGCCCGCGAAGGTGATGGCCGATGCCGAGAGGAAGGCGGCGCGGGCCGAGAAGAAGTCGGCCACGAGTCCCCCGAGCACCAGTCCGGCGGGTACCCCGAAGCTCAGCGCCATCCTCACCAGCGCCGCCGACTTGCCGCGCGTGGCGTCCTCGCTCACGACAAGCGCGGCGGTGAGTGAACCCACCATGAGAAGCGAGGATCCGACGCCCCAGAGGACGCGTCCCAGGAGAAACCACGCCGCGGGGTGTGTGCTGCGCAGCGCGGTCACGTAGCACACCGTGGCGAGCCCCTCGACCAACAGGCCGAGGATGAGCGGCCAGCGGGCACCGAAGCGGTCCACCAGGTGCCCGGTGAGCGGATTGACGGCGAGGCGCGTGATGCGGTTCAGGGAGAGGATGAGCCCGATCATGGCCGGGGCGATGCCGAGGGTCATTCCAACGATCGGGAGGATCGGAAACACCACGCCGCCGCCGAGTCCGCCGGCGAAGCCTAGCGCTGAGATGCTCCACAGGGAGCGCCTGGCGGTCGCACCGGCGCTCAAGCCGTGCCCAGCCGCTTGATCAGCGGAACGGCGGCGATGAGTGTGCGGCGCTGAGTGGCGTCGAGGCTCGCCAAGGCGGCGGCGAGCCACTCGCGCTTGGCGGCGCTGCGCTGCGTTCTGATCTCGGCTCCCGTGGCCGTCAACGCGAACAGGACCTGGCGGCCGTCGGAGGGATCGGGCCGCCGGCGCACCAGCGCCTGCGCCTCGAGTCCGGCAAGAATAGTTCCCATCGACTGTGGCTTCATCGCCTCTGCGCGGGCGAGGTCGGCCGTCGTCATCGAGCCGTTCTGCTCGAGCCGGGCCAGGGTCGCTAATTGCGAGAGATTCAGACCGCCCGAGGCGGCGTGCGTGCGCAGACGCCTCGCAAGTTGGCCGATGGCGAGCGCCAGTTCCGCCGCCAAGGGGTCGAGGGGTATCGAGGGATCAGCGGGGTTCATGCCACGATGATATGGATAGAAAGTTTATCTGGCAAGATTAGCTGTCGTTAAGCGCAACCTGGCGCGCTACCGGGGTGTTGCGCCCGCAGGCCCGGGTCAATAGGCAATTCCCCCATTGTCCCTTCCCCGTACCTTTGCGAGAAACGACGCAAACGGCTGCTCGCTCGCATGTGGCGGGCGACCAAGGCCGACACTTCACCGGCAGCCTGATGTCCTTACAAACCCGCTCGAGCACCTGGGAAGATCGCTGGCGTCTGTGGCCGGCCCTGCTCCTCATTTTCGTGCCCTTCCTCGGCCTGATCGGGATGCAGGGCTATCAGGCGCTCAGCCGCCTGCCGCGCGCCGCCTTCAGCCAGCGGCTCGTGGCGCACAGCTTCCGGGTGATCGTCACCGCGCAATCGTTGCGAAGCGCGCTGGAGGATGGCGAGCGGGGCCAGCGCGGGTATCTGCTTACCGGCCGCAGCTCCTATCTGCGGTCCTACCAGGCGGCGCTCGAGCGCGTGCCGCATCTTCTGGGCACGCTGACCCGGCTGACCGCGGACGATCCGATTCAACGGCGGCAGATTCCCGTGCTCACCGGGCAGATCGATCTAAAGCTGAGGGATCTGCACAGCACGATAGAGGCTTATCGCACCGCCGGTATGGGCGCCGCACACACCATCGTGGAGACGAGCGCCGCTTTGCACGAGATGGATTCGATCGAGCGTGAAATCGATGCGATCACCGCCACCGAGGACGGGCTGCTGTCACGACGGCTCGCCAGGGTGGATGCGCAGGAGCGCACGATGCAGCGCATCGCACTCGCCTCGACCCTCCTGGGGTCCGCCCTCATGATGTCCGGCCTGCTGCTCGCCATGCGCAATTTCCGCAAGGGCCGGCGTCAGCAGTTGGAAATCTCGCGCCGCGCCGAGGAGGCCGCGCACGCCAATCTCGAGCTCGAGCAGCGCAACCTGAAGCTGGCGCAGGCCACCGAGCTTGCGCGCCAGGCCCGGGAAACGGCCCGTCAGGCCGAGCGTACCAAGGGACGTTTCCTCGCCACGGCGAGCCACGATCTACGCCAGCCGCTGCAGGCCGTGTCGCTCTTGAACGGCCTGGTGCGCCGCATCACGCAGGACCCGGACATCACCGATGCGCTCAAGCAGCAGGATGAGGCCATCGGAGCGATGAGCCGCCTGCTCAATGCGCTGCTCGACATCAGCAAGCTCGAGTCCGGTGCCGTGAGGCCCGAGCCGGCCGATTTCACGGTGTCGGCATTGCTCGAGACCATGTCGAGGGAGTTTCGCAGCGTGGCGGCGAACAAGGGTCTCACGCTTCACCTCGAGCCGTGCGAAGCCTTTGCGCGCAGCGATCCGGCGCTCGTCGAGCAGATCCTGAGGAACCTGGTCTCCAACGCCATCAAGTACACGCGCGCCGGCGAGGTGCGCCTGCGCGCGTTCATCGAGTCACCGTGGGTCGGCATCGAAGTGATCGACACCGGAGTCGGAATACCGCAGGACCAGATCGCTCTGCTCGGCGATGAGTTCTACCAGATCGGGGTGGCGAGCAATACCACGCGTGAGGGGTACGGGCTTGGATTGAGCATCGTACGGCGCCTGGTCCAGTTGCTCGAGTTGCGGCTCGATGTCCGCTCGGAGGTCGGCAAGGGATCGACGTTCACGTTGAATCTCAGGGAAGGCGCGCAGCCCCTCGTGGCGGTATCCCCGCCAACCTCGCCAAAGATCGCTCACGGCGCGGGGGCGGTGAAGATCCTGCTGGTCGAGGACGATCCGGAAGTGCGCAACGCGACCCGCATGCTGCTGAAGGCCGAGGGCTATGGGGTGACCGTCGCCGCCTCCTCCCAGGAGGCGGAGCAGAGGGCGCGCGAGGATCGCGACATCGCCCTCGTGGTCACCGATTTTCATCTGGGACCGGGGGAGACGGGCGTGCAGGTCATTCTGCGCCTGCGCGAAGTCCTGAGCCGGCCCGTCAAGGCGGTGCTGATCACGGGGGACACCTCCTCGGCGATCAAGGAGTTGCCACCCGATCCGCATCTGCGGGTGCTGAGCAAGCCCGTGCAGGCGGAAGCCTTCCTTGGCCTCGTCTCCGAACTGCTCGTGAGGTGAGCGGCCCAGCGCCGCTGGCCTCGGCGGGAGCGGCGGTGATCGGCGAAATCGAGCGGACCTGGCTCGCCCGGCCTTCACCGTTGTTCCCGTTTCACGGCGCGGTGGCCGACGCATTCGAGGGCTTGGGCTGCCGGTTCCGGGTGGGGCCGCTCTCGGGCGCGCTCACGCAGCTCGTGTATGCCTGCGAGGACGGGTTCCGCAAACGGCCGCTCCATTGGATGTGGTGGCCGGTTCTCGGCGGGCTGGTGGTGGGACTCGGCGGCCTCATCGATACGTCGGCGTGAGTTCGGCCGCTGAGCCCGCTCCTACAGCGCACGCGTCCGCTCATGTTCCTGCCGGGTGGCATGGGCGCGAACGCGCAACAGATCGCGCCGGGCGAGGAGACCGACGATCCTGCCGCTCGCCCGGTCGATGACCGGCATGCGGGCGATATGGGTGGCCACCATGCGATCGGCCAGCCGGCTCACCGGCTCATCGGCGTGGCCGAGGATCACCTCGCGCTTGTCTCGCCGGTCACCGAGCGTCTCCTCGCTCTGCCAACCCTCGCGTGACCATCGCAGGATGTCGGCGCGGGACACCATGGCGAGGACGGCTCCCTCGGCGTCGATGACCGGATAGCTCTTGTGGCGGTGGACGCCGATGTCGGGGTCGAAGAACTCGATCGCAGCGGCGATCGTCATGTCCGCCGGGAGCGTGTCGACCGGACGCGTCATGATGTCGCCCACCCGCATGAGCTCGAATGGATCGACGGAGTACTCGTACGAGAGGTGCTGCCCACGCCGCGCAAGACGCTCGGTCAGGATCGATCGCTTCATGAGCAGAACGCTGGTGGCGAAAGAGGTGACGCAGGCGATGATCACCGCCGGCATGACGTGCAGATCGCCCGTGATCTCGACTGCAAATACGGTTGCGGTGAGGGGGGAGCGAAGCGTGCCGCCGAGTACCGCCGCCATCGCGATCAACGCCCAGAAACCGGCGTCGCCGAAGGGCAGGAGATGAGCCTCGATGACGCCCACCGAGCCGCCCATCATCAAAAGGGGCGCCAGGGTGCCTCCGGAGGTCCCGGAGGCGAGCGCGGTGACCCATATGATGGCCTTGACGATGAGCAGCGACAGCGCGGCGTGCATGCCCACCGTGCCGTCGATCAGCGCCTGGATGTTGTCGTAGCCGACCCCGAGGGCGGCGGGGTTGAAAAGCCCTCCGATGCCCACCACGACGCCACCGAGCGCCGGCCACCACATCCAATGGATCGGGAGCCTCTCGAACAGATCCTCGAACCAGTACAGCGCGCCCGTGGTGAGCGTCGATTGCAGTCCCGCCACCACGCCAATGCCCGCGCAGAGCGCGGGTCCCCACCAGGGCATGTGCGGTGCGCCGACGTGCGGAAACAACGGCCAGGCGCCGACCAGCCACGGCCGCCAGGCCCGCGCAACGACCGCGGAGATGGCGACGGGAACGAAGCTGCGCGGCTTCCACTCGAACAGCATCACCTCGAGGGCGAGCAGCACCGCGGCGACCGGAGTGCCGAAGATGGCCGTCATGCCGGCCGCGGCGCCCGCCACGAGCAGCGTCTTGCGCTCGGCGGAACTCAAATGGAAGAACTGCGCGAACAGCGACCCCAGGGCTCCGCCTGTCATGATGATCGGCCCTTCCGCCCCGAACGGGCCGCCGCTGCCGATCGCAATGGCCGAGGAGAGCGGTTTCAGGAGCGCCACCTTCGACTCGATACGGCTCTCGCCGATCAGAATGGCCTCGAGCGCCTCGGGGATTCCATGGCCGCGGATCTTGCTCGAGCCATGACGCGCCATGAGGCCGACGATGAGCCCGCCGGCGACCGGAATGAGCAGCGAGGCCATTCCGAGCTTCAGGTGCGCGAGCGAGTACGGTGCCGCCGAGAGGGTGTGGAAATAGGCGAGGTGGGTGATCAGGGCGATCAGCTTCAGCAGTACCCAGGCCGCGATGGCCGCGAAGGTGCCGGTGACGAGCGCCATGGCCGAGAGCACGAGCAGTCGAGAGTCCGCGGTGAAGTCGCGCAAGGTATCCTGTCCAGCATGCTCGGACATCGCAAGCCTCGTGAAGAGATGGCGGAAGGGGCTGGGGAGCTGGGAAAATTACATCGTATTACGATATAACGCAATGGGAGCCCTTGATGGCCGCGACCTCCAGACGACACAGCAGCGTCCCACGCGAGCTTTCCCCGGCGGACTACCAGTTGCTCGCCGAGTTTCGCTATCTGCTCGCGCGCTTTCTCGCCTTCAGCGCCGAGGCGGCGCATGAGGCGGGGCTTGCTCCGCGCCAGCACCAGGCGCTGCTCGCGATCAAGGGGTATCCGGGTGGCGCACCGGTGACGGTGGGCGATCTCGCCGGGCGGCTTGGGATCCGCCATCACAGCGCGGTGGGACTCGTCGACCGGCTCGTTGACAGCGGCTACCTCGTGCGGCGCTCGGACGCGAAAGATCGCCGCCGGGCGATACTCTCGCTCACCGCCGCGGGTGAGAAGGCGCTGGCGGCGCTCTCCTCGGCCCACCGGGCCGAGTTGCGGCGGATCGCACCGCTCCTCGGTCCTCTGCTGAGTGAGCTCGGGGACGACTCCACCGCTTGATCCGCCGCACGCGCCGGGGCGGCGAGCCGCGCCGTTCAGGCGTGCCGCACGGCGGTGCCGAGCAGTGTGAGCGCGATCGTCCACATGGTGAAGGCCACCAGGGTATCGAGCACCCGCCAGGAGGTGGGGCGGGCGAACACGGGGGCCATGACCCGGGCGCCGAAACCCAGGCTCACGAACCAACCCAGGCTCGCCGTGCAGGCGCCCGCGAGAAAGTCCAGCCGCACCGCGCTCGGTTGTTGCGCGCCCACGGAGCCTACCAGGAGCACCGTGTCCAGATAGACGTGCGGATTGAGCAGGGACACGGCGAGAGTTTGCAGCAGTGCCCGGCGGGCCGATGGCGTGGCGCCGGCGGTGGCGGTGGGCAGGGACTCTCCCGAGACGGCGCGCCGGGCCGCGCCGTATCCATACCATCCAAGGAAACACGCCCCGGCGATTGCCAGCGCCTCGAGCGCCCAGGGGACACGGGCGAGCGATATGGCGACTCCGCTCACTCCGAGAGTCATCAGTGCCGCATCCAGAAGCACACACACTGAGACGACCAACGGGACGTGCAGGCGCGTCAGTCCCTGGCGCAGCACGAACGCGTTTTGCGCGCCGATCGCCACGATGAGCGAGGCGCCGAGCAGCAGCCCGGTGAGGTATGCCTCGGAGGAGCCAGTGAGTCGCATGCTCCTAGTGTTGACCGTGCACGCGGCGCAGGCCATCCAGAAATGCTAATGTGAGTAAAGAATTGCTAATGATGATCCCGAGGTGGCGAGATGCTGGACGAGTCGTTGCTGGCGGCAGTGGCCGCCGTCGCTCGCGAGGGCAGCTTCGAGCGCGCCGCGCGCGTGATGCACGTCACGCCGTCGGCGATCTCGCAGCGTGTGCGACTGCTGGAGGAGCGCATCGGTGCGGCGCTTATCGTGCGAGGACAGCCCTGTCTGCCCACGGAGATCGGCGCACGCCTTTGCCGACATGCGGAGCTGGTCTCGGTCCTCGAGGCGGAGCTGCGCCGTGAGTTGCCGACACTGCCGCAGGATCCGCAGGATGCCCTGCATGCGAGTCTGCGCGTCGCGGTGAATGCCGACAGCCTGGAAACGTGGTTCGTCGATGCGATGGCCGATTTCGGTCGCGAAAATGCGACGCTGCTCAACCTTACGCTCGATGACGAGGACCATACCGCGGAGTGGCTGCGCCGCGGACACGTGCTTGCCGCCGTGACCTCACTCAGGGCGCCGGTGCACGGTTGCCGCAGTCGCAGGCTGGGCGCCCTGCGCTATGTGGCCACGGCCTGCCCCGACTTCGTGCGCCGTTGGTTCGGTTCGGGCGTGGGCCTCGATGCCTTGGTACGCGCGCCGAGCCTGGTCTTCGACCGGAATGATCGGTTGCAGGCCCTCTGGGCACGGCGACACGTGCGCCGGGAGGTCGATCTGCCGGCACACCGGCTGCCTTCCACCCGGGCCTTTGTCGATGCGGCGCTGGCCGGTGTGGGCTGGGGCATGAATCCGGTGGCGCTGGTGCGCGAGCATCTGCGATCCGGCGCGCTGGTCGAATTGGTTCCAGACACGCCAGTCGATGTTCCGCTGCACTGGCAGGTCACGCGTCTCGAGGTGCCCGTGCTTGCACGCTTGACACAGAGTGTCACGCGAGCCGCGAGCGCCGCCCTGGCGCCCTAGCCGCCCGAACGTCCGTAACGGGCGATCGCCGGCGGAATGGGCAGGCCGGCGGGAAGCCGTGGATCGGCGATGGCGGCGTGCGCCGTGAGCGCCAGGGGAATCACTCCCGCCCAGTGGGGCAAGCCATAGTCCGTCTCATCGTCGATGGGCGGTCCGGTGCGCACCTTCGCGGAGGCTTCCTCGATCGGCACGCACAGTACTGCGGTGGCCTTCAGCTCGAGGTCGCTTGCGGCCCGAACGTCCGCGCTGCGTCCCGGTACCACGTGCTCGACCAGCGCCGAAAATGCCAAACGTTTCTCCTCCTCGTCCTCGACGTTGCGGGCCGTTCCCAGGATGACCACCGAACGGTAATTCATGGAGTGATGGAACGCCGAGCGAGCCAGCACCAACCCGTCGATCAGGGTGACGGTGACGCAGACGGGTATGCCCTGGCGCATCGTCCTCAGCATCCGCCCACCCATGGCGCCGTGGACGTACAGCCGCTCGCCTACGCGCGTATGCGTGGTGGGCAGGACGAACGGTTGACCGTCCATCACGAACCCGACGTGGCAGATGAGGGCCTCGTCCAGAATGCCGTTCACGGTTGTGCGCTCGTGGCTGCCGCGATCGGGACGGCGGACGAAAGTCGTGCGGGAGGTGGGCGCGATCGGGTTCATGCGGGCTGCTCCTTGGGACAGGTGCTCAGCATGGGAGTAGGATGGCCTGTCGAAAAGAGCCAGTTATCTAAAAATGACTAGACCAGTTGACCGATGGGATCTGCCGCTCGGCCTCGATGCGGGCAGTGAGCCGCTCTTCAGGCGCATCTTCCGCGCCATCGTCGAGGAGATCCGCCGCGGCAGGCTGCGCCCGGGGGCGCGCCTGCCCGGCAGCCGGACACTCGCGAAAACCCTGCGGGTCCATCGCAATACGGTACTGGCCGCCTACGAGGAGCTCGCGGGCGAGGGCTGGACCGAATCGTCCAAGGCACGCGGTACGTTTGTCTCCGGCGCGCTCCCGGAGGTGCGCCGTCACGCCGGTCCGTCCCGGCCGCCTTCGGAGGCGATGGGCTTCGAATTGCGTTCATCGGTTGCCCGGGATGCCTTCGAGGAGAGCTCCGGGGCACCGCTCATCAGTGCGGGCGTGCCGGATGTGCGTCTCGCTCCGGTGATCCCGCTTGCGCGCGCATTCCGCCGGGCTCTGTGGGATCAGCCACAGGATCTGCTGAGTTACGGCCACCCGCAGGGCCATCCGCGTCTGCGCGCGGCGCTCGCCGGGATGTTGCGCACGGCGCGGGGGTTGGCGGTCGAGACGGATGATGTGTTGGTCACCTCCGGCAGTCAGATGGCACTCGAGCTCGTGGCGCGCACGCTCTTTCGGGCGGGTGATGTGGTGGCCATCGAGCACATCGGGTACCGGCAGTCCTGGCAGGTCTTCGAGCAGCATGGCGCCACGCTCGCGCCGATTCCAGTGGATGAGGGAGGGCTCGATATCGGGGCGCTCGAGGCGTTCACCGAGCGGACGGCGCTGCGCGCGGTGTATGTGAC